>DDST01000085.1 GCA_002343485.1 Proteobacteria bacterium UBA2383
GGTAATGCTCCGCACCGTGCGGGTGTAAATCATCGTGGTGCGCACATCGCTGTGCCCCAGCAATTCCTGGATAGTGCGAATATCGTAGTTCGCCTGCAACAAATGACTGGCGAAGCTGTGGCGAAAGGTATGCGCGGAAGCTCGTTTGGGAATCCGGGTTCGCCGCACTGCTTCCTGGATCGCCTTCTGCACCTGCCGCTCATGCAAATGGTAGCGCCAATATTCCTGGGTATCCGGCATGAGCGTCAGCGTCATGGCTGGGAACAACCATTGCCACGCCAGTTCCTTGGGCGCTCGTTTGTATTTCCCGGCCAGCGCCGACGGTAAAAAGGTTCCCGCGTAGCCGGCAGCCAAGTCCGCCTCATGGAACCGCGCGACCTGGTCCAATTGCGCTTGCAACTCGGGTACCAGCGCCTGCGGCAACGGCACCGTGCGATCCTTTTGGCCCTTGCCATCATGCACGGTCAAAATCATCATGGCGAAATTCAAGTCTTGCACCCGCAGCTTTAAACACTCGAAGAGCCGTAAACCGCATCCATACAATAGCTTCGCTACCAGTGCATAGGGCGGATCGAGCCGGGCGATGATCCGGTCCACTTCTTCGCGCGACAATACGACCGGGATGGAGGGCTTGCGCTTGGCGCGGACCACGCCTTCGACGTTGCCAAACTCCTTTTCGAGGACATGTTTGAATAAAAACAGCAAAGCATTGAAGGCTTGATTCTGGCTGGATGCCGCCACCTTTTTGGTGACCGCCAGAAAACTCAAGAATCCTTTGACGTCGTCCATTGATAATGACGATGGATCTTTGCTTTTCGTGAAGGTCTGGAATTTCTGGGTCCAGATTTTATAGGCATGCAAGGTCTTGGGAGAGTAATGCCGGACCTGGATTGCCGAGGTCAATCCATCGTAGATGGACACCCAACTGGCTCCAGTCAACTTGAATCCGGCTGAATCCATCGGGTCGTTTTGCAAAGGCGCCCTTCTCTCTTCTGGCGATAGGGTAGATTTAGCCGGTGGGGGCGGCGACATGAGCCGTTCTGTCGGGAGTTTCCTCATCGAAGGCTGGTGGAAGGTGTGCTCGCGGACTTCGTGAGCGGCACTTCGAGTCTCTACACCCTGCCGGGTATTGGTGTCCACTGTGGGGCGCAATTCAGTGGTGGCGGGAGAAACTGTCTCCCAATAAAGCGACACGGCATGTTTGGCTTGTTGGCACAGGGATTCCGGCTGATGCTTGGCCCGCAATTTGTTTTGAAAAGCGGGCAAACTCTGCCGATCCGTCGATGCAAAGCTATACTTGTTACAAAAGTCCAGGTAATAGCGCAGCCACTTATGATAGTGGGGACGCTGCCCGGTCAGAATGTTCTGCTGTGCCAACTGCGTCTCATAACGCTGAGTAAGCTCCGGGGGGACAGTGAACATGTGGATTTCCAGGGCGATAGGATCTGCGATGAATGTTATACGACTAGTAAAGGCTAGCAATATCAATGGATTCTTGTCAATGATGACAGATTATGGTAGATAGGCGGAAATCGTATAATCACTTGTTGCCGCGGACGCTTCGCGCCCGCGGCAACGGGGCGGCGGATCGGCATCCACTGATTGCACGGCGCGAAGCGCCGCACAACCAGCGGATCAACCGGACATCACCCGTCCAAAACTGCGTTTTGTCCGGGCTTGCCGGTTATCCGCCGCCCCGTTAGCTGAAAAGGAGAAAGCCGTGCAAACCTATTCTTGGGAAGGAGCAGATCGTGATACGCCAGAACAATTTCTCGCTTTCTCGAAAGCTTACTTGCGTGCGGCTCGGGTTATCTGTCGAGATCTCATTGAAAATCCTGACGAACATACATATGAAAATGGGTGCGCTTGCATGTTTAATGCCCGACTTTCAGTCGAGCTTTTTCTCAAGGCGACTCTGTTCAAAGCGAATTCGAGTACGCAGCTTAGTCACGATATCGATGCACTCTTTGCACAATTCAAGGCAGCCTATGTAGGTGATGCCTATGCATGGCATCCTCCCTTCATTGTTGAAGTGCTGGGGGCGTCATCAGAATCGGAACAATTGGATCGGATGAAAACGCATAAGAAAGAATACAAACAAGATCAGGCGCTCCGTTATCCGCGTTCAAGAGACATGCAGCTATGGCAGCATGTGGTAGCGTTTTCTGCTACCGAGTTTCAAAATGAGTTAAACCAGTTGGCGTCTGATGTCGCTAGGTTGGAATCAGAGATTTTCAGCTAACAAGGCGTTCAAGCCGCTCGCTATGCTCACTCGGACGCCCAGCACTCCGCGCTTGCTCGGGCATGGCTTCGCCATTGTTGCCCAAGCAAGCGCTCCATGCAGAGCGCCGCTTACCGGGGCGTTGGACATCACATCAATACAGCGTGGTAAGCCGCTGCGAAAGAAAGTAAAATGGTTTAGAAATCATACTGGAATGAGAAATGGCGCTTACATCAATAGAAATCTGTGCGGGCGCGGGCGGTCAAGCGCTAGGTTTAGAGCAAGCAGGGTTTGAACACGTCAGCCTCGTGGAACTTGATGCAGCCGCTTGCCAGACTCTCCGGATCAACCGTAACCATTGGCACGTCACAGAGGGCGATCTTCGTCACTACTCAGCTAAAAAATGGAAAGGCGTTGAGCTTCTTGCAGGCGGGGTACCTTGCCCGCCGTTTTCAAGGGCAGGCAAGCAATTAGGCAGTGAAGATGAGCGCAATTTATTTCCAGAAGCAATCCGGCTGGTATCTGAATGTAGACCGCACGCTGTAATGCTCGAAAATGTTCGCGGTTTACTCGACTCGGTTTTCGATGGATATCGCGCAAAAATCATTTCTGACCTGAAGAAGCTTGGGTACATCGCGGAGTGGCGGTTATTGAATGCCAGCGATTTTGGTGTTCCGCAACTGCGCCCGCGCGTTGTTTTTGTAGCATTAAAAAAGGGCATAGCAGAATACTTTCATTGGCCGCCGGCGCAGGCTTCACCCGCGCCGACAGTTGGCGAAGCGCTTTTTGACCTAATGGCGGCGAACGGCTGGCATGGCGCCAGGCAGTGGCGAGAGCGTGCCTGCGATATTGCGCCAACGCTGGTTGGTGGCAGCAAAAAGCACGGCGGCCCGGACCTTGGCCCAACAAGAGCGAAAAAAGCATGGGCTTCGATTGGCGTTGATGGCATGGGAATAGCTGACGTTGCGCCTGAAAAAGACTTTATTGGAATGCCCAGACTGACTATTCGTATGACTGCACGCATTCAAGGGTTTCCAGATGATTGGCAATTTAGCGGAAAAAAAACCGCGGCCTATCGTCAAGTTGGCAATGCCTTCCCTCCGCCCGTTGCTCATGCAGTAGGTATGCAGATTCAGGCAGCCCTTAATGCCGCTGCAAAACTAAAACTTAAGCGGGCGTACTAGTCAGTGGCAAAAGAGAAAGCGCCAAAAGTAAGAAACGCAAGAGGCGGTGCGCGCGGGAAACTCCGCGCGCACTTTCTAGCAAATATTGGCCGCGTCATGGATTCTGAAGAGTTACGCGCTGTTGCAGACAATCAGTCAGAGTGGGCAAGGCGCGTTCGTGAGTTGCGCACAGAAGAGGGCTATCTGATTCTCACGCACAATGACCGGAGTGAGTTGAAACCAGGTCAATATTTACTTGAAAACCCAAAACCGCAACCGGCCTTTGAGCGTGCAATTTCAAAAGAAACTCGCGCCTACGTCCTCGACCGTAATGGATTTACATGTCAGATGTGCGGTGTGGTCGCCGGAGAGCCTCATCCATATGACCCATCTCGAAAAACCCGGCTTCATATCGGGCATATCATTGATAAAAGCAAGGGCGGAAGCGATGAGCCATCGAACCTTCGGGCCATGTGCTCCGTCTGTAACGAGGGTGCGCAGAATGCCACGCTCATCCGCCCTGACCTGAAACAGCTTTTGATTCAAATCCGGAGAGCGGCTTTGGCTGACCAGCTCGAAGCGCTGAAGTGGCTCATCGCAAAATTTCCGAAACAAGCAGCCGAGCAAGCCGCTGCCCGCAGCAAGTAACGATGGATAAACGAACCCCCGGCTGCCGCTCAGAAAATATGCGGAAAATTCGAGGTAAAGATACCAAGCCAGAGTTGGCTGTACGCAAGCTTTGCCGGGAAATTGGATTTTCCGGCTATCGTATCCATCGGAAAGACCTGCCAGGAAAACCTGATCTTGCATGGATTGGCCGGAAACTGGTTGTATTCGTCCATGGTTGTTTTTGGCATGGGCATAGCTGTGCCGAAGGTGTTCGCAAGCCAAAATCAAACTGTGATTACTGGATTCCGAAAATCAACCGGAACAAGCAGCGTGACGCCGAAAACATCGCCGGCTTACAGGCCGCAGGCTGGAATATCCTTATCGTTTGGGAATGTGAAATAAAAGAGAAAGCCCGTCTCTCAGAGAAGCTGCAACGGTTTCTTGTTGCCAAGACACCCAATAAATCGTTCCAGCGGTTACTGGGCCAAGATGAGCGCGCGTGCCTCTCAAAATCTCTCATGCCTTGATCCAGAAGATTGGTTTGACTATTGGCACTGCCACATTGATTGGCAAGGTAAAGGCGATAAGAGACCAGAAAACCGGCAATCTGCGATTGAGCTTGGTTATGAAGTCTTAAAAATGGCTTGTGAATTCACATCAGCAATTAAAGGGCCTGTTCAAACGCGGTGACAGATTCAAGCGCATTCTGCCGGTGACGCTATTGATCTCTATGGTCCAAACGCAAACTAATTGCGCGCAAAAAAATTCCTAAAATTGACGATCATCAAATGATTTTATAAATCTCCCGTTACTTTTATCGTGGTCGAATCCTGCGGGGGAGAATGTAATCATGGGTTTTGTCGATGATACCGATAGGGTGTCCGGTACGATCCGGAATCTCGATGGTTACGAGGGAGCATTGGGCGGGCTGACCCGCCGCGAGTTCCTGAAATACTGCACCGGGGTTGCAGTGACGCTAGGGTTGTCGTCGTTCACGGGTTTGCGCATCGCGCAAGCCGCGACCGCACCGCAACGGCCACCGGTCATCTGGCTGTCGGCACAAGAATGCACCGGTTGCACCGAGTCGCTGCTGCGCGCCTATCATCCGACGCTCGAAACCCTGATTCTCGACATGATCTCCCTCGACTATCACGAGGCCCTGTGTTCCGGTGCCGGCCATCAAGCCGAAGCGTACAAGGCCAAGTCGATGAAGGAGAACTGGGGCAAATATGTCCTGGTGGTCGATGGCTCGATTCCCACCAAGGACGGCGGCGTTTACTGCATGGTGGCCGGTAAGCCGATCCTGCAAGCGGTGAAGGAAGCCGCGGAAGGCGCAGCGGCGATTATCAGCATTGGTTCCTGCGCCTCCTGGGGCGGCATTCCCTCCAGCGATCCCAATCCAACCGGGGCCAAACCGGTACATGCGGTGTTGCCCGGCAAAACGGTGATCAACCTTCCGGGTTGCCCGCCTAATCCTTACAATTTCCTCTCTACAGTTCTCTATCTGTTGACCTTCGGCAAACCGCCGGATCTGGATATCAAGAACCGGCCAAAATTCGCCTATGGCCGGCTGGTCCACGAAAACTGTGAACGGCGCCCGCATTTCGATGCAGGGCGCTTCGCCCTCGAATATGGCGATTTTGGCCACCGCCAAGGCTGGTGCCTGTACAAGATCGGTTGCAAAGGACCAGAGACCCACGCGAACTGCCCGGCGATTGGCTTCGGCGATGCCGGGGAAGGTAACTGGCCGGTTGGCATTGGTCATCCCTGCTTTGGCTGTACGGAGCAAGGCATTGGTTTCACCAAGCCCCTGCATGCGCTGGCGGATGTCAAGACCTTTTCACCGCCGGCAGCCTTTCCAACGGTGGACTCGCCCAAAGGCGAAGGCATCACCCCAGCCGCAGCGGCGATTGCCGCGGGCATCGCTGGGCTGGGCGCCGGGGCTGGAGCAATGGCGCTACGCGGCATGAAAGATGAGGGCGAAGAGGGCGGCAAGGAAGCTTCTTCCCGTTCTTCATCCGGGCAACACTAGAGGGGAGCGCTGCTATGGATCTTGAACGCCGTCGATTCCTGCGCGGCGCCGCGGGCGCTGTGACGACCGCCGCCGCTGCGGTGGCTGCACCGGTCAATGAAGCGGCCGCTTTTGGCCCGCGTGAACCGAAGACCTTGCCACCCAAGGCTGTTGGAATGTTGTATGACTCGACGCTATGCGTTGGTTGCAAAGCCTGTGTTTCTGCTTGCAAGCAAGCGAATGGGATGCCTGCTGAGCAGCCGGCATCATTGGCGGCTTGGAATGAAGGCACGTGGGATGCCGCCGAGGACATTTCCGGCAAGACCTTGAACGTGATCCGGGTTTATCAGAACGGGACGATGGCGGAGAAAGATCGCGAGCAGGATGGTTATGCGTTTGTCAAACGCCATTGCCTGCATTGCGTCGATCCCTCTTGCATTTCGGTCTGTCCGGTCAGTGCCATGCGCAAGGACCCCGTAACCGGCATCGTCACCCATAATCCCGATGCCTGCATCGGCTGCCGCTACTGCGTCTACGGATGCCCGTTCAACGTCCCGCAATATCAGTTCGATGAACCGTTTGGCCGGATTTCCAAGTGTCAATTTTGTAATCACTTGCAGGCACAGGGCAAGCTCCCGGCCTGCTGCGATGTGTGTCCGACCGGCGCCTCGTTATTCGGCTTGGTCGAGGATCTGCAAGCCGAAGCTGAGCGGCGTTTGGCGGCCCAGCCGGGGACGCTGTATGAATTTCCTCGCGGTAAGCTGGGCGGCGGCCGGCCTGGTCATGAAGCACCCATCGGCCACTACCAGCCACACCTCTATGGTGAGAAGGAAGCCGGCGGTACTCAAGTGCGCTACCTGACGGGCGTTCCTCACGAGAAACTCGGCTTGCCTAAATTACCCGATCACTCCTATGCCGCTGTTTCGGAGGGGATGCAGCACACGCTCTATAAAGGCATGATCGCGCCATTGGCTTTGTTTGGCGGGCTGGTCTTCCTGGCCCGGCGTAGCTCCAAGACGCACCGCGATGAAGACCCGGCCCGCAGCACCGATGAGGAGGATGCGTCATCATGAGCGAGACAGCGCCCCGGCCGCTCGGTGGCCCGATTGTCACCAAACCTTTTGCTATCCTCGGCGTGTTCTTGTTGATTGGCGGCTATTTCATCCTGCGCCGTTTCCTGTTCGGCATGGCCGACGTATCGAATATGAGCAACGGTTATCCGATCGGTACCTGGGTGGTGCTGGATGTGGTGATCGGCACTGCTTTTGGGTGCGGCGGCTTTGCCATGGCGCTGCTGGTCTATATTTTCAACCGCAACGTCTATCATCCGCTGATGCGTCCGGCACTCCTGGGCGGGGTATTCGGCTACACCCTGGCCGGTCTGGCGGTGATGATTGACTTGGGTCGCTACTGGAACGCCTTTAATCTTTTGATGCCCTGGTATGCGCAGATCAATTCGGTGATCTTCGAGGTGGCATTGTGCGTCATGGCCTACATCACTGTGTTGTGGATCGAGTTCTGGCCAGCGTTCCTGGAGCGCATGCCGGTCGCGATTAAACAGCGGTTCAACCTGCACAAGCTGCAAGTTTTCTTGCGGCGCTACATGTACGTCTTCATCGGTCTGGGGGTGTTGCTGCCAACCATGCACCAATCCTCGCTGGGTTCCGTGTTGCTGATCATGGGTTCCAAGCTGTCGCCCCTCTGGTATACGCAGTGGCTGCCATTGCTGTACCTGATTTCAGCGCTGACCATGGGTTACGGGGTGGTGATGCTGGAGTCTACCCTGGTGCAGCGGTCGTTCAAGCTGCCGTCCGAAGCTGCGTTGTTAGCCAAGCTGTCGCGAGTTGCCGCTGGATTGCTGGTGCTGTTCCTGGCAGTGCGCTTTGGCGATTTACTGGCGCGCGGTCAGTTGGGCCGAGCTTTCGCTGGCGATCGCTACAGTGTGCTGTTCCTGATCGAAACCGCCTTGTTTGCCGCGCCGGTCCTCATCCTGGCTTCGCGGCGGCGTTGCGCCAATATGCGGCTCCGGTTCCTGGCCACGATCAGCCTGCTAGCGGCTGGTTCGCTGTACCGGATGAATGGCTATCTGTTGGCCATCGATCCCGGCAACGGCTGGACGTATTTCCCTTCCGCGCCGGAGTTGATGATCACTGTCGGCGTGGTGTGTCTCGAAATTATGCTTTATCTCATTTTCGTCAAAACCTTGCCGGTACTGCCCGGCAGCATCGCTGAAGCGTCCGGGAGGCCGTCGTGACTCGTATCACCATCGATCCCATCACCCGCATTGAGGGCCATCTGCGCATCGATTGCGAGGTGGAAAACGGCAAAGTGACGAATGCCTGGTCCTCCGGGCAAATGTGGCGCGGCATCGAGGTCATCCTCAAGGGCCGCGATCCGCGCGATGCTTGGCTGTTCACCCAACGCATCTGCGGCGTTTGCACCACCGTACACGCCATTGTGTCCGTGCGGGCTGTGGAAAACGCTCTGGATTTAGAGGTGCCGCTGAATGCCCAGTACATCCGCAACATG
>DDST01000076.1:0-3750 GCA_002343485.1 Proteobacteria bacterium UBA2383
GACTTATCCACAGGCAAAACGCTTGTAATTTATTGATAAATAACAATAAAAAAAAGTTATCCACAGAAAATGCCCGACACAACAACAACAGTCTTTTAATATTTAAAAAAAAAGATGATGAACTGGCCCGGATTTCGGATCGCGCCAGAAAGATAAATTTTAAAACCCCTGACTTCCGTCAGGAATGACATCCACCTGTTGGACCGGCGCCACGGGTCTGAGAACATCTTCAGGAGAAGTACATGAAACTGGAAGCTAAGCGCGAGCAATTGCTCAAACCGCTTCAGCATGTGATCGGCGCTGTCGAACGTCGGCAGACATTGCCGATCCTGAGCAACGTGCTTCTGACAGCGCGGGAACAAGATCTGACAATGACGGCAACTGATCTGGAAGTCGAATTGTCCGCTCGAGCTAAATTACTCGTGGAAGTTCCAGGCGAGATCACGTTGCCTGCCCGCCGCCTGCATGACATCCTGCGCGCTTTGCCAGAAGACGCAAACGTGGTTTTGAGTGGTGAGGGTGATAAAGCAACAGTGCGTTGCGGACGTAGCCGGTTCACCCTAGTCACCCTGCCTGCTGCTGATTTCCCTACGCTAGAGGATTTGCCGTTCGAGGGAGACATCCACCTGCATCAAGGTGCTCTACGTGGCATGATCGAACGTACGCACTTCGCAATGGCCCAGCAAGACGTACGTTACTACTTGAATGGATTGCTGCTGGAGACTGCCCCTGGCGTTTTACGATTGGTGGCGACCGATGGCCATCGGCTGGCATTCCAGGAACTGAAAACTGAGGTCGACGCGGCGGAAACACGTCAGATCATCGTGCCTCGCAAGGGCATACTGGAACTGTTGCGGCTACTAGCCGACAGTGACGCCGAAGTCGTACTCAATCTCGGTGCCAACCACATCCGCTTGATGCTTGGCGATATTCGCTTCACCTCCAAGCTGATCGATGGCAAGTTTCCGGATTACCAGCGTGTTATTCCCCGCGATGGAGGCCGGGTGGTCATCGCTGACCGTATGGCGCTGCGGAGCGCATTGGCGCGGACGGGGATCGTGCTTAACGACAAGACCCAGGGCATCCGCTTGCAACTGGAAGATTGGATTTTGCGGGCGCAGGCGCAAAATCCTGACCAGGAAGAGGCCGAAGAGGAAGTCGAGATCAACTACAGTGGTGGTCCGTTGGAGATTGGCTTCAATGTTACCTACCTGCTCGATGCACTGGGGGCATTGAATGGCGAATTGGCCAAGCTGTCTTTCTCCGATGCTGCCAGCAGTTGCCTGATCGAGGAAGCCGAGAACGAGGGCAGCCGGCATGTCATTATGCCCATGCGGCTTTGATTGCCAGTGGACAGCAATTCTGAACCTGCATGCGCATCGTCAATCTGGACATTGCCGGTTTTCGTAACCTGCGGCACATTCGGATGGAATGCTCACCTGGATTGAATCTGTTAACTGGCCCCAATGCCTCGGGAAAAACCAGTCTATTAGAGGCGTTGTATTTCCTTGGGCGGGGACGTTCGTTTCGCACCCGCCAGCCGCGCGAGTTGATCCAAACCGGTGCATCAGCCTTCCGGGTGTCCGCTGTTTTACAAACAGGCGATAAACAGCGGACACCGGTTGGCCTTGAACGCAATACCCGTGAGCTGATGGCGCGCATCGGTGGTGTTCCAACCCGTTCACTGGCGGAATTGGCCCGGCAGACGCCAGTGCTGTTGCTAAATCCCGACAGCCATCGCTTGCTGGAGGATGGACCACAACAGCGGCGCCGGTTTATGGATTGGGGATTGTTTCACGCTGAACCGGCGTTTCTCGGCGCCTGGCGCCGCTATAGCAGTGCACTGCGTCATCGCAATGCTGCGTTGCGGTCTGGCGCCGTCAACCGGGTGGTAGATGCCTGGGATAGTGAGCTGGCAACGGCGGCCCTGCTTGATCGGTTGCGTGGAACCTTCTGTGAGGCCCTGGAAGGCGTTTTAAGGCGATTGATCGGGGAGACCCTCAATGGGGTAGGGGTACAGGTCGATTATCGCCGTGGCTGGCCTCTGGAGCCGTCTGAGCGTGACTTCTCCGGCTGGTTGCGCGCTGGACGCGATCAGGATCGCCAGCAAGGCCATACCCGGCTCGGCCCGCACCGGGCCGATTTTGCCATTCATATCGATGGACGTCCGCCATCCAAGGCGCTGTCACGTGGCCAGCAGAAGTTGCTGGTAGTCGCTTTGGTCTTGGCGCAAGCGGAACTGTACCGGCGCCATGTGGGTGACGCTTGCATCCTGCTGATTGACGATTTGCCAGCCGAACTGGATTTTGATAACCGGGCACAAGTCATGCGCACCTTAGCCGCGCTCGATATCCAGCTATTCATCACCGCTATCGAACCGGGGTTGCTGGACGCCACTCTTTGGCAGGACGCAAAGACATTCCATCTTTTGCAAGGCAAATGGATAGCCACTGATCCCTGATCACCGTTGAAGCCCTCAAGGTGGTATAATTTCCAGTCTTTAACGGATTCGGGAAAGCTGGGATTATGAACGATTCGTCTTACACTTCGTCGAGCATCACAGTCCTAGAAGGGCTGGACGCCGTGCGCAAGCGTCCGGGTATGTATATTGGCGACACGGATGATGGCACGGGCCTGCATCACATGGTGTTTGAAGCGGTGGATAATTCCATCGACGAGGCGCTAGCTGGTTACTGCTCAGAAATCAGCGTAACTATCCATGCCGACGAATCCATCACTGTTACGGACAATGGCCGCGGTATTCCCACCGATGAACATTCCAAAGGCCGCTCTGCCGCTGAAGTCATCATGACCGTACTACATGCCGGTGGCAAGTTCGATGACAAATCCTACAAAGTTTCCGGTGGTCTACACGGCGTTGGTGTATCGGTAGTCAACGCTCTATCTGAATTTCTGCGGTTAACTATTCGCCGTGATGGCAAAATCAACCAGCAGGAATACCGGTTGGGTCACCCTCAGGCACCATTGCGGGTAACTGGCGAAACTGATCTGACCGGCACTGAAATTCATTTCAAACCTAGCGCTACTATCTTCAGTAATATCAATTTTCATTATGATGTACTGGCCAAGCGGTTACGTGAGTTGTCGTTTCTTAATTCCGGCGTGCGCATTCGTCTCCGCGATGAACGGACCAGTAAGGAAGATTGCTTTGAATACCAAGGTGGCATTAAGGCATTTGTCGAGCATTTGAACCGCAATAAAACACCGCTACATGAGCGCGTGTTCTACCTGGATGCGGCCCGTGACGGCATTCAGATAGAGTTGGCACTGCAATGGAATGATTCCTATCAGGAAAATGTTTTTTGCTTCACTAATAATATTCCACAGCGTGATGGTGGCGCCCATTTAGCTGGCTTGCGCGGCGCCTTGACCCGCACTCTGAATCAATACATGGAAGTGGAAGGGATTCTGAAGAAAGCCAAGGTTGAAACCAGTGGCGATGATGCTCGCGAGGGCTTGACGGCTGTATTGTCTGTGAAATTGCATGATCCAAAATTTTCCTCGCAGACCAAAGATAAGCTGGTGTCTTCTGAGGTTAAACCGGCAGTTGAATCAATAGTATCAGAGAAATTACAAGAATACTTATTGGAAAATCCTAACGAAGCGAAGGCAATCACTAGCAAGATTGTCGATGCGGCCCGTGCGCGCGAAGCAGCCCGCCGCGCTCGCGAGATGACCCGCCGCAAGGGTGTTCTGGACATCGCTGGCTTGCCGGGCAAGCTGGCGGAT
>DDST01000076.1:3759-4666 GCA_002343485.1 Proteobacteria bacterium UBA2383
CTTCCAGGCGATCCTGCCGCTCAAAGGCAAAATTTTAAATGTAGAGAAGGCCCGTTTTGACAAGATGCTAGCTTCTGTCGAGGTTGGGACACTGATCACTGCTTTGGGTTGTGGTATTGGCCGGGAGGAGTTTAATCCAGATAAAATACGTTATTATCGTATAATAATAATGACGGATGCTGATGTTGACGGATCGCATATCCGTACGCTCTTGCTGACATTTTTCTACCGGCAAATGGCGGAATTGATTGAGCGTGGCCATATTTACATTGCACAACCACCACTTTACAAAGTGAAAAAAGGCAAACAGGAACAGTATGTCAAGGATGATGTTGAGCTTTCCGCACATCTATTACAGATGGCCTTGGAAGGAGCAAGACTGGTGACTAAAGGCAATGAAACTGTTCCATTGACCGGACAGGCGCTGGAAGAACTGGCGCGTGGCTACATGACAGTCATGGCGATGATTCAGCGCCTGTCCCGCCGTTACGATGCGACTTTATTGGAGCAACTCATCTATCAGCCACCATTGAATGAGAGCCGATTGCGTGATGAATCTTATCTAAAGGAATGGGTTGCAAGATTGGTCGAGCGACTCAATGATGCGCAAAGTGAGCGTTCGTATGAGGCAATTGTTGAGCCTTGTGAGGATGATGAAGGCTATAGCATCATTATCCTTCGTCGCGCGCATAGTCTAATTCGGCAGGCGCGGTTGACAGCAGAATTTTTTGCTTCCCCAGAATACGCGGTCCTAATCCAGTTTGGTGGTAAATTATCGGGCCTTTTTGAACAGCAGGATACGGAAGTGCGGCGCGGAGAACGGGTTCAGCCGGTCAGTAATTTCCGGGCGGTCATGGACTGGTTGCTTGAAGAAGCCAAGCGTGGCCAGCACATCCAGCGTTACAAA
>DDST01000057.1 GCA_002343485.1 Proteobacteria bacterium UBA2383
AAATTAGATTATCTTTTTAATTATAAATCAAACAGATGAATCTGACAAAGTAGAATTAACATTCAAAATGAGGCTTAATAAATGCTGCAAACAATCATTAGCGCGATCCATAATCGCCAAGTCCTGTCTTTCCATTACGATGGATTGACGCGAATCGTTGAGCCTCATGCAGTCGGTATTTCTCGCGCTGGCAATGATGTTCTTCGTTGTTATCAAGTCCAAGGCGGGCACGTCAATTCCGGTCATGATTGGAATTTATGTGATATTTCAAAAATTTCAAATTTATCCATGACCGGAACCGTGTTTGATAACACACGACCTGGTTACAAAAAAGGCGATAAAGGTATGCGGCATATCTATGCCGAGCTTTGAGTTCATAACCACAATCACATGGCCCAAGCAATTCAGGGAATTCAGAATTGTGGGTTGCACAATCACTAAAGTGATTTTTCATAAAACATCCTTTCGGTTCACGCGCCTAACCCACCGCTCCACCGGACGCTTCGCGCCCGCGGCAACNNCAACCAGCGGATCAACCGGACATCGCCCGTCCAAAACTACGTTTTGTCCGGGTTCGCCGGTTATCCGCCGCCCCGTTGGGCGTAATATGGAAAAGTGGAAATTTTTTTCGCGTGAAGCACTTATACAAATAGAATTTGCTGAAAATGCATGGGCGTCATTTATTCGTGCAGAAAAAGATGAGGTGGTTATCGAAATATTTCTGCACTTACAGCATTTTCTGAGCCATGCCGCCATGGTCGATAAGCTACTTGACCCAAAGAATGGAAGCGAACGAGAAAAACTACTTAAAGGCTATATTGAGTTATCAGGTGTTGATCTAAAGCCATTTCGTAGGTTGCGCAACCATTTAGAGCATTTTGATGAGCGCCTTGATAAATGGGTATCTGATTATGAGGGTTATCCAATATTTGACATGAATCTTGTCACAGGTACAAAAGGCTTTCCTGAGAAAGCCTTTTTACGAGCACTAGACTCGCATACCTATAAGTTTCATGGTGAAAGCTATGATTTGGATTGCTTGCATAATACGTTGAAATTAATAAAACAAAGATTGCCAGCATGAATAATACGGCTAACAAGGCGCTTGTTCGGATGCAAACTACGCTGTGCTTCGTTTGCGCCGCACAGCTTTAACGTTGGGCCGCACAGGATCCACGCTATGCCAGCCGCCGCCGAGCTCTTGGAAGACGAAGACGAGTTTCACAGCTCACTGCGTATCTACCTAAACGCAGTTGAGATGCTCGCCTCTTCACCGAAGGAACAGTGTCGCCAAATGGGCGACTACAACGTAGCGTGGGAACTGAAGGAAGATGTGCAGAACGGCAAGTTCCTCGTAGGACGTGGGTACCTTGACGAAACAGAGGAACAATGGATCAATGCCTTGAGCAGCGCACTTGAAGGTGTCAACACTCAAGCTCTTCCGGCTGGCGGGGGGCGCGACGTGAACCTTCAAGCCATGTCGTTTCTTGTCTGGGAGCCCACTCGGTACTTGGCTGCCGAGGTTCTGCGCAGGCTGTCGCACGGAGCCAAGAGGAATGTCGCGTACCTTGGCCTCCCCGACAGTGCGGCCTAACATGGCGTCCTGCCGTCATCGCTCCGGTTAACCCTACGTTAGGCCACATGACCAAAACCGACCTCCTCGGCATGTATCGAACCGCGATTAACCGCGTTCAATTCGCCTATGCGTCGCTGGTTCTATGGGCGTATCCTGATACGCCTCACTTCTTCGACGCGTTTTACGAACAGCTCCCGAATGACATCAAGCCACACGCCCACGTGCTGAACCTTGTTCACGATGAGGTGGCTCTAAAGATTGCAGCCGAGCAGCTATACGACAAAAGCTATCGAGCTGCTTTGAATGATCTTCTTGCTCTCACCAAAGAGTATTGCCACGCAACTGGCCAGTTGTCGGAGTTAAAGGCCCAACCGTGGTATCCCCTCTGGTGCTTGTTACGCAACTGTTTCGCACATGACATGAAGTTCAACTTCAATCCCACCGAACAAGAAATGCTGCCTGTCATCTGGAATGGAGTAACCATAGACATCTCAATGAACCGAAAGGCTCTCACTCATGGGCAATGTTCACACGCCAAAACGCTTGAGCTGTTGGAGGTTGTTCGAGCGTTTATTGAGCAACATGTGGCCTAACCCTGCGGTCACACGGACCTTGCGCGAAAAGCCGCGCAAAGCCGATGACCTCCACGTTGGACATAACAGGAAAAGATCGTTGTCATGCCAGCAATTTCGATGTTCTATGGCATTCTTATTCGAATGTTTTTCTATGATACGGAAAAGCACAACGTGCCGCACATCCATGCCGAGTATCAAAGCCAAGTAGCGGTTTACTCCATTCTCGATGGAACTGTCTTGGCTGGAGCGCTTCCGCCGAAGAAACACAAGCTGGTCGTCGCATGGATTGAAATACACCAAGAGGATTTGCTTGCTGACTGGCAATTGGCCATCAACGGCACGAAACTATTCTCGATTCGAGGGCTTGACCAATGAATATTGCAGAGATTATTCCGAAAAATAATTACATGCTGTACATCAAAGCCGAAGATGGGAAAACAGGTTTATTCGATGTAAAACCATATCTTGAATCCGAAGTTTTTGCACCGCTCAAAGACAGAACTGAGTTCGAACAAATTTACAACGGGAAGTACTTTATTGAATGGGACTGTGGAGCAGACCTATCTGCAGATACTATTCAGGCACGATGGGAGACGGTATCAACTGGAGACGCCCAACAAAGCGCTCCAGCGGACTCCGCAGACGCTTCGCCGCTGAGCTAATTCGTTGCCGCGGACGCTTCGCGCCCGCGGCAACGGGGCGGCGGATAACCGGCGAGCCCGGACAAAACGTAGTTTTGGACGGGCGATGTCCGGTTGATCCGCCGCCCCGTTAGACAAAAGTAACGGGAGAAAAAATCTCATATTTTCGAGTGTCATGGATCGTCCTGTCAGTGCCGGAGCCATTGAGTTTTCACCAGCGCAGCAGTACCCAGGCAGGGATAGCTAAATTGCTTTGTAGATCGTTATAGCGGGTTTCCATATTGCCGTCGCCATCGGTATCCACCAGATAGTAGGAAGCGCCTTTAGCCGGATTGACCCGGACCATATACAGCACTCCACCGGCGCGGTATTCCTCGACGGAACCCTGGTCACCCAATTGGCGGATCGTGATTTCCGGGGCCGGGACATTTTGTTCCCGCGATGAATCTGGCGGACCGTCAGGAATCGGCTCCAGACCAGCAGGATTGGCAGCATCCTGAGTCATGCCCAGGCCCGGCACCAGTAGCAACGGCAATAACAACCGCAAACGCATGTTATTAATCCTTAAAATATTTTGTTGTAAAAGCGCTTCATGGTAAAAGCGTTATTCAAACGATTCCGGCCATGCAGCCCTTGGACATCACTCCGCACCCTCGATCATTTGTTCAGCCGATGATACAGCACTGGCGCGCGCCTGGAGAGCCTGAATAAACCGCCGGATATGCGGCATGTGGCTGCCTTCCCAGTACACTTGCTCACACGTCTCGCAAATCCAGAATTCCTGGACACAGCGCCGGGTTTCCGGCGGCAGCCGCTCCCATACCTGTTGCTTGGTGGTTGCCGCCAGCCGGCCATTGCAGCGGACGCAGCGCTGAAACGGCTGAATCGCTCGATGGAGATCCAGCCGCTCTATGATTTCCTCGATTTGCCGGCGCGGGTCAATGGCCCGCACATAGTAGCCGTGGGTTACCACCGACCGCTTGAGCAGATCACGATCGCGGGTTAACAGGATACGGCGTTCCTTGCTGGCCAGATGCGCTAGTTCAGCATCTTCGTAGTCGTTGCGGTACAGCGTGTCGAATCCGAGCAGGCGCAGGTAGCGCGCCAGCTTACCCAAATGGACATCCAGCACAAACCGGCTGATTCGCAATGGGTAAGGCCGCACCCGGATCATCGATTGCACATCGAAGGCTTCGAACATCGGATAGACGCTGATCCGGTCACCATCTTGAACGATATAGGAAAACCCTACTGAACAGCCATTGACCAGGATCAGTTCAATCTCGGTATGCGGGACGCCTTGCGCTTCGATCATATCCTTGATCGAGGCACGCCGTTGAAAATCATGGCTGAAGCAGACCTTACGCCGTTCCTGAGGCAGAAAGTCGTTCAGTTCCTCGTAAAACCGCATGGAGCAAGAGCTTTTGCGCATGATTTGAGCCACCTAACATTCTGGTATCCCTACCGGAAGTCACAATCGTATGACTTCTCTATGGAAGATTCTAGCCAAATGCGTGGTAAACGCCATAATCATATAACGCTTTCTCTCAAACTGAGTCCTCCGTGATGCCGGTCAAAATCACTGCCACGATTACTGTCTTGATCGCTTTCGTCCTCGGTTTGGCGGTGCTGATGAACTACGCCAAATTCGAACGCACATTCAACGGCCTGATGCAATCGCGATTGGCTTTTCTCGTCCAGGATCTGCGCGACACCCTCGAATTTGGTCTCGATCTTGGCCTCGACCCGGCTGCTATGGCCAATACCGCAGCGATCCTGACCCGTGAAGCTGCCCACGACCCTCATATTCTTTCGATCAGTGTGTTCAATGAGCAAGGTCACATTCTGTATCAATACCAAAGCAAACTCTTGGACCCTCATCCCGTCACCCCTCTCACACCGGCTTGGCTGGAAACCGTGCTGCAGACAGCCTCAAAAACGCCTCAACACATTAGCGACCCTGAGACACTCATGGTTGGCATCCCGCTCATCAACAACTTTGGCCGCACAGTAGGTGGCCTCATCCTGCGCTACGACCGCTCCTTCCACGACCAGGAATTGCAGCAGACCTTATTCAATCTGATCCGCGCGGCTCTGTTGATTTTGATTGCAGCAAGTCTGGTCGCTTTGTTGAGCGTGTGGCTGCTGTTTCGCAGTACCCGGCGTGAATTGCGGCAGGTCCGTATCGCGCTTGAAGACTTTCTGGAAAACCAACAGCGCCCGGCTTCGCCGCATGCGGGCGATTCAGTCCTGGCAGCGCTTGAGGTGGCGGCTGAACAAAAAAGCCGGGAATTTCAGCAGCGCCTGATCCTGGCTAATCGGATTCTGCGCCTTGAGCAGCGGTTAGCCGGGCAGGCGCCTCATGGAAGCGAACGCCAGCATGAGGGAGTCTAATGACCGTATCGTCCCGGTTCACCCGGTTATTCACCCTGACCCTGAGCCTCATCATCGCGGCCCTGGCCGGTATTTCACTCTATGCCGCCCTGGCGCTCGAGCGAAGCCTGATACCGCAGCTCGATCAGAAAATGCTCACCATGGGCCTGACAGTCAACGCTAAACTGGACCGTGCATTGCGCTACGGCATTCCACTGGAACGCCTCCCCGGCGTGGCCGATTTTTTCGGCACAGTGCTCGCAGCCGATCCTGATTTGGCCTATCTGGTGCTAACCCGCCGTGATGGCACGGTTCTCTACCAATATGGAACATCGCTTCCCAAACCGGAGCAATTGGCGGATGCGACCGCTGCAACTTTGAAAATGCTACCTGCTTCTCAAGGTGCTGCGTCCGCTGATTCCGCCAAGGAGCCGTGGCCTATTCAGGCGTTGACCGCCCGCCCATTGGGTGACTTCTATAATCTCGCGCTACCGGTTGGATCGGGTGAGGCCGTGGCTGGGGTGCTGCATATTGGCGCTGACGCCGGTTTCGTCATACAAAAAATTCAAGAGATCCTGTTCGATATCGCGACCGTGTTTGTCATCGCTACCCTGGTTGCCTTCGAACTGCTGCTGCTCATCGTCCATCATTATTTGATCACCCCCATCAACCGGCTGGAAATGGTTCTAAGCCACATCGCCGATGGCAATCTCAGCCATACGCTGCCCGTTTCCCGCGATGAAACCGGCTGGCTGGCCCGTTTACTCAATCAATTGGTTGAGCGTCTAAACGCGGCGCATCAACAAATTCTCCGCCAAGCAGCTTCCTTGCAATCGGCAACACCGGTGGCAGCGAACCGCCTATCAACCAGCTTGGCGCAACTCTGGCGCGGTTTCACCTTGGCCCCGGAAGGCCGGCCAGCACCCTATCAGTTAGCGGATCTATTCGGTGCCCGGGTCGCGACCTTTCTGTTTATCTTTGCGGTGGAACTCTCGCAGTCCTTCTTGCCGTTGTATGCGCGCGTCTATGCTACGGATTTATCTGATTCTCCTACTCCCTTACTCATCAGTCTGCCCTTGACGGTTTTCACCTTGACCGCTGCCTTGAGCATGCCGCTGGCGGGCTGGCGATTCGAGCGCGCTGGCAGTTCGCGAACCTTCACCGAAGGGGCATTGCTCATGACTCTCGGACTCGCTGGCACTGGGTTGGCATGGGATTTTTACGGATTGCTCGTTTGGCGGGTGTTGACCGCAGCAGGCTACGCCTTTATGTACGTTGCCTGTCAGAGCTACGTGGTTGCCCATGCGCCCCCGCAGAAGCAGGCCAGCAGCGGGGCTCTGTTTGTCAGCGGCCTGATGGCTGCCACCATCTGCGGTCCAGCGATTGGGGGCATCTTGGCCGATCATATCGGTTATACCGCCACCTTCGGTTGCGCGGCCATTCTCGCAGCGTGTGCTGGGTTAATGGCATTCCGGTTGCTGAGCGCTGAGCCAATGCCGGCACCGCCACCTCGCCGGCCGGTGCGCGGCGGTGTGGTGCGGGCGATGACCGGCAATGGGCGCTTCATGTTGCTGATGCTGTTTGCGGCTATTCCCGCCAAACTGCTGCTTAATGGGTTTCTATTCTTTCTCGTGCCGTTGACCTTGAGCGAGTTCGGCGACAGCCGTTCGGAAATCGGCCGGGTTGCCATGCTTTATGGACTGGCCGCGCTCTTCTTAGGACCGGTTTTCGCCCGGTTGGCTGACCGTTTTGCACTGCATGGCCTGCTTGTGGGCGCAGGCGGCCTGCTCGCAGGCATCGGTCTGATTCCAGTATTTTTCTTTCCCACAACGACGGGGGTGCTAGCGGGTGTGCTGCTGCTAGGCATCGGCCAGGCCATGAGCATTTCTTCACAACTGGCGCTGGTGACCCGTATTGGGCGAGCGCCGATTGAACAATTTGGGCAAGGGCCGGTGCTGGGTAGCTATCGGCTGATCGAGCGTCTGGGAGGCGCCAGCGGGCCGCTCGTCGCTGCGGGTCTCGCCGCCGTCTTTGGCTATCCGGGCGCCATCACCATCACTGGCCTATTGGGCGTGGTCACCGCCACCCTATTCAGCGTCAGCTTTCTGATCTTGGGGATCGAGCCAGAGCCAGATGATGAACTGTCGCCTATCGCTTCCTAACGCATACGGAGCTTGCAAGGCTATGCCTCGCTGCTACATCGTTTTGCTACCGATCGTGCTGTTGATATTGACCGGCATCGTCTTCGCCAGCCCGCCTCCCCGCCCCGATCCTTCGTCAGAAGGAAGGCTATTTTTGCCAGACAGCCCGTTAGAGACTTCCTCTCCCTCAGATAGAAAGACGCTGGGACGAGCGGGTAAACGCTTCCGGATTCTGATGTTGCTTTGGCGCGGTGAAACTGAAGTGGAAACCGGCTTCAGGTCCTATATTGAAGAGCACAAACTGCCCTTCGATTTGATCGTCCGTAATGTGGATCAGGACCCAGCCCGGATTCCGGCGCTGGTTGCTGAGGCCCGGCAACTTCAGCCCGATCTTGTGTACACTTGGGGCACCCCGCTAACCTTGGGCGTGGCCGGCCCCTATGACCGGATCGATGCGGCCCGCTATCTGACCGGAATTCCCGTGGTGTTCACGATGGTTGCTTACCCAGTGGAAGCGCGGATTGTTCCTGCTTTCGCTTCATCCATGCGCAATGTCACCGGCACTACCCATACAGTGCCGGCGGAAACGCAAATCAAGGCCATCCGCGCTTACCGGCCTATGAAACGGTTGGCCGTGCTTTACAATCCCACGGAGTCGAATTCCGTCATCAACATCGGCGAGTTGCGCCGCGCTGCCCAGGAACTGGACTTTGAATTGCTGGCCGAGCCGGTCCCTTTGAATAGCGCAGGGCGTCCCGATGCCAGTGTCTTACCTGCGCTGCTGGACCGGTTAGCGATGCGGGAACCCCAATTCCTATACTTGGGGCCGGATACCTTTATTGGTGAGCATCGCCAAATCCTGACCCGTGAGGCGTTGCGCCACCACTTGCCGGTATTTGCTGCGACCGAACGCCCTATTTTCGATAGCGCCGTCACGCTCGGACTGGTGGCTCCCTATCGGCATCTTGGCCGTTTCACGGCCTTTAAGGTCGAGCAAATCCTGCTCAATGGCCAAGCACCCCAGACAATTCCGGTTGAAACCCTGCATCGCCTTACCTACTTCGTCAAATTGCCGGTGGCCCGGGCACTGAATCTTTATCCACCATTGGCGATCCTCAACTATGCCGAGGTGCTGGAATGAGGAGTCGCAGCCTGGGTGAAATCTCCGCCGGCTTTCACCGGACCGGTCTGCTGATCCGGCGGAAAGGCCAGCCGGTGCAGATCCCGTTTGTTTGCCGTCTGTTGGAACCTGCCGCGTTGCCCGCCGTATGGGAGATCCATCAGCAAGCATTGCGCCGGTTGCCAGAACCGGGGCTGGTCCGCGCCGACCCGGAAGCTTTTTTCGCGGATCACTTCACCGGCGAAGGGCGCATTCTGGGCGTGTTCGCTGATGATCGGTTAATCGCTTATGCCATTCTGAGTTTGCCCGCAGGACCGGATTACCGCTATGACCGCTTCGTCGAAGACCTGGGCCTTCCAGCCAGCGATTGGTGCCGGGTTGCTCAGTTAACCGGGGTAGCGGTCCGGCCGGAATGGCGTGGTAACCGTCTACATCGCCGCTTGTGCGAGTGGCGGCTGGAATTGGCCCGTGCGGCTGGCCGCTGGCATATTGCGGCGGTCTCCGCGCCCGGTAATCTGTACAGTTGGCGCAATCTGCTGGCAGTGGGGCTACGAGTCACAGGAATCAAGCTGCTGGGTGGCGCTCAGTTGCGTTATCTGTTTTATACCGACTTGCGCGGTTCGCCGCCCCTTGATCCCGCGACTGGCTTGATTGTCGAAGTTTCATCAATTGCTGAACAGCGTATCTTGTTGACAAAAAATTACTGGGGTTACGCTGTCGTTATGGACCGGGACACACCGCACATGCGCTACGCGCGACCGCTCCTATCGTGAAACTGCGTACTCGCATTACCCTGAGCGTCACGCTCTCTTTCGTCATTGTGGCCGGTAGTCTGGTGTTGGAAGGACGCCTGCGGGAATGGGAGGCTGAACGCCGCTATCAAGACGTATTACTCACCGGCTACCAGAATACTTGGAACGGTATTGCGAGTGCCGAATTGCAGCGGCTCGCTGCCTTGATTCCGGCGATAACCCGCAATGGAGAAGCGTTGCGCGCCTTGGCCCAGCGGGATCAGACCGGTTACGCGCAGAGCCTGGTAGAGTTCCGCGCCAGCCTGCAAGCCAATTCCCCCTTGATTTCTTTCGAGACCGCCATCCTGAATGGCGAACTGTTCTTCAGCACTGAGCGTGATATTTTTTCGCCATCCGGTTTCGCCCTGGATCTGGAGACGCCCCACGTGCTGTCACCTCGATTGATTGACGCGACGCTCCGGGCGGATAAAACCCTCTTAGGAATCGTCCCATTAAATG
The DNA here is from genome assembly GCA_002343485.1 of Proteobacteria bacterium UBA2383. Lineage (GTDB taxonomy): Bacteria > Pseudomonadota > Gammaproteobacteria > Competibacterales > Competibacteraceae > UBA2383. Next base: position 9,677 of record DDST01000057.1, read on the forward strand.
ACGATCACTACGGCCTAGCCGTTGTTTTTCCACTGCTGGACCGGACAGGCCCTACTGCGGTCAGCGCGCTGTATCTGCACATCGATCATTTGCTGCCGGCATTTGCTGCCAGCGTCAACGCACCCGCATTTTTTCAACACCCCAATGGCTCCCTGGATCAAGGCACCGATCCCACCTTGTGGCGGCGCCTCGCTACTCAATTGACGCGCTACCACAACCGCCAAGTTCGCACTGAATACTACGGTGGCCAGGTTTACACGGTCGCCGGATTGCCGCTGCAAGATTTGTTTGGCCAGGAAGTGGCGATTCTGCTTACGATTGAAGACATCACGACCGTCTATTGGCGGAATATGCTGCTCGATATACTCTCTCATGGCGGCGTCATAGTGGTACTGGCTTTGTTTCTGGGAGGGTTGCACTGGTCTCTGCGGCGCACGTTCCGGCCTCTCAATCAGGTCATCGGTGTTTTGAACGCCTTGGCCAGGGGCGATACCCGGATGCCGAAGCTGGCTGCCAATCCCTCCCGCGACGATGAAATCGGCCGTCTGGCCAACACGGTCGAGCAGTTTCACCAGGCCCAGGTCGCGCGCAGCCAATTAGCCAGCCTGCGCCAGGAACTGCACATTGCCGCAAACATCCAGCGTTCGCTGTTACCGGCCTGTTTCCCGGAAAGAGCGGAATTCGATCTGTTCGCCGAATTGCGTCCATTTGGCGAGATTGGCGGCGACTTCTATGATTTTTTCGATCTGCCTGATGGCCGTTTGGGGCTGGTCATCGCTGATGTGTCGGACAAAGGGGTCGCCGCTGCTCTGTTCATGGCGGTCGCCCGCACCGTCATCCATGCTGTCGCGCAAATCGTGCCAGACCCCGGACCTTGTCTGGAGCAAGTCAATGCTCTATTGAGTGAGGACAATGCAACAGCAATGTTTGTCACGGTGTTTTATGGGACGCTGGACCCAGCCAGCGGGGAATTTCGTTATGCCAACGCAGGCCACAATCCGCCCTACCATATCGCGACGGATCACAGGACAACGGCGCTGCCACTGACCGGCGGCATGGCACTGGGGATCATCGAAGGTCTGTCCTTTACCGAACGGCATTTAGTGTTACATCCAGGCGAGTGTCTGCTGTTTTACACGGATGGCGTTACCGAGTCAGTCAACCTGCACAGTGAGGAATTTACCACGGGCCGCCTTGAGGCGGTTTTGTCGCTTGCGCCGCCCGATACCCGGGCGCTTATCACCGCCGTCATGGACGCTGTCCAGACCTTTGCGGCTGGAGCGCCGCCCGCCGATGATCTGACCTTGCTGGCGCTGGCGTATCGAGGGCCTTGCCCAGGGTGATACCGGTGCGCTGAACCCTGGCCGGCATTGATTGCCAAAAGGCCAGAAATTCTCATTCGGAACAGATTTAATTCACGGAGACTCCATGCTTAAAAACTGCGTTGTCGCTCTTGTGCTCTGGTTCGCTGTCACCCGTCCAGTGACGGTTCTCGCCGCAGCGCCGGTTCATGAATTTACGCTAGACAATGGCTTGAAGGTATTAATTCGCGAAGACCATCGTGCGCCGGTGGCTGTTTCGCAGATTTGGTACAAGGTAGGGTCTAGCTATGAACCCAATGGCCTAACGGGTATCTCTCATTTACTGGAACACCTGATGTTCAAGGGGACGCCTAATGTGCCCGGCAGTGAGTTCTCCCGCCTGATCGCCGTTAATGGGGGGGATGAGAATGCTTTTACCAGCCGCGACTACACGGCTTATTTCCAGACGCTGGAAAAGGAGCGGCTGGAACTCAGCTTCCGGCTGGAGGCCGACCGGATGCGCTCCCTGTTGCTGAAACCGGAGGATGTTGTCAAGGAAGCCCAAGTCGTTGCCGAAGAGCGCCGGTTGCGCACCGAAGATCAGCCCGAGGCGCTCACCCAGGAGCGCTTTCAGGCTGCTGCTTATTTGATCAGTCCTTACCGCAATCCGATTATCGGCTGGATGCAGGACATTCAGTCGATTCGTCCTGACGATTTGAAACGCTGGTATCAGCAGTGGTATGCGCCGAATAATGCCACGTTGGTCGTGGTTGGCGACGTAGACCCGGTCAAAGTCCGCGAATTGGCCGAGAAGCACTTTGGCCCGCTGCCGCCCAGTGCGTTGACGCGACCCAAACCGGTGGCGGAAATACCGCAATTGGGCGAGCAGCGGATCATCGTTAAAACACCGGCTGAAGTCCCTTATGTTGTGCTGGGTTACAAGGCGCCGACCTTGAAAACCGCTGCTGAAGAATGGGAGCCCTACGCGCTGGATGTGCTGGATGGCATTCTCGATGGTGGCAGCAGCGGGCGGATCAGCCGTCATCTGATTCGTGGTTCCCAGGTCGCTGCTGCCGCTGGCACGGGCTATAACCCAACAGCGCGTCTGGAAGAATTGTTCATGTTGGCGGGCAATCCCGCACCGGGGCGCACCAGTGCTGAGTTAGAGAAGGCGCTGAAAGATGAAGTTGCTCAATTGCGGGAGGAGCTCATCAGTCCCGAGGAATTATCGCGCGTCGTTGCTCAAGTGGTCGCTACGGATGTTTACCAGCAGGATTCGCTGTTCTATCAGGGGATGCGGCTGGGTATTCTAGAAACGGCCGGGCTGGGCTGGAGGAGGCTGGATGACTATGTGCAGCGTATTCAGGCGGTCACCCCGGAACAGGTGCGCGAAGTCGCCCGCAAATATCTGACCGACGACCGGTTGACCGTGGCGGTGCTGGAGCCGCTGCCGTTGGATGGCCGCCGTCCTGCCATGCCCAACGCGGCGATGGGTCATGCAATTCGTTAGAACGGGGATTGCCTTGCTTTGTCTGAGATGCCTATAGAGAACCATAGGTATTTATATGAGCCAATTTTGCATGATCTGCTGGTATGGCCGAAGGATGCGCTTTTTGTTGGAGCGGATGCAATTGAAGCACGCGCTCTGCTTCTCGACGTTCTTTTTCCGTTGGATTTCTCCCGGAACCTGATCGCTTCTTCATGACAAAGCCTGACGTTTGAATTCACCGGCCTGCACGGCTTTTCGCGCGGGTCCGGTGGAATGATGGGCTGGGCAGCATGTCATGCGAGTTACGATCTAAAGCGCAGTGAAGAAAAGTGTCCGGCGCTGCGAACGTAGCTAGCGATAAAAAGAAAGCCAAGGATGATGTCGACGAGAAATGGCACCAGAGTCGTTGCCTCGATGCGGCCAAGTGCAAACAACCAAATTGCAGTGCCCGCAGTCAGAAACTTTTCAACCATTGCTATCACCATGAGCGGACGATATCGATTCACATCACTCGCAATAAGCAAGAATGCGAATTGCCACGCCAAGGCAACACTGATGAATGCGTAATACTGCTCTGGATGATTGGTGGCTGGAGGAAAATCGATTCCAAGTTTGTGCTCCAGAAAAAACATCGGAAGCAGGACAAGAATTCCATAAATTCCAGACCAATAAAAAACACGCTTTGCAAAAAGCATATCTATCTCGCTAGAGTAAATATAGGAAGCATGGTATTGTCGCTTTTATGATAGGTTACTCTCAGCGGGTAGAATCCCGGTAGCTGAGTTGCAAACCTGGATTTTGATCAGCGCAAACCACTTCACGAGGGCTGGCATGATCGGGCGTGGCCTGCGCAACAAACGTAGTGATTTCATCCAGCACCGGCGCTAGCCCACGCAGCGGCCAAGCCAACGCGCCCAATGCCGTGGCGTGGTTCAGCGCGCTGTAGCGTCTAAGTTCGACCGGGACGCCGGCACGGCGCAGGGCATCGGCCAGCGCACCGCTGTTACGCGCCGGATTGACCACCACATCCTGCTCAGCGGTGATTAACAAGGTTCGGGGTGCGGTGGAGGTGACATGCATAATAGGCTGGGTGTCCGGTGGCGTATCCGGCCAATGAAAGACCGGCTGAACATCAAGGTCTTGGATAGGCAGAAAGTGATAGGGGCCAGCGAGACCCATGAAACCCGCCAGTTGTTCTGGCGCCAGGTGTTCCGCCACCAGCCAGCGCCGGTCGTAGGCCAGCATGGCCGCGTTATAAGCACCCGCGCTGTGACCCATCAAATAGACCTGATGCGGGTCGCCGCCATACTGAGCGATATGCTGAAAAGTCCAGCCAACCGCACGGGCGGCATCCTCCAGAAAACCCGGATAGGTGACGTCCGGGTACAGGCGGTAGTCTGGAACCACCACCAGCAGGCCGCGTTCGGCCAGCGCCGCAGCGGCGAAGCGGTACTCAGCGCGTTCACCGCTCTGCCAGCTGCCACCGTAGAAAAACACCACGACCGGCACCGGGGTAGTGCATCCAAGGGGCTGGTAGAGGTCCAGCTTCTGGCGTGGGCCGCCCGCATAAGGAAGTGCGGTGTACTGGGTGTAGCCGGCATCTGGCGTTAAGCCGTTAAGCAGCGCGACCGGCGAGCACCCCGCCAGTGCGAGCCACGCAGCGAACAGGGTGTTGCGGGTCCAGTGCTGCATGTCCTGCTTTCCTTAGCGATGCAGCCGGATGTTGCGCCCCGGTTGGACCGTGACAACGCGATTCCCCGGCACCACGCCCAAACCGGGCAGGAACACCGCCATCAACAGCGTAGAAACCACCATCATCGTGCCAAACGGGATATGCAGGTGATGCAGGGTCTTCACGACGCATCTCTCATGGAGCCAGGTTTGCAGAAGCGTTATTTTTCAATGCGTCCTTCTTCCCGGCTTACTTCAGCCGCCCGGTCTAGCAGATATTGGGTGAGCAATGGCACTGGCCGACCCGTTGCGCCCTTGGCTTTCCCGGTTTTCCAGGCAGTGCCTGCAATATCCAAGTGCGCCCAATGGAATTTTTTGGTAAACCGGGACAGGAAACAGGCGGCGATAATCGCTCCGCCATCCCGGTGGCTGGCGATATTGGCCATGTCGGCAAAATTGCTATCTAAACCCTCCTGGTAATCCTCCCACAATGGCAACTCCCACACGCGATCACTCGCGGTGTGAGCCGCGCCTTGCAGGGCATGGGTCAGGGGCGGATGGTTGCTGAACAAGCCATGTGGATGACGGCCCAAGGCAATGATACAGGCCCCGGTCAGGGTAGCGATGTCAATCACTGCGGCTGGCTCGTCACGCTCGGCGTAAGTCAGCGTATCGCACAGAATCAGCCGGCCTTCGGCATCGGTATTGAGAATCTCCACGGTCTGGCCGGATAGACTGGTCACGATGTCGCCTGGACGGGTGGCCCGCCCGCCTGGCATGTTCTCTACCGCCGCGATCAGCCCGGTCACATTCAGTGGCAGCTGCAATTCGGCGCAGGCCCGCAGCGTACCCAGCACACTGGCTGCTCCGCACATATCGTATTTCATCTCGTCCATGGCCTCGCCGGGTTTGAGCGAGATACCGCCTGTGTCGAAGGTCACACCCTTGCCGGCCAGCACGTAGGGTTTCTGCGCTGCGGGTCCTTGCCGGTAATCCAGACGGATCAGTTTGGCCGGCTGGGCACTGCCTCGGCTTACCGCCAGCAGTGCATGCATCCCCATCTGCTCCATCTCAGCTTCTTCTAAGATGCGGACCTGCAATGCCGGAAATTCCCCGGCCAGTCCTTGGGCTTGTTCAGCCAGCCAGGTTGGCGTACAGAGGTTAGGCGGCATGTTGCCTAAATCCTTGGTCAGCTTCATGCCAGCAGCAATCGCTGCGCCTTCCCGGATTGCTTGTTCACTATCTGGCAGCTCCTTACGCCCGGAGATATTGATGATGATTTTGCGCAAGGGCCGGCGTGGTGCGTCTTTTTTGCTCTTGAGTTCATCGAATCGATACTGAGCTTCTTCAGCTATTTCGACGATCTGGCGAATTTTCCAGTGCAGATCGCGGCCTTTGACGGCAAGATCGGTCAGATAAACCATTGCTTCGGTCGCACCGGTCTCGTTTAAAGCAGCCACAGCATGAGCGAGGATCTGACGGAAACGCCGGTCATCGACTTCACGCTCGCGGCCACAACCGACCAGCAGCACCCGTTCACACAGTGCTTCGGGTACATTGAACAGCAGTAGGGATTGACCCGGCTTCCCTTCCAGATCGCCTCGGCGTAGCACGTTGCTTAGTGTGCCACCGCATACAGAATCGAATTGTTCGGCAGCCGGCGTCAACCGCCGGGATTCGTAAACACCGAGGACCAGGCAGGCCGTCCGCTGTTTTTCCGGATTGCCGCTTTTGACCGTGAATTCCATCAGTGGGCTACCCTCCGTTGGGTTTAAGTGAGGCATCGTTGCAATACTGGGAGAACCGGCGACAGGGTTGTAACTATCAGGGAGTTTAACCGGAAATGCTACTGCCTCACAGTTGCCGTTCAATCATCCAGAATGCTTATCGATTTCTGTCATCTTTTTCAGGCAGAGAGACCATCTAATTTTCAGTTCAAGAGATTGTTTTTTCAAACTAATTTACTGGAATCCTGCCACCAGTGACCCCAGAGAGTGACTCTAAATTATCACTCCTTGCCGGCTTGTCCATGCGAAGCCATAGCAGGCTTACCCGCTATTGACTGGCAGTTTTTGACCACTAGTTGAGTCTTGCGGGCAGAGGGCTACAGATAGCAGTTGATTTGTAATCAGCCGGTCGAGAGGGTTAGCCCATGAGTGCGAGGCTACAAAATCCTGTAAATCATTGCCGGAACTAGCAGCAACCATCCTGGAGCTAATCCAATCTGATATATGTATCATTGCCGTATAATACAAGCGTTGGAGCGTTATACGGAAACCGTATAATTACTAGTTGCCGCGGACGCTTCGCGCCCCGTTAGGGCTATCAAAACTGATCGTAGTGGCCGCCGATAGCAAATATGTAAATGTATTTTTCATCGTATTTATAAATAACCCGGTCTTGCTGACTGATGCGACGAGACCACAAACCTGAGAGGGTGTGTGAAAAGGTACAGT
>DDST01000161.1 GCA_002343485.1 Proteobacteria bacterium UBA2383
TCGGCGACCGGCTTGCCCTTGAGCGCTTCGGTCATCAGCGACGCCGAGGCGCTGGAAATCGCGCAGCCCGCGCCCTGAAAGGAAATGTCCCGGATCACCTCATCCTCAATGTCCAGATATACGCTGATCCGGTCGCCGCACAGCGGGTTGATGCCATTGGCCTGATGGGTGGGCTGCGGAATGATGCGGAAATTCCGGGGCCGCTTGTTGTGGTCCAGGATCACTTCTTGATAGAGATCACGCAGGTCGTTCATAGCTCGAACATTTCCTTCACTTTCCAAAGGGCCGCGACCAGGACGTCGACCTCGTCGCGGGTGTTGTAAACGGCGAACGACGCCCGCGCCGTGGCGGGGACGCCGTAATGCTGCATGACCGGTTGGGCGCAATGATGGCCTGCCCGGACGGCCACTCCCTCACGGTCGAGGATGGTACCGATATCGTGAGGGTGAATTCCTTGCAGGGTAAACGCAATCAGCGCGGCCTTGTTGTGCGCGGTCCCCATGATCTTGAGACCCGGGATTTCGTTGACCCGGGCGGTCGCGTACTCCAACAATGCATGCTCATAGGCGGCAACCCGATCCAGGCCAATGGCGTTCAGCCAATCCAGTGCCGCGCCCAACCCGATCACCCCGGCAATGTTCGGGGTACCGGCCTCGAACTTATTGGGCAATTCGGCATATTCGGTCTTTTCAAACGTGACCAGGCTAATCATATCGCCGCCACCCTGATACGGCGGCATCGCTTCCAACAGGGCTTTCTTGCCGTACAGCACCCCGGCGCCGCTTGGACCATAAATCTTGTGCGCGGAAAAGGCGTAAAACTCACAGTCCAGTTCCTGCACGTCTACTGCGAGATGCGGGACCGATTGCGCGCCATCGACCAGTACCGGAATACCTCGGGCATGGGCCAGGCCGATCATTTGTTTGGCCGGATTGAGCGTGCCGAGAGCGTTGGATAGATGGACAAATGCGACGAGTTTAACTCGCCCGCTATCCAGCAACCGTTCGTACTCTTCCAGCATCAATTCACCCGCGTCGGTGAACGGCACCACCTTCAACGCCGCCCCGGTGCGCTCGCACAGCAATTGCCAGGGGACGATATTGGAATGATGCTCCATGCCGGTAATGACAATCTCATCGCCGGCCTTGACTACGCGACCCCCAAAGCTGCTGGCCACGAGGTTAATGCTTTCGGTGGTGCTACGGGTAAAAATGATTTCCTGAACACTGGCAGCATTCAGAAAAGCCCGTACTTTTTCCCGCGCCCCTTCATAGGCGGCGGTCGAGCGCTCCGATAGCAAGTGAACGCCACGATGGATATTGGCGTAGTAACCGGTATAGCACTCACTGATCGCGTCGATCACCGCCTTGGGTTTCTGTACCGAAGCCGCATTGTCCAGATAGACCAGCGGCTTGCCGTGAACCTGCTGGCGCAGGATTGGAAAGTCGGCACGGATGCGGGCGATATCCAGCTCTCCCAGCGGGGGACTGATCGCGGGAGTTCTGGAATGCAGGGCGCTCATATCGTTCATTCTGCCTCCATGATATCCAACGCCAGATGGTCAGCCAGCACGCGAGCCAGGCGCTCGCGCAACGGCGTTAGGCGAATACGGTTCAGGCTGTCATTAGCAAACGCGTGAACCAGCAAGGCGCGGGCTTGAGCAGCAGGAATGCCGCGCGCGCGCAAGTAGAACTCCGCGTCAGGATCGAGAAAGCCGGTGCTGGAGCCATGTCCGCATTTTACGTCATCGGCCAGGATTTCCAGCCGGGGATTGGCGTTGGCGTGCGCCTGTTTGGACAGCAGCAGGTTGCGATTCGCTTGGCGGGCATCGGTCTTCTGGGCGTGCTGGCACACATGAATCATGCCATCGAAAACCGTGTGTGCCTTGCCATCCAGCACACTCTTGAAAATTTGTTCACTGGTTCCGCGAGGCCGGGCATGCTCAACTCGGATATGGATATCGCTGAACTGGGTATCACGCACCAAGGTCAAGCCGTTGAGGCTGCAATGAGCGCCTTCGCCGTCGAGCAGCGCCTCTAAATCGGTACGCGCCAGTTGAGCGCCGATGGATAACAGATGGAGGTGCGCTTGACTGTCGCGGCCTTGCTGGACTCGAACGCCGCCGAGGTGAAACGCCTGTAGCGATTCTTCCTGAACTTGGTGGTAATCCAACACTGCGCCCGCACCGAGTTGCAGTTCAGCGATGGGCGCATTCAGATAGCGGCCCGCGCCGCGGTACTCGACGACCACCGTGGCCTGAGCGCCGTCTTCCAGCGCCAGCAACAACCGTGGATGAACCGCACTATCGTTGCCGGTGGCGTAGAACACTAAATGGATCGGTGCATCGACCACCGTTCCATGCGGCAGGCCAATAAAAGCACCGTCTTCCCAAAAGGCGGTATTGAGCGCGGCGAATGCATGATTTTCTAATCCCGGCAAGCGATCCAGATACGGTTCGACCCATTCCGGGTGGGTCAACAGTGCTTGGCCCAGGCTGGCAACCAATGCCTGGTTAGGCAACGCATGCAATCGGGACAGCTTGGGGGCAAAACGGCCATTGACAAACACAAGCCGGTGCGCTGGCGTGTCCAACGCCGGCAGCACTTCCGCATCGACCACCGCATCCGCCGGTTGCTGGAAGGCAATCGCCTGCAAGGCACTCAGGTCCGTTAACCGCCAAGCTTCCTGTTGACGGGCTGGTAAACCCAACGCCGTGAAACGATCAAATGCGGTGCGGCGCAAACGGGCAATGGCATCCGGTTCGCGGCGATTCGTCATGAAGGCGGCGAAGCGCTGGCGATAAGGATCGGAGAAAAGCGGTGCAACGGCGGTCATGGTGTTTCCCTCAAGCCGCCCGGCGCGCCCGGCCGGGTTCTTCGTTGTACAGCGCGTAGCCTTGTTTCTCCAGTTCCATCGCTAAATCCTTGCCACCGGAACGGACAATCTTGCCATTGACCAGAACATGAACGTGATCCGGCACAATGTAATCCAGTAGACGCTGATAGTGGGTAATCACGAGGAAACCGCGTTCTGGGCCGCGCAAGGCATTGACACCATCAGCGACGACTTTCAAGGCATCGATATCCAGTCCGGAGTCAGTTTCATCCATAACGGCAAACCGAGGCTGCAATACCGCCATTTGGAAAACTTCATTACGCTTTTTTTCGCCGCCGGAAAAGCCTTCGTTCACCGAACGCTTAAGCATGGATTCATCCATCTTGACCAGCGCCATGCGTTCATTCACCAGCTCCCAGAAATCCATCGCGTCCACTGGCGGCTCACCACGATACTTACGCACCGCATTGACCGCCGCTTTCAAGAAATACAGGTTGGCGACGCCGGGGATTTCTACCGGATATTGAAAGGCCAGGAACAGTCCTTCACAGGCGCGAGTTTCCGGGTCCATCTCCAGCAGGTTTTTGCCATCAAAAAGAATTTCGCCACCGGTGACGGTATAGCCTTCTCGTCCAGCAATAACATTGGCCAGCGTACTCTTACCGGAGCCATTTGGTCCCATGATGGCGTGGGTTTCGCCAGGGTGGATGACAAGGTCGATGCCTTTGAGAATCTCCCGGCCTTCGACGGTGACGTGCAGATTGCGAATGTCCAGCATGGCGTATGGATTCTCCCTGGTTTCAGAAGCCTTGTGATCAGCATGGCGGATCTAATCGGTACTGGATTAGTACTATTTATGTGTAGAATAGTTCCAAATGACTGGTTTGCCAAGGGGTCAGCGTTTACTCGCTGTCCGCCTTGCAGCAGGGCGATGGGTTCAATCAGCGCCGGACCGGCTTAGCAACCGGTGAAGACGCACCGTCCAAATAGAACCATTGACCGTTCTCTCTGACAAAGCGGCTGATTTCGACGATCCGGTGCGCCTTGCCGGCCACTTTGTAGCGTGCCACAAATTCAACGGCACCCTGTAAGTCGTTAGGGCCACCGGCTTCGGTGCGGACCACTTTCAAGCCCAGCCAGGTTGTTTTTCCAGCGTCGCTGAAATCGAGGCGAGCAGGCCGGGTGGATGCATGCCAGGTGCGTAACAGGTAGTCTGCCCGTGCTTGGACATAGGCGGAATAGCGCGAACGCATCAGCGCCTCGGCGGTTTCCGGTCGTTGATGATGATCGAGGAACCGGCCACAACAGGCGTCATACGGTGCGGCTGAGCCGCAGGGACAGAGTGTGCCGGGATTCATCAATCATCATCCCCCGTCGTCCGGCGAGCCTGCTTTTTCTCTCCGATGCGCCGCTTTTCGGCGACCCGGCGTTCTTTAGCGGCGCGGGAGGGTTTCCGTTTCAGCCGTGGCTTGGGGATTTCCGTTGCTTTCTGAATCAGCGCAACCAGGCGATCAATGGCGTCCTGGCGGTTACGCTCCTGGCTGCGAAAGCGCCGGGCGGTGATGAGCAGTTCCCCGTCCTTGTTCATACGGCTTCCAGCCAAGATCAGCAACCGTTCCCTGACTTCATCGGGCAACGTGGGCGAATGCGCGGCATCGAAGCGCAGTTCCGCCGCCGTGGCCACCTTGTTGACGTTCTGGCCACCGGGACCGGATGCCAGCTTGAACTGAAATTGCAGTTCGTTTTCGTCAAGCTGGAGGGCGGGCGTGACGATAATCATGGTGACGGGGAATTCCGCTCGTCTATCGCGTTGAGGAAGGCAAGCGCGGCGACTTCGTCGGTTTCGATGGCGATTTCGACGGCGCGTTGGGCGGCGTTGAGGAGTTGAGCGGCGCGGCGGCGAGAAATTTCAGCAACGTCTATGAATTGCTTAATCTGACGTTGTGCTTCAATCGGGATGATTGGGATTAAAAAGGAGTTTAGATCATCTTGAGAAATGCTGTAGAACGCTACACCATGCGCCCATTTCTCAGCTTGATATCTACCGGCCAAACTATTAAAGAACATAGCTAAATATTCTGGTAAAAGCTTCTCTATCCACTGCTTTTTTCGACGAATAAGCATGATCTCGCTACTAATAACAACATATTCATCGCCTGATCGGACAGGAGCGGCATTACCATAACTGCCCTTTCTTGTGAATAGTACATCGTCTACTTCAAGGGAGATGTCTTTGGATACCTCACTTGTGCTGATTGGGATTCGTGCAGCAGATTCAATTTTTATCCGGCATTGACCAATATCACCAACGCGAATATAGGGAGTTCCATCTTCCACAAAAAGCCGTGAATCAAAACCATTTTTTATTGGAAGGATTGCATTAGCAAGTTCAACGACTTCAAAACCAGTTGCATAAATTGCATTCAGCATAGCGTCAAACTTGGGTTGAAAATGTTCCGCATCCAACCGCCCTGCTGCAAAGACATCGCAGCTTGAACGGGTGTAGGTCAGTGGTTCGGGTGGTTGCCAGTTTTCCAGGCCAAGAGCGCGGAGGAGGGTTTGTTCGGATTCGTGGATGTTTTTTACAGCTTGCCGACGCATTCTCAAGGCAGCACGTACTGTTTCAGCAATAGCTGCTTGCGTTTCTGGAGAGAGTAATGGAAGAGGGATTTCTCTTACTTTTTCAAGAGATAATCCATGTTGCACCATCCCTGACGCATAACGAGTGATACGATCTTGGCCGAAAGTCGAATTCAGATAAGCAACCACAAATTCGGGCAAAAGATGCTGTTTATCCGGCCATGTGATACGCGCCACATCCTGGTCAATATTCGCTGGTAACGACTCTTCGATGACTAAATCGCGCCCGATCTTGCTTTCCAGCTTGCCATTGGTTTTATGGCCCAACTCATAAGGTGAGAGCATGTCGCTTTGCTTGATGTCCCCGGCAAACGGCGGATTGGCCATCAACACATCGAAGCGGAATGTCCGATTGTCGTTTTTCACCGCGCGCAGCTTCTTGAATTTCTTCCACCCTTCGCCATACGTATCGCGCCAATCCTCATCCTGCTGAATGCGCTCTTCCCACTTGAGCCAATCCAGCGTGTTCAAGTGCAGCACATTGGTTTGTCCATCCCCGGCAATCAAATTGAGGCAGCGCGCCACCCGCACCGATTTTTCATCAAAATCAATCGCAAACACCTTGTCCTGCACATAATCCCGGCAACGCTGCGGCTTGGCTTCCATCGTGAACAAATGCGAAACCGGCAACCCCTCGTCTTGGAGGATCTGCTTCCAGACATGGAAAATGGCGTGAACGGTGAATCCCGCCGAACCGCAAGCGGTGTCAATCACCGTCTCCGCCTCGTGCGGATTCAACATCTTCACGCACAAATCAATCACCCAGCGCGGCGTGAAATACTGCCCCTTCTCGCCCTTCGATGACTTGCTGACCAGATATTCAAACGCCTCATCGACCACATCGAGATTGGAGTTAAACAGCTTCCACTCCTCCAGCGAACCGACGCACACTTGTAGATGCTCCGGCCCCAGCTTGAGCTTTTCGTCTTCCGAAAACACGCCGGGCCATTGCTGGCGGGCATCATCGAACAAGCCCTGGATATTGGCCTTGAGTTGGGCGGCGGTGTTGCTGTTGCGAAAGCGCAGATATTTATGCCGGCCCCGGAAGCAATACATCTCATCGTAAAGCTTGGTGAAAATCAGCTTGAACACTTCCTCGAACACATCCACCCCGGCATTGGCCAACACCTCATTTTCCATGTCTTCGATCAACTGTTTCAAACTGCGCGCGCCCTTGCCCTCCGCTTCGCGCTTCTTCTCAATGGCAATCAGGTTATCCACGGTCCACGGCTGACCGGCAATGTCATCGATGGTCTGCGCCGCGCTGGGAATATCGGGAATTTCGACAAAATAATTCGGATTCTTGCGATGCCAGGTCACCGCCTGCACCCCATTGCACCACATGGCCAGCGGCGCGCCGGTCGCGTGGGTGTAGGAACGCAATTGCTCCTTGCCGTCCTTGAGCTTGCCTTGCTTGACCTCGACCACCAGATAGGGAACGGTGGGACGGTCGCTATCGAACACCACAATATCGGCGCGCTTGGAACTGTCCCGCCCAAAGGTAATTGGATACTCCACCGTCAGCCGGGCCACTGGGTATTGGTAGTGCAACACCAGGCGGTGCAACCACAGTTGGCGCACCAACTCCTCGCGCTTCGCCTGGATTTTTTTATTACGCGCCAGGCATTGCACGTAGAACTTGCCGGCTTTCTCGGAAAGGTTGGACTCCACAGCGGTAACGGCTGGCGCACCGAACAAATCGATCAGCGCATCGCGGTTGAGATCATTGAGGATTTCAGTAATGAGCATGGTTTTTTGATTTCTTTTCAAATGGCAGTTGCGTGAACCAGAGCGAAATCATACCGGCTTGACGCTACCGAAGCTCACCCCCACAACACCCTCTCCGCCTGCCCCAGCAGGTAACACAAGATATGCGCCGGCACCTTGAGAATATGAGTGGACAGGCCTTTTAACCCGGTCACGCCGAAGCCGGTATCTTGTTTCGTAACCAGATAAGCCTGATTGAGACCTTCGGCAGCGCTGTAAAGAGCCAGGCCGCTCTTAGTGTCCACGCTGGCCCGTTCACAATATTTGATCTCAAAAACCAAGTGGTAAGCCGGGCTTTTCACGATGATGTCGACTTCCTTGTGGCTCACGGCATCGCGCCAATAGGCGATCTGCGGCGTATCGCGATAATGATAGGCGTAGAGATGCCGCAGCACAGTCGTTTCTACGATCATCCCCATGTCGTCGGGATTGGCGAGCACTTCTTCCCCACGCAGCAGGACGGCGTTACGCAATGCAGCATCCACCAGATAGTACTTAATTGCGGGCGCGCAGCACCTTCTTGCCGCCCATGCCGACTGGTGGCAGGCAATAAACCAGATTAGCGGCGCGTAATAGGTCCAGATGATTCCCAACAGTAGCGGCGGAAGTTTCCAGATCACGGGCAACGGTGTTATGCGCGAGAATCCCGCCGGTGTGTAGGCAGAGATAGATGAACAGCCGCTCCAAGTCGTTCACGTTGCGCACTCCAAACAGCGCAGTCATGTCCCGCTTGAGCACCCGTTCCACAACGTCTTCGCGTAACAGGCGCTGGCATAGACCGATGTCATCCTGGCGGGCGGTTTCGGGAAAGCCACCGGTAAGCAAGTAGCGATTGAACAACGGTAGCAAGGGCCGGAGCTGGGCGGCAATTTGTAACTGCCTGAATGCGGCACAGCAGCGCATGGCTGACTTCCGATAAGCCGCAATGGGATTGCAAATGGTTCTGCATGTGCGACAACAGATGAGCCGTCCTCCCGGCATCTAGGCCTTGATCACGGTCCACAATCTGGCTATCGCGCACCCGCTCCAGGCGACAGCCCCGTGGTTTCAAAGTCGATGACGGCGATCATTCCCATGTCACAGCTTACTCACTCTCAAGATCGATCGGCTGCTGGACTCTATCCCGATAGCGATACCGGGACGGTTTCGACACATGCAACTGCGTATCGTGAGCAATCATTTCCGTCAATTCGTCAGCAGCCTGCCGCAATGCTTCGCATACGAGGCGTGAAGCGGAATCGGTATTCCCATTCAAC
The DNA here is from genome assembly GCA_002343485.1 of Proteobacteria bacterium UBA2383. GTDB lineage: Bacteria > Pseudomonadota > Gammaproteobacteria > Competibacterales > Competibacteraceae > UBA2383. The sequence goes on from DDST01000161.1 coordinate 8,499, forward strand.
GCACCGATACACCGCAAAACTGTGCCATGCAAAATGGTCAGGCGGTCAATTCGAGTTTCCACTTGGGAAATGACAGTGGCCTCTTGAGTCGAAATCTTCATCTTATTGCCATTTTTCAATCAAATACTCTAAACCCCTAAAGGAACCCTACTTACCAGTGCTTAACTGAGACTGCTGCCCAAAAGCATGTTTACAACGCAACAATTACTTATAATTAATTGATTAATCACAAGATACAGGAATCTTCTAACAATGCCAACAACCCTGTTTCGTCCAAAATTCTGACGCTCAACTCCTGCGCCTTGTCCAGTTTGGACCCGGCATCGTGACCCGCCACCACATAATCAGTTTTCTTCGACACGCTGCCACTCACCTTGGCGCCTAGCGCCCGTAAGCGATCGGCGGCTTGGTCGCGCGTCAGGGAATCCAGCGTTCCGGTCAAAACAAAGGTCTTACCCGCCAGCGATTGAGCCACCATTGGCTTTCTCGCAACATCCGGCCAATGCACCCCCGCGGCTCGCAGGCGAGCGATCACGTGTTGATTATGCGGCTCCTGAAAAAACGCCCGGATCGCTGCAGCAACCACCGGCCCGACATCCGGTGTCTGCCGCAACACTTCTTCCTCAGCGGTTATCAACGCCTCCAGTGTGCCAAAATGCGCCGCTAGCGTCATGGCCGTCGCCTCACCGACCTCGCGAATACCCAGCGCAAATAGAAATCGCGCCAGTGTCGTCATCTTGCTGCGTTCCAGCGCCGCGACCAGATTAGCCGCTGACTTGGCGCCCATCCGTTCCAAACCGGCCAGTGCTGTGATATCCAGGGCGTAAAGATCAGCAGGACCCTGCACCTTTTCCTGATCCACCAACTGTTCCACCAGCTTATCGCCCAATCCTTCAATGTCCATCGCCCGCCGCGAGGCAAAGTGGCGAATCGCTTCCTTACGCTGAGCGCGGCAGTAGAGACCGCCGATGCAGCGCGCGACTGCTTCGCCTTCCGGGCGGACGATGCTTGAACCGCATACCGGACAGGTCTCCGGCATCACAAACGGCTGCGTATCATCCGGGCGGCGGTCTAGCACGACACTGACGACTTCGGGAATCACATCGCCGGCACGGCGGACGATTACGGTATCGCCAACCCGCACATCTTTGCGCGCAATCTCATCGGCATTGTGCAACGTCGCATTCGTCACCGTGACCCCGCCCACGAAAACCGGCCTGAGCCGCGCCACGGGCGTGATCGCCCCCGTGCGCCCAACCTGCACTTCGATGGCTTCCACTGCCGTCAGCTCCTCTTGAGCCGGAAATTTGTGGGCCACCGCCCAGCGCGGTTCACGGGTGCGAAACCCCAGTTGCCGCTGCCAAGCCATGCGATTGATCTTGTACACCACACCGTCAATATCAAAAGGCAGCGCGTCACGCTTCCCAGCGATGTCGTTGTGAAACGCGATCAGGCCATCGGCGCCCCATACAGCCGCTCGTTCATGACACACCGGCAAGCCAAAAGCCGCCAGCGCATCCAGCACCGCGCTATGGGTCGCTGGTGGCTCCCAGCCCTGCACCTCACCCAAACCGTAAGCAAAAAAGGACAGTGGACGTTTGGCCGCCAGGCTTGAATCCAATTGCCGGATCGTACCCGCCGCGCCATTACGCGGATTTACCAAAGCTGGCAACCCGGCAGCCCGCTGCCGGGCATTGTAGCGCTCAAAGTCCGGGCGGCTCATGTAGGCCTCGCCACGCACTTCCAGTATCGCGGGGGCGTCGCCATGCAGTCTTAGCGGCACGGTTTTGATCGTGCGCACGTTCTGCGTGACTTCTTCGCCAGTCTCGCCATCGCCGCGCGTTGCTGCCTGCACCAGCAGGCCTTGCTCATAGCGCAGGTTAATGGCGAGACCATCAAACTTGAGTTCGCACGCATACTCGACAAGCGCTGCCCCCTCGCTCAGATCCAGTTCGCGCCGCACCTGCGTATCAAAAGCGCGCGCGCCGTTTGGGCTGGTGTCGGTTTCCGTGCGGATGGACAACATCGGCACGCGATGCCGGACTGGCGTAAATGCTTCCAGCGGCTTACCGCCCACGCGCTGGGTAGGAGAATCCGGTGCGATCAGTGCAGGATGCGCAGCTTCCAGGGTCTGCAATTCCTGGAACAGCCGGTCATACTCGGCATCGGGAATCTTGGGGCTATCCAGAACATAATAATGATAGCTGTGCCTATTCAGTTGTTCACGCAACTGGGTAGCGCGGATCATTATCTCATCAGGCGCTGTCATGCAATGCCTCGTGACTTCCCATTGTTACCGTGGAACGGGGCTTCCACCCTATACCGGCTGCGCCCAAAGCCGTTGTTTTCTCCGGAACTCGGCAACCTCATTGCGCAAGTGCAAAAGTCCCTGATTTGTTAAGCGCTTGCGGCGTTCATCGCAAATCATGCCGTTCAACCGCTGCGCCAGTTGATCAGCAGTGACGACCAGCAAATCCAAGGCCTTCATCTCTTCCATCGGACCCGGCAGTTTCATAAACAGTAGTAATCCTGGCGTCGTCAGATCATCCGGTATCGATGGATCGAAAGTGCCCGGTTTCCGCAAATGCGCCATGCTGAAGATCGGCTCACCCTCCCCGTTATCCGTACAGCGCTCAAACAAACCGCTGGCCCCCAATTGGAAATTCAGATCAAGCGCCACCGCCTGAACATCGGCCCATTTAAAGGTGGATTGACCGGCAGGCACCGCTACCACGGCCAAGGCCACCGTCATTTTCGGCGGCCCCGAAACTGCCGGTTCCCGGCGCAAATCACACGCCGGCTCTGCCATTGCGACGGGTGCTACTTGAGGACTCACCTCAACCTCAGCCACTGGGTTGGCATCGGCGCCGGCCGCCGGATTGCCATCGGCTTCAGCGACCGATTCTTCATCACTAGAGGCCGGTTTCTCTTGGCGATGAATGGGTCGAATCTCCACATCAATCAGCGCTTTTTTAGCCAATGGGTGTTCAGGAGTAATCATGATCCCGCTAAAGTCATGCCTGTTGTTCATCTCCTCGGAAGACTCTGGAGCTTGAGGATCGCCAAACACCGGTTCTTTTTGCAGTGAGAGCTGGTGGCGCCGGCGCTTGCGGATTCCCTCACGGATATGGACACGCATACCCCAAAGATAGATCAGGACGACGACAACGACGCCAATGCCCGCCAATAACCACTGCAACTGTGTTTTGTCCAACATTTCCATGAATTCAAAGCCCTGGGTTGCGCCTGCCGCAATCTGATGTGCACCGTGGTGATGATAAAGCCTGTCCAGCCTTCACGTCGGCGAACGGAGAATGACATGCCGCCGTTTATACTGAAATTGCCCTCTATTAACAAACGCCATTTGTTATGTTAGTGAAACATAATTCATCAATAAGGTTGCATTCGCTAACCCACCCCCGCTAAACGAACCGCTGCCTCGACATCGACCGCCACCAGGCGCGATACGCCCGCCTCTTGCATGGTCACACCGGCTAAATGCTCCGCGATTTCCATCGTCGCCTTGTTATGGGTGATGAATACAAACTGGACCCGGCTTGCCATATCCTGCACCAACGCACCAAACCGCCGGACATTCGCTTCATCCAATGGCGCATCCACCTCGTCCAGCAGGCAAAAAGGCGCAGGATTGAGCTGAAAAATAGCAAACACCAGAGCAACCGCGGTCAATGCCTTTTCGCCGCCAGACAGCAGGCTGATCGAACCAATCCGTTTACCAGGCGGTTTCGCCATGATCGCTACACCAGCATCCAATACATCCTCTCCGGCCAATTCCAGATGGGCTTCGCCACCGCCAAACAGGCGAGGAAACAATGCCTGTAAGCCGGTGTTAACCTGTTCAAAAGTCTCCCGGAACCGGGTACGGGTCTCACGATCCATCTGCCGGATAGCGCTCTCCAGCATGGCTAGCGCCTCCAGCAAATCATCGTTCTGCGTATCAAGATATGTTTTGCGCCCGGATAGTTCAGCGAACTCCTCAATCGCCGCCAAATTGATCGCGCCCAGCCGCTGGATACGCTGCTCGATTTGCTCCAGCCGGGTCAACCAATCACGCTCGATCGCCTCTGCCGGCAGAGTAGGCGCCACCGTTTCCGGGTTGGTCTCCCATTCGGCTAACTGCTCGCGCAGGCTCTGCTGACGCACGCGCGCCTCGCTCGATGCCAGACGCTGCTCTTCAATGTGCCGGCGTTGCACCTCAGCCTGCCGCTCGCAACGGCCACGAATCTGCTCACTCATCGCCAATTCGGTATCCTGGGCTTCCAGGCATTGACGCGCCTCCGCCAATTCCGCTTCTAGCGCCAGCCGGGTTTCCAGCCAGCCCGCCAATTCATCTTCCACCGTTTGCAAAAGTTCGTCACTATCAGTCACCCGCTCCGCAGCTAACCGGTCGCGCCGCTCCAGCAACTGGCGTTGCTGGAGATCCACGCGCTCCAGCGCCTGCTTCACTGCGGTGACCTGAACCCGCAACGCCTCCAGTACGGCCGCCTGGCGAGTTGCTTCCTGGCGGGCTGCCTCAGCCTGGACACGGCTTTGTTGATACTCTTGCTGCAATTGCGCACGCCGATCGTTCAATACTGCTTGCTCCGCACGCACGCTCTCCAGGGTCAACAGCGCATCCTCAAGCCGCATCCGGGCCAATTGCACCTGTTCCCGATCCTGCTCGCACTGATAATCCAGTTCCATCTGTTCCTCAACCAGCGCCTCACAGCGGGTGCGCGCCTGCTCCCAGCGGGCTTGAGCTGTCTTAACCTCACTCTGTGCATGGGCCTGGTCACGATGCCCCTGATTAACTACCTGCTGCGCTTCACGGCATTGTTGTTCCAGTTCTCGTTGCCGTTTGCGCAATTGATCAAGTTGCACGGTTTGCCGTTCGGCCTCCAGGGCATCGCCCTCCAGCGCCATTTCCAATTGGCCTATTTCCCGTTCACGGGCCAATACACCCTCCTCCTCGCCACCGTGCGCTATACGCAGCCAGTGACGGCCGCACAATACGCCGTCCGGCGTCACCAAGGTCTCTCCTTGTTGTAAATCCGTGCGACGAGCCAGTGCTTCCGTAATGTCGGCTGCGGTTCGCACCTGATCAAGTAAACCACTCAGCGGCCACGGTGTCTGGATTCGAGCAGATAAAGACCATCGCTCACCTTCCCCGCCCCTACCCTCTCCCGCCAAAGGATAGGCGGTGGCATTGGGCAGGGAATCAGAGGAAGGGGGGGCTGGATTGCAAGGCCATTCAAACAAGGTCAACCGGCCTTGAGATAGCGCCGCTTTAGCGGCGCACGCCGGATCATCAAGATGCGGCACACAAACCGCGTCCAGCCAGCCGGCCAGCACCACTTCTACTGCCGTCTCCCAGCCAGATTCAACGGCCAGCTGCTCCGCCAAGCGCGGCGCACCGGTCAAACCCTGAGTGCATAGCCAGTCTTGCAAACCGCTCTCCTGGCGGCCCAGCGCCGCTTCTTGCAGGGTGTGCAATGAGGTCAATCGCCCGCGGCCGGTTTGCACCCGTTCCTGAACCGCACGCAACCTGTGATCAACCTGCTGGCGTGTCTCCCGGGTTTTATTCAGATCCGCCTCAAAGTGTGCCAGTTGTTCCTGAGCACGCCGCAAGTCTTCGGTAATACCTTGTTCGGCTTCCCGGCGCTCCGCCCAATCCTGCTCAAGATCTGCATCGGCCAGTTGCTCCTGCTCGAAACGCAGACGCTCTAACCGCCGTTCGCTTTGCAACAACTGCCGGTCCAGATGCTCGATCCGGGTGCGTTCTACCTCCGCCTGGCGCTGGGCCTCTCCGCTACGCTGGCTGACATCTTCCCAATCTGCCTGACCTTCGCGCAGGGCGGCCTCAGCAGCGGACAACGAGGCACCCGTCTCCATTTCAACAGCCAGCTTCCACGCCAGTTCTGGTTCAGCTTCCGTCAGAGCAGTCGTCAACTTGTCACACTGCTCCTTATCCAACACCTGTTGTGTCTCGATCTGCTCCAATGCCACACAGATCTGTTGCCAATCCTCCTCGCGTCGCCGCCCCAATTCTTGCTGGTGCTGCAGGTATTGTTCAAGCCGGCTGATCTCAGCGCCAACCTGGTAATAGCGCCCCTGCGTTGCATTGAAGGTCTCGTTCAATTTTAGCCGCTGCAAACGGCCCGCTTCCAAGGCCGCCTCCAGTCGCCGCTGCTCAGCCAAGGTCGCTTCCAACGCCGTTTCTTGCTGGCGCAGAACTTGTTCGAATCCAAGGATTTCAGTTTGCAGCTCTCGCCAGCGCAGGGTCAACAATTCTGCCCGCAACTGGCGTTCCTCGGCGCGGTAACCGCGATATTGCTCAGCCGCCCGGGCTTGGCGCTGGAGATGTTGTAGCCGCCGGTTCAGCTCCTCGCGCACGTCATTGAGGCGCTCAAGGTTCTCCCGCGTGTGGCGAATGCGGGTTTCGGTTTCCCGGCGGCGCTCCTTATATTTAGAAATACCGGCCGCCTCCTCTAGAAACAGCCGCAAATCTTCCGGCCGGGCCTCAATGACCCGCGAGATCATGCCTTGTTCGATGATCGCGTAACTGCGCGGCCCCAATCCGGTGCCCAGAAACAGATCAGCGATATCACGGCGACGGCAGCGGCTGCCGTTCAGGAAATAGCTCGACTGGCTATCCCGGCCCACAACACGTTTGACGGCTATTTCCGCGTAGCTGGACCAAGCCCCTCCCCGTCGCCCTTCACTGTTGTCAAATACCAGCTCAATAGACGCCTGACCGACAGGTTTGCGAGTGGCTGAACCGTTAAAGATGACATCCGTCATGTTCTCACCGCGCAGGCTACGCGCTGAACTTTCGCCCATCACCCAGCGCACGGCATCGATAACATTGGATTTTCCGCACCCATTGGGGCCGACGACGCCCACCAGATTACCAGGCAAATGCAGAACCGTGGGATCCACGAAAGATTTGAATCCCACCAGCTTGATCTTACTCAACCTCATAAAAACGCTGGATATCTGCTCCGAACTGGGTCAGGCCCGCCGGACTAGCGGTTGCAACACAGCTTCAATCGCATCCATATCGGGGATGACGACCGGCTGACCTTGATAACTGGCCCAGCTTAGAGCGCCTGGCCGATTGCGGTCACCATCCGGGATATCCAGGTCAAAGTTGAGATGCTCGCGTTGCAAATTCAGCGGACGCGGCGCTGCCGTACCCAAAATGCCGAAGTGCAGTAACCGGGAATCGGGATTCAGCGTATTGACGATAATAATCCGGGAATTGAGATCAGCATCAGGCGCTACCCGAAAGACCAGCCGGCCCAGGCTAACCAACGGTGTGGTCAGGTTATGCCACAGCATAGCACCGGTGACCCAATGCGGCGCCGCTTCGATCTGTAACGGCGTAGCGAAAGGCAGTACTTCAGCGACTAGGCTGTTGGGCAGAATGATCTGTCCGCCCTGAACAGTCATCAGCAGACAACGGAGGCTAGGGGAGGCGTCCATCAAGTAATCAACTCCAAAGCGCGTTCGCCCAGAATAGTACGGATTGATTCCATCAATTGATCTTCCTGATAAGGCTTGGTCAGGTAGTCGTTGACACCGAGGCTCATCGCCCGTTCCCGGTGCTTCTCACCACCGCGCGAAGTCACCATGATGATCGGCAGATGCCGCAAATTGCTCTGGTTGCGAACGTGGGCCACTACTTCAAAACCGTCCATGCGCGGCATTTCGATATCAAGAATCGCCAGGTCAGGCACTTGGGTCTGCAACATCGCGACCGCATCCATGCCATCCTTAGCAGTAATCGCATGAATATTGTGGCGCTCTAGAATCCGCGCGGTAACCTTACGCATGGTGATTGAATCGTCGATCACCATGATATTGAGCTTCTCCTGGCGGGTTTCCTGCCGCGCCATCCGCAGCGCCCGGCTCTCTGCCTGCTTCTGGCGATGCGAACCGATATTACGCACCAGCGCCGCCAGTTCCAACACCACGACCACCCGGCCATCACCGAGTACGGTGGCGCCGGAAAAGCCGGATACATCATTAAATTGAGGGCTAATCGGTTTGACGATGATTTCTTGATTGCCCAATACGGCTTCGACCTGTAGGGCGGCACTGGCTTCTGCACTGCGGAACAGCAGAGCCGGCGGACGGCGATCCTTGACCTCCTCAAAGGGCAGGATGTGCTCACTGCCAATCAGAATACTCAAATTATGCAGTGGATAGCGGCGGTCGCTGTATTGATGCAGAATTTGTTCGCCGGATAGATACGCTTGAAATTCATTCTCCTTGAGCCGGGTCACAACCTCAATGCTCAGCAGGGGAATCGCAAAGATGCCTTCCCCCGCCTGCACGAGCAGCGCTTGCGTCACCGCCAGTGAAAACGGCAGGCGTACGATGAAACGGGTACCATGACCCGGCTCAGTTTGCACCAGCAACGCACCGCGCATGGCCCGGATAGCCTCATTGACCACGTCCATGCCGACCCCGCGCCCGGAAACTTGAGTGACCGAAGCTGCCGTGGAAAAACCAGGGCGCAACAATAAGGCAATCAATTCCTCCTGAGTCACTGATTGTCCCGGCGTCAGCATCCCTTTTTCCTCGCCTTTTGCACGGATCGTATCGAAATTAAGACCGGCACCGTCATCGCCCAACTCCAACACCAGCTCTGCGCCTTCCCGGCGCAGACTCAGGGTAATGGTGCCGATTTCGGATTTTCCTGCAGTCCGGCGCTGCTCAGGCAGCTCAATGCCGTGCGCTAGTGAGTTACGCAGCATGTGTTCCAGCGGCGCGATCATGCTGTCCAATACGGTGCGGTCGACTTCCGCGTCCTCGCCGCCGACCAGCAATTCTGCCCGTTTACCGAGATCCTGGGCGGCTTGCCGCACCACGCGCCGCAGGCGGGGAATGACACTGCCAAACCGAACCATCCCCGTGCGCATCAATCCCTGCTGGATCTCTTTGTTGACCTTACCTTGCTGGTCAAGTAGCGCCGTTACCTCCCGCGAGTGTTCCCCCAGCGTATTGCCAACATTGCCCAAATCATCGGCAATTTCCATCAGGGACCGGCTCAGTTGCTGCAACTCGGTAAACCGGTCCAATTCCAGCGGATCAAATTCCTGCTGATGGATTTTATTATCCTGATCCTGCCGGGACTGAATGCGCGCTTCGGCCTGGGTGGAAAGATGAGTCACTTGACGGCGCAGCCGGGTAATGGTTTGCTCCAGCTCGTTCAGGTTAAAACTCATTGCGCTGACGCCCTGATCGATGCGGGCGCGGAAGATGCTGCTCTCGCCCATCTGGTTGACCAAGGTGGTCAGCAAAGCGGCGCTGACCCGGATGCTGTCGNNTGCCGGCGCCTTGCTCGGAGCAGCCGCCAACGCCGCCGCCGCCGGTGTGGGCATAACCGGCTTGACCCGTTCCGCCGGTTTGCCGCCCAACACCTCGTGCAACTCGTCGATCAGTTCCTGACGCGCCGAAGGTTGCTCGCCACCAAGAATACCCGTCAACATCTGGTGCAGACCGTCCAGGGCTTTCTGGAGCTTGTCCAGCACCGGTGTTGACATCCTTAGGGTTCCCTTGCCCAAGGCATCCAACACAGACTCGGCAGCATGCGCGACATCGCCAACTGTCATGAAGCCGGCCATCCGCGAGCTACCCTTGAGGGTATGCATTTCACGGCGCAAATCATTCAGCAGCTCAGTATTATTCGGTTCCTCACTCAATCTCCGTAAGATAACATCACTAGAATCAAGTACTTCGGAAGCCTCAGCCTGGAAAACCTCGACCAATTCCTGATCCAGCTCAGTCATGGTCTGGAACGATGCAGATTCCGGAATCACAGACGCCGTTTCCGGGATACCGGCCGGCTGGACTTCTGCCTGGCCGCTGGCCGCGACCGTCTCAGCCAACTGCTGTAAATCCTGGATCAGATCGGTCGCAGGCACCAAACCCGCGCCGCTAGCCGCCTCCATCAGCATCCGGTTCAAGCGATCCAAAGTCTGCTGCAAGGTGTCTAACACCGCTGGCGTCGCCTGGCCTACTCCCTTGCCCAAAGTGTCCAGCACCGATTCAGCAGCATGCGCCAGATCACCGACCATCATGATGCCCGCCATCCGTGAACTACCCTTGAGGGTATGCATCCCCCGGCGCAAGTCATTTAATAAGCTAGTACTTTCTGGTTTATCTCTTAATTTCTCCAGGAGAGCATCGCTGGCATCAAGAATTTCGGCGGCTTCATATTGGAAAACCCGCGCCAATTCTAGATCGATCGGCGGGGCCGTCACCGGCTTAAAGGCTGGCGCGGGGACCATCTCAGATAGAGAAATACCTGGCAGTGCGTCACTGATCACCGGTGGCGGAACCACCTCGGCAGGCGGCATACCTGTTTCGCTAGTAACCGGTTCGGCTGGCGCCGCCGGTCTCCCCGCTTCAGGAGGTTTGCCCACAGGAGCAACCACCGGCAATTCGCTCATCAGCTCTTTGACGCGCACCGTCAATCCTGGCAACAACGCCAGTGCATCTTCAGCAACGGCCGCCTCGCCGAGCAGCGCTTCCAAAGCAGAAGCCGCCTCATCAAACAATTCAGCCATCGCCGGCGTAGCGGCCCGTGTTCCGTTAACGACATGGTTCAGCAGGTCTTCGAAACACCAGGCAAGATCACCTAACATCGTTGCGCCAACCACCCGCCCGCTACCCTTGAGGGTGTGAAAAGCCCGGCGTAGAGTCGTCAATACCTGGCGATCTGCGAAGTTAGCGCGCCAAAGGACCAGTTGCTGACGGATCACTTCCAGTTCGCCACGCGCTTCTTCGAGAAACACCTCGACAAACTCTGGATCGATTTCCGGCGCAATCACCCGGCTTGAAGGAATTTTCTTGGATTTCGGTTCGGCTGGTGTGGGAATTGGTTGCGGCTCTGTCACGGGCACTTCGGCAGGCGCGGGTTCGAGCGCAGCAGCAGACGGTTGTTGCTGCGACAAGGCCTGTGCCTGCACGGTTAGCGCCGCAAGTGCATCCAGTTCGCCACCTCGCAGTGGAGTCTCCCCCACGAGCGGCGCCAGAGCTTCGACCGCTGCAGCCATGACGCCAGCGATCTCCAGGCTAGCAGGCAAGCTACCATCCAAAACACGATTGAGCAGACTCTCCATTTCCCAGGCAAAATCACCGATCACCATCGCGTTCACCATCCGTCCGCTCCCTTTGAGGGTGTGGAACGCCCGACGGATAGTGTTTACTGGGTGGTGATCAGTTAAATCTGTCTGCCAGAGGACTAATTGCTCACGAACCGCATCCAGTTCGCCACGTGCTTCCTCAAGGAAGACTTCTGCAAATTCAGGGTCGGTATCTGCCAGCCCAATCAGATTGATCAAGTTTTCCATATCAGCTTCACCGGCCTCCCCGAATGATTCCTCGGGCAAACGGGTTTCTCGATCCCTTTCCATCGCCATCCGATCATTCAATTCAGCATCGATTCCATATGATTCCATAGGGCGGTCCAAATCCGGCGATTCAACATCGAACGTGGGTAAAGGTTGTGCAGGTTCAGCAGTAGTCACCGGAAATTCCGGCAGATCGGGTAGCTCTAGATCGAGCTTTGACAAAGCCATCAGCGGTTCACCGGTATTTTGTATTTCCGGCAGGGCTGGCTGGGATGCTGGCAACGGGGCATGAAGATCGGCAGGCAACCCCAGCAAGGTATCGAGTTGCGTCAAATGTTCTTGCGCGCTATTTAGAACCGCTGCTGACATCGGGGCATCCCGGCTCAACGACTCCAGGGAGTAACTAAATCCTGCCAGGATCTCGGCGCAAACACCGTTGACCAGTAATCCATAATGCTCAGCATGACCAGCCGCCAGCACATCGGCGATCCGGCGTAAACGGCTCAGCACCACTGCGGCGCGAGTCCAATTTCGCTTGGCAACCAGTTGGTGAAGGATGGATAAATCGTCCCGTAACGCCTCCCAGGATGCTGCCTGGTCAGCAGCGGTTTCCAGCTTGTCAGTCACCGTCCGCTGGAGCCGCGCCAGAACATCACGCACATCGTACAAGTCCATCGAAGACTCCAGCCTGTTGTCATTCGAAGGGGTGGGAGGGATATTGTCCGGGAGACTCTGCTGACGGGCCTGACGCAGAGCCGTCGCCGTTTCTACCAGCGAACTTGAATTCGCCTGCCGACTACCAGGGGACAAGTAGGCTTCCAAGTAACCCGTTAACTGCGCAGCAGCCTGACGCAACAACGCCGGATCCAATGGCACAGAGATGTCTTGCGTCCGTTCCAAAGCCGTTGCGCGCATTTCCTCCAGCAGGGTTACGGCTTCCCGATGCTCCAGCACCACCAGCGGGCTGCGGATTTGCTCGACGGCATCCACCATCATTTCCAGAGGCGCTGGCTCAGCCGGATTTTCACCGTAGGCGTCCAAATCAAGGTGGATCCGCCGCAAAGCCAGCAGCAAATCACTCTTGAGAGAACCCAATGGATTATCGGCGATACGACGCGACGTTACCATCGTTACCTCCGCGCAGGAAACTCATCCAGTCTATCGCCGCCCCCCGGAATCCATCTGGGGAAAATCCAGCGGCGCCGGTGGGGTTCAGCCACGGTTCGCAAATTCACAGAGGTAACCGGAACCCTGCCACCGACTGACGAAGTTCCTGGGCCAATTGGTTCAGCTTACCAATAGCAGAAGCGGTTGCGACACTACTCTCGGCAGTCTGGCCTGTAATTTCGTTGATGGAGATCATTGCGCTCGACACGCGCGAGGCCATCTCCGACACCTGGCCGGCGGATTTGGAGATTTCGTCGATCAATTCAGCAAGCTTGGCAGATACTTTTTCAATCTCTTCTAAGGCCTCACCCGCCTTCTCAGCCAAACCAGCACCACCAACCACCTCACTGGTGCTCTTCTCCATTGAGATAACCGCTTCGTTGGTATCAGCCTGAATCGTCTTAACCAGCATTTCAATGCGTTTGGTGGCATTGCTGGAGCGCTCAGCGAGCCGCTGTACTTCGTCGGCGACCACGGCGAAGCCACGTCCAGCCTCGCCCGCCGCCGATGCCTGAATAGCTGCGTTTAGCGCTAGGATATTGGTCTGATCGGCAATGTCGTTAATCAGCGCCACGATGTCGCCAATTTCCTGTGAAGACTCGCCCAGCCGCTTAATGCGCTTGGATGTATCCTGGATGTGCTCGCGGATGGTATTCATACCGCTGATAGTACGCCGTACCCGATCACCGCCTTCATGGGCGATACCCACTGATTTTTCAGCTACTTCGGCAGAAGCGGCCGTCTTCGACGATACTTCATCCATAGATTGCGCCATCTGCATGACAGTGGCGCTGGCATTCTCGATTTGCCGCGCTTGAATCTCACTGGATTTGGCCAACCGGTCGGCAATGGCACTGGTTTCCTGCACAGCAGCGGCGACCAGCCCCGAAGTGCTGTTAATAGTAGAGACCAAGTCACGTAGAGCCTCAATGGCATAGTTAACCGAATCTGCGATGGCACCAGTAATATCCTCAGTCACGCTGGCCTGTACGGTCAGATCGCCCTCGGCCAAATTGCCTAATTCATCGAGCAGCCGCAGAATTGCGTCCTGATTACGGCGATTCTGCTCTTCGGTTTCCTGTTTGCGCTGCTCAGCGTCAACCAGTTGCTGGCGGCTTTCACGATTCTGGACAAACAGGAGTGCGAGCAGCAAGACCAGGGCAACAATGCCCAAGGTATAGGCAATTGGATAGCCAAGCGGAACGCCAAACAGAGAAATTTGACGGCCCTGGGCGACAGTTGCCTCTAAAAACCGGGTGGTCGCTTCCAGCAGACCGTCACCTTTGTCAGCGATTCCTTGAGCAGCATTCTGCACTTTAACCAGTTCCGGAGCCTTCTGGATGATACGGTTGGTTTCTGCCTCAAGCGTCTTAAATAGTTCGGTGAGATCAGCCAGCTTGCTGGCACTGTCAGGAATAGTAACACGATCGATACCTTGCCCTCCTTCACGCATGCCTCGCAGAATCCGTCCAAACAGATTGACATTACGGCTAAATCGATCAGCTGCTGTAGCAGCACCCAAACCACCTTCGCTCAGGATTCGCTTAAGATCAATAACGATTTGCTCACCTAACTGCAATTGCTTAGTGGCTTGATAAACCTGACGAGGATCGCCCCGGTTGCTGGCCAGGCTTTTAGCAATTTCGTCAGACAGGTTATTCATCTGCGTCAGTGAGCTTTCCAGCAATGGGACAAAATTATTGACCGACACCACCGGTTCACGCCCAGCCAGAATACTGTCGATTTCATCGCGGATAGGTTTCCAGCGATTGGTCAGTTCTTCCAGGGCCGGCCGCACGCCCTCCTGCACTGGCGACAATCCCAGGGTATCGCTGCCTTTCTGCTGGCCATTCAGAATCAGCTCAAAACGATCACGGCTGTCCTTGAGCCGGATAAATGCGCTTTCCTTGCCCCGTGCTGCTTCAAGTGCCTCAGTGACAATAGCGCGCGATAGCAAACGTTGCTCACTAGCCAGGTTGTACTGGGTTTCGTTCTGTTCGTTCTGTCCCGCCAGCAGGATGAAAATGACGCCCATCAGCACAATGGACAGCACCAGCGCCCCCAGCAATGACAGATAGGTGACGGAAAAGCCCTTTAACGCCGAATGATCTCGCGAGTCACGCATTGTTATTTCTCATCAAACAGAATCCCGTGGCCCCGTCCTGCATCCGACGGGGAAAGCCCCAAAATATCTAATTGGCCGCATTCAAAAACCGCGGGTCCGCTAGCAGCTTGCCGGTATTGAAAGCCAACCAGTGTTGATTATCGTTCAGGAACGCTTCGATGACATAGGGCCGCAAATTCGCCTCCACTGCGTCCAGCGAGGGGGTTCGATGCTGCGGCCCGAAATGGCGCATGCCTACAATTTCATCCACCATCAGGCCATAATCCCAATCGCCAGCCCGCACCACTACAATCTGGCTACCGGGGAGTCGCTGGGTCGGGCGTTCGATCAGAAAATCTCGTAAATCCGAAACGGAAATCACCTTACCACGCAGATTGGCAATTCCTAGCAACCAGCGCTTGACACCAGGCACCCGGGTAATATTACGGGGCACTGGGATAATTTCAGCAACATCATCCATAGAGAATAGCAGGTTCCATGAACTGAGGCGCAATGCCAGCCGCCCACGAATCTCCGACAGTTGCATACCTGCCGCTTCAACTGGCGCCCGCTCACGGATGCGTTGTTCGAGTTGCAGCAGCACATCGAAGGGATGCAACGGCTGGAGCGCCGCCGCAGGAGAGGTTATTTCCGCATCGGCCACATCACTGTCCTCTGATGGAATTCGGAACCGGTTCATTTTGCACCGAACTGACAGAAGAGTCAGTGCTTAGGTTCACGCTTTTCCGGCAGCGCGCCACGCTGCAACGGAACATTGGTTTTTTAAGTGTGATATTTAGCATACTAATAGCACTGACGCCATGACAGAACCGGCGTTTTTTAATCATAGTTGCGGTTTATCCCCTATGCTGAATTTCCGGAATAGACTTGCCTAACCTGATGGATAGCACCCATGACCTTTAAACTCGGCGTAGTGATGGATCCCATCAGCGCCATTACGATTAAGAAAGATACAACATTTGCCATGCTGCTGGCGGCCCAAGCCCGGGGCTGGGAACTATATTACTTCGAGCAAGCCGACCTTTATGCTCATGGCAACCAGGCTTTCGGCCGTTCCCGGCGGCTGAGTGTCCAAGATAACAAGAAGGACTGGTTCGCCTTTCACGACGAAAGGAATCTGCCCTTGGCGGAACTCAACGTGATCTTGATGCGCAAAGATCCTCCATTCGACATGGAATATATTTATACCACTTATCTGCTGGAATTAGCGGAGAAAGCTGGAGTACTGATTGTCAATAAACCCCGCAGTCTGCGCGATGCCAACGAGAAATTTTTTGCCTTGCATTTCCCTCAGTGCGGACCACCGGCCATGGTGGCCCGGGAACCGATGCGACTCAAAACATTCCTAGAGAAACACACAGATATTGTCGTCAAGCCGTTGGATGGCATGGGCGGGGCGTCGGTATTTCGTTTGCAGCAAGGCGATCCAAACCTGAATGTGATTTTGGAAACGCTGACTGCCCACGGACGGCGATTGACTATGGCGCAGTGCTATATTCCGGAAGTAACCGCCGGAGACAAACGTATTCTATTGATCGATGGTGAGCCAATCCCCTATGCGTTAGCGCGCATTCCGCAAACAGGTGAAACGCGAGCTAACCTGGCAGCGGGCGGGCGTGGTGAGGGTATACCACTCAGCGAGCGCGATCGTTGGATTTGTGGCCAAGTAGCGCCGCGCCTGCGGGAAATGGGGTTACTGTTTGTTGGCCTGGACGTGATCGGAGACTATTTGACCGAGATCAATGTCACCAGCCCCACCTGTGCACGGGAGCTGGATGCTCAGTTTGGATTGAACATCGGCGGAGATTTAATGACAGCTATTGCAAAGCGATTACAACGTTAACGACGGCGGAGGAATGAATTGAGTTGTTTCGCCCAGTCAGTGACGGACGATGCGAGTTATCGCTGGGCGCTGGCGCTGGCGCTGGCACTGGCGCTGCACGGAGTATTGCTATTCGGCGTGTCGATAAACCAATGGACATTTCGCTTCCCTGCACCGCAACAATTTGAAGTAGTGCTGTTGCCACCTGAGACGGCCATGCGTCTGCCTACTCCAAAACTCACTTCCAAACCGGCTTCTAACCCTAATCCAGATCTGGTTCCTATGTCCAAGCCTGAGTCTGTTTCCAGACCAGATCCTAAACCCGAGCCTGCTTCTAAACTTGAGCCTAAGCCAACCCCCAAACCGGCACCAAAACTCACTACCAAACCAACGCCTGGACCCATTTCCAAATCAGATCCTAAACCNNTCCTAAACCTGTTCCTAAACCTGTTCCTAAATCTGTTCCTAAACCTGTTTCTAAACGACACACTGAGATAACTCAGCCGCCCCCAAAACCTGCCGCGCCAGTGACAAAATCCAAACCAACCCGCGCCGCTGAACGTCCTGCACCGCCTTTGAGCCACCGCTCCGCTGCGATTCCCCCTCTATCAGGACAAATGAGCAGCACTGCCCTGCTAAGTCAGGTCGCCCGCCTCGAAACCGAGAGCCAGCGGCAGAAATCGGCAACCATTCGCATGAAGCGTGTCACTTTGACCGACACTCGCTCGATAGCTGGCTTCTATGCGGCAGACTGGGCACGTAAGGTTACTCGTGTGGGGGAAATGAATTTCCCAGATACCGCCCGGCGGCTAAGCTTGAGTGCCGGGCCGTTGCTGGAGGTCGCTATTCGCGCCGATGGCAGCTTGCTAGAGGTGCGGATTCTCCATTCATCGGGTAACGCTGAACTCGACCGGGCCGCTCAACGTATTGTAAAACTAGCTGCGCCCTACCCGCCTTTCCCTGCAGAACTCCACCAGCAAGCCAATCTGCTGCGCATTGAAAGCCCGTGGCGCTTCGATCCAGGTGGCCGGGTACAAGCACGATAACACCAAACCCTCTACACGGGAGTCTGCTCCTACAAAATGAATTACCCAGCGAACACGCACTACATCTCAATTGATTACCCTGGGATTAATGCAGTTCAGCCTGTTCATAGCAATAATGGCGAGGATTCGACAATCCGTGCTGCTATCATTGCCCTGATATTCAGGCTGGGATTGAAGACGCTCACCGCAAAGATGAACAGGCCAGGCTAATCGCTAATTTCTAATCGCCAAGCTTGAGACTGGGTGGGGGCAGCAGTAACGAGCCGGTGGGAAAATGCTCCAATGCTGCCGGATGGTCTTGAAAAGGAGAATAGCGGTCTGCCTGACTTGGATGGCGAGTGTAGCGGGCTTCGGTAAAAAGACTCAAATCGCTTAAGCCCAACTCCCGAACCAGTGCCTGACTGGCAGTATGCTCGACTGTCCGTGAGCGCCAAGCTGCATTCACGAGAGTCAATCCAAACAGCAGCAACAAAAATCCAAGTCCCAGCAGGGCAAGTTGGCATGGCCGCATGGTGGTCATAGGGTAGCCATAGGGCGTCAAGATCGATATTCAACCGCTGCAGTGCCGGACGGCGGTAAAGGACTTAGCAGGAACAAGGGAGTCAGTAATAATGTCTCCTCACAGTTCTCAGAAGAACACAGGACGATGACAGCAAAACATAATCGTTCTGGCGTTAGAATTCACCTTATTATCAAGCATTGCAGGATGATAACCTGATGTCTCGCGTTCAAACCGGTTTGGAAACATTACTTACTGAATTTCCTGAAAAGATTCGCGGCGCTCGCGTTGGCTTAGTTTGCCATCCGGCCAGTGTTGACGCTGAACTGCGCCATATCCTCGATCTACTGCCAACCACAGGCGCACGGATTGCCGCCATTTTTGGTCCCGAGCACGGCGCTCGTGGCGAGGCACAAGATATGGAGCACGTTGAGGATCTGGCCGTTGATCCGCGGCTAAAAGCGCCAGTGTACAGCCTATACGGCGCGACATTTAAAAGCCTGACACCGCGCCGTCAGCAACTACGAGGACTTGATGCCCTAGTTATCGATTTACAGGATGTGGGTGCTCGCTACTATACCTACATCTGGACAATGGCCTTATGCATGCAGGCAGCGGGCAAAGCCGGAATCCGCGTATTAGTGTGCGACCGCCCCAATCCGATCAATGGGATAACGACAGAAGGCAACCTGATCAAACCTGGTTTTGAATCCTTCGTTGGCCTCGATCCATTACCTAATCGACATGGCTTGACCGCAGGAGAAATTGCCCGCTATCTGCAGAGCCGGCGGGGCGTCGAATGTGAGTTAGAAGTGTTGCCTATGCGTGGCTGGCAACGCGAGATGTATTTTGAGGACACTGGATTGCCGTGGGTCTATCCCTCACCCAACATGCCTACCGTCGATACGGCACTGGTTTACCCCGGCATGTGCCTGGTGGAAGCAACTGAACTGTCGGAAGGGCGTGGAACGTGCCGGCCCTTTGAAGTGGCTGGCGCGCCGGCTGTCGATCCTGAGGCGTTGGCCGCTGACCTGTCTGGGCAGAGCCTGCGCGGGTGCCGGTTCCGCCCTTTATATTTCCGGCCCCTGTTTCAGAAACATGCCGGAAAAACGTGTGGAGGGATACAGATTCATGTCACAGACCGCCAGCAATTTGATTCCTTCATGACAGGTGTAGCTTTTTTACAGAGCATCCGGCGAGTTGCTCCGGAGGTCTTTATGTGGCGGGCCAAACCCTATGAATTCGTAGACGAGATTCCGGCGATTGATCTGCTGGCCGGAGATGACCGGCTGCGCCTGGCATTGGATGCTGGCGCTGATCTGGCTGATCTGGCTGAACAGTGGTTGCAAGAGCGCGTCATCTTCGAGACAGTTCGCCAAGAAGCATTGCTTTATTAGTTCATGCTAACAGTTTAGGCAAACCTATGTTGATGGTAATCGCCGATGTTGCAAAACCGCTAATGAGCGGCCACGGACTGGATACGGTTCCTCAGCAGGATGCTGGTTGCCATACATCGGCCGGCCTTGCGGCAAGGCTGTATCGATCAACACCTCAAATACAGGGTTTTCGCGCAATACCGGCAGTATGAACGGAACCTCTTCATGATGAGCGTTGAACAGGAGCAGGAAATCATCATCCTCCAGCACATGGCCGCGCTCATCCCAGTCTCCCAAGCCATCACCTGGCAAATACAACCCTAAACAACGGGCGTAATCATGCGTCCATTCATCGTCGTCAATCTCGCGCCCATCAGGGTTAAACCAAAGGATATCGCGCACACCCTCACCATGGATGCCTCGGAAGAAATGCCGGCGGCGGAACGTCGGATGCTGCTGGCGAATCTGGATCAGCCGCTGTGTGAACGCCAGCAACTCGCGATTCTCAGGCAACCAGGAAATGTCCCAGTCAAACCAACTGATTTCATTATCCTGGCAATAGGCATTGTTGTTGCCACGCTGGGTGCGCCCGACTTCATCCCCAGCCAATAACATCGGCACACCTTGTGACAGCAGGAGAGTCGTCAAGAAATTACGGCGCTGATGTAGCCGCAAGGCTAGAATCGCCGGATCGCTGGTATCACCTTCTGTCCCGCAATTCCAACTGCGATTGTGTGAATCACCGTCTTGGTTGTCCTCGCCATTCGCTTCATTGTGACGCTCGTTGTAGCTCACCAAATCGTACAATGTGAAACCATCATGGGCGGTCACGAAGTTGATGCTAGCGTGAGGGTGACGGCCATTATGTTCATAGAGATCAGCAGAACCGGTCAGTCGATAAGCTAGATCACCGATCAAACCGCCTTCGCCGCGCCAGTAATCACGCACAACATCGCGATACTTACCATTCCACTCACTCCAGCCGCCTGGAAACTGACCGACTTGATAACCATTCTCGCCTACATCCCACGGCTCGGCGATCAGCTTAACCTGAGACAATAGCGGATCCTGCTGGATCACATCCATAAATGTCCCGGCCTGATCCACCTCACCCTTTTTATCCCGCGCCAGGGTAGCGGCTAGATCAAAGCGGAAACCATCCACGCGCATCTCCTGTACCCAGTAGCGCAGGCTGTCCATGACCATTTGCAGTACCCGCGGATGTGCAGTATTCAGGGTATTGCCACACCCGGTGTAATCCATGTAATAGCGCGGCTGGCCGGGAACCAGCCGGTAATAGCTAGCATTGTCGAGACCGCGAAAACTCAGGGTCGGGCCAAAATGATTTCCTTCCGCGCTGTGGTTATAGACCACATCGAGAATGACCTCGATGCCTGCCGAATGCAGCGTCTTGACCATGCTTTTGAATTCGGCTACCGGGTTGTCGGTAGCCGCATATCGGGGATTTGGCGCGAAATAACCCAGGGTGCTATAGCCCCAAAAATTGCGCAGACCCCGGTCAAGCAGTAAGCGTTCATCGGAAAAGTAATGGACCGGCAGCAGTTCCACCGCCGTCACACCCAACGCTTTCAAATAGTCGATGACTGGACCGCAGGCTAATCCTGCATAAGTACCGCGCAGTTCCACAGGCAGTTCGGAGTGACGCATGGTAAAACCGCGTACATGCAACTCATAAATCAACGTATTGCGCCAGGGGGTGTGTGGCCGGCGGTCATCGCCCCAGAAAAAGGCGCTGTCCACTACTTGACACTTGGGCATACCCGGGGCGCTATTGCGGGTATTAATGCTCAGATCCTCAGTGCGACCGCCCAGCCGGTAACCAAACTGTGCATCGCTCCATTGCATCGGGCCGGCGATAGCCTTTGCATAGGGATCGAGCAGCAGCTTGTGCGGGTTAAATCGATGCCCTTCTTCCGGACGGTGAGGGCCATGCACCCGATAACCGTATAACAGACCAGGCCGGGCTTCTGGCAGATAGCCATGCCAGACTTGACCCGTGCGCTCCCGCAAGGGAACATGAGTGATCTCATGCTTGCCCTTGACATCGAACAAGCAGAGTATCGCCTGGTCAGCATGTTCCGAGAACAGGGCGAAATTAACGCCTTCGCCGTCCCAAGTCGCACCCAGTGGATACGGCTGGCCCGGCCAAACGGTCATGGTGGATTTATTCATCAATCTCCGAACTCGAAGAAAAACACCAGCTTTGCAGATTGGGTTAAGCCATAACCATGATATTCATATGGTGTTGATTTACATGTTCCGTGCTAACCCAACCTGCATGCCGATACCTGATTACCTTAAATCACTCACTAAATGCCTGCATGGTTGCGGTAACTTCGCGAGGCCCCACGACGGTAATGCCTCCCTGGGTCACCTCGTACCGGCTGCGATCCTGCTCAAGATCGTAACCAATGTGTGTACCCGCTTCGATCACGTTGTAACCGCCAATGATGGCACGCCGCAGCCGGGCACCTCGCTTGATGTGGACGTATTCTTGAATCAGACAGTCTTCGATCTCCACATCGTCCTCGATAATGACTTCACGGCGGATGATGGTATTGGTAATTTTGGCCTGACGCACCATTGAGCCAGCGGCCACCACACTGTTGACAATCCTGGCATCGAGCAGACGCGCGACGGGTCCTTGATAGTTGCTGGAAAAGATCCGCCATTGGGGATTAAACATATCGAAACGCGGCTTCTCGCCCAGGAGATCCTGGTGGGCATTGAAGTAGGCGTCCCGCGTGCCGACATCGCGCCAGTAGGCCGGCTCCTCATACGATTTGGTTCCAGGCACCTTGTTGGTAGCGAAGTCGTAGGCAAACACCCGATGGGTATCCTTCAGTTTCGGTAACACATGGTGGCCGAAGTCGTGTTCGCCCCGTTCATGCGCCTCCTTGAGCGCCTTCACCAGCACTTTAGCATCAAACAGGTAGTTACCCATCGAGGCGTAGGAACGGGTAGGATCGGAGGGCATGGGCGGCGGATTGGCCGGTTTCTCCTGAAAATCGTTGACCCGGCCTGCGTGATCGGCATGGATAACGCCGAATGAACTGGCTTCGGCGATCGGCACCGGCAACGCAGCAACAGTCGCATCGGCCGCCCGCTCCAGATGGAAATCCACCATCTGCTGGAGATCCATCCGGTAAATATGATCGGCGCCGAACACGGCCACTAGATCAGGATTATGAAGTTGAATCAAATTGATATTCTGATAAACAGCATCTGCAGTGCCCTGGAACCAGTCACCACCGCGCATCATCTGTGGCGGCACCACTGTCACGAATTCCTCGTTGCGCATCGGCGACACCACCCACGCCTTGCGGACATGTTCGATCAACGACTGAGATTTATACTGGACCAGCATGTAGATTGACTGAATTCCCGAATTAAGCAGATTGCTCAACACAAAATCTACAATGCGATAACGGCTGCCAAACGGCAGCGAAGGTTTAGAATTGTAAGCTGTGAGGGGACTCAAGCGGGCACCCTCGCCACCCGCCATCACAAAAGCTAGAATTTTTGGTTGTTTCATCGCGGTGCATCCTTCGTTTCAAATGATAGTAGCTCACACAAACCCCCAAGTGGGATTTCCACCCAATCAGGACGATTGTCTAGTTCATAACGCAATTCGTAACAGGCCTTCTCCAAGGCAAACAACTCCAAAAGTACTCGAACTTGATCAGGATCAGCAGGATAGCCAGGACTATCTCCTGCTGTTTCGGTGTAGCCGGCCAGAAAGGCCATACGGGTTTGCTGTTCCCAATCATGGGCATGAGGGATAAGTTCTTCTTGATTGCTGGCGCCATCGGCAGTCGCCTGCCGGAGTGCCGCATGGGCAGCATAGTTAAACGAGCGCAACATACCAACCACATCCCGTAGTGGCGAATGCTTGCCACGCCGCTCCTCCAGCGACCGCGCCGGTTCACCCTCAAAGTCGATAATAATCACGTCGTCTTTGGCGACTAGCACTTGGCCAAGATGGTAATCGCCATGATAGCGCGTCTTCATGGCATGAGGCGTCATCGCTTCCACCTGCACCGAGCGTGCCGCCGCCGCACCACGCACCTCCAGCACTTGGGCAGCCAGTGAAGCGTAGCGTCCAGCCCGTGGCAAGCCGATTTGTGCTTCCAGCACCTGCTCGGCCAAGGCTTGCACCGGCTCCGGCAGCCGGTTCTTAGCCTGTTTCAGTCGCTCCAAGGTCATCTCGACTTCGTCACGAATCTGATCAAGCCAACGAGTCATATCCGCTACAGTAATCGGTTCGGGATCGAACGCTGGGTTACCCGTGGTTTGCGCTAGTGCTCGATGTAATTCTCCAGTGCGCCGGCCCAGAGTCGTGGCAAACAAGAGGAAAACAGCATGCGGACTCGAGCTCTCGTCAGCTTCGAGAACAGCCGGCTCAGTCTGCTGAGACAGGCGGTCATCGAAAAACCGCTTGAGATAATCCAAGGTGTAGGTCCAGGCATCGCCCTGGTTGGCGACGAATCCTTGCAAGATTGCCAGGGCGATGACAGTTCCATCCTCCTCATTCTCATATTCGAGTGCCCCAGCCAGCGGTGCGGCGTTTCCAAAAGCAGCGACATCAGTCAGGAACCGGCCCATTTCCAGTTCCGGGCTGACACCTGGATGCAGCCGACGGTAACCCTTAAGCAGCATCCGGTTGCCAATGGCAATGGTGGTGTTGCTGCTGTCTAGCGCTAGTCGCTTAACCGGCAGCATCTCTGGCAGGTCGCCAGCCAATTCGTGAAAGGCGCGAGTCGCTGAGAACTTCAACCAGCCATTGCCGAGTGGAATCCGGGCATTGCGGGCGATCATTTTCATGAGGCCCTGAGAGAATCGCTCGTCGGCGAAGGCGTCATATAGCAAGCCCATGCGGGCGCGAACCCGCACCCGGGCCAGTGCATAAGGCCACAGCGGTCGCAGGGCTTCATCACCGTCGTCTTTTTCCTCCCAAGCCAGCGCCAGCGGTAGCCCATAATCCTGCGGCTCTTCACGTCCGACTAGCCAAACCCGAATCCGTGCCAATACCCACTCAGTCTTATCAGCCCAGATGTCGTAATTGTCGAACTCGACTCGCTCAATGCGTCCACCCTTACCGGCGAACCAACGCTGGGTTGGCAGGAAATCCGGCAGCACCTCTCGAACCAACCGCTGGTGCAGATTTTCGGCCATTTCCCGCCGGCTGGGCTCAACCTGATCGGGGAAGAAGCTTTTCCAGCCTTGGAACAAGACGAGCACTCGTAACTCGGTACCCGGCAAGCGATCCTCATGCCAAGCAGGTGGCGCTGCGTAGCTCAGCCGGAACCAGTAGAAACCGTAACGCGGCAACGTTAACAAATACGGTAATTCGCCAATTGGCGGAAAAGAGATCTGACCGAGCATCTCCACCGGCACCATGCCCTTGAACTTACCTAGGTTCAGTTCCACCGGTTGAGCGGAGCGGGACAGATTGGCGACACACATCACGACTTCGTCCGCAAAAGCGCGAATGTAAGCCAGAATTTTGCGGTTACCGGGGCGCAGCATTTCAAGTCGACCGCGGCCGAAGGCTTGGCAGGTCCGGCGCACAGCAATCATTCGCTTCATCCAATTTAACAGCGAGGCAGGCGCGCGGCTCTGCGCTTCTACGTTCAGTGCTTCGTAACCGTAGATTGGGTCCATGATTGGCGGCAGGTACAGGCGTTGCGGATCCGCCTTGGAGAACCCGGCGTTGCGGTCCGGACTCCATTGCATCGGTGTGCGCACCCCGTTACGGTCGCCAAGATAGAAATTGTCGCCCATGCCAATTTCGTCACCATAGTAAACGATAGGGGTGCCCGGCATCGACAGCAATAAACTATTCATCAACTTGATCTTGCCGGAATCGTTATCCATCAGCGGCGCCAGCCGGCGGCGGATGCCAACATTGACCCGCATGCGTGGATCGGCGGCGTAGGTGCGGTACATGTAATCCCGTTCGCGGTCGGTGACCATTTCCAGCGTCAGTTCGTCGTGGTTACGCAGGAACACCGCCCATTGGCAGTTGTCGGGAATGTCTGGAGTTTGTTCGAGAATTTCGACGATGGGATAACGGTCTTCCTGGGCAATCGCCATATACATCCGCGGCATCAGCGGGAAGTGATAGGCCATGTGGCATTCATCGCCATCGCCAAAGTAATCGCGCACATCCTCCGGCCATTGATTAGCCTCGGCCAGAAACAGGCGGCTGCGATAATGTTTATCCACCACGGCCCGCATCTGCTTGATGACCGCGTGCGTCTCAGGCAGGTTCTCGTTGTAGGTGCCCTCACGCACACACAAGTAGGGGATGGCGTCCAGCCGCAGTCCATCCACACCCATGTCCAGCCAAAAGCGCATCACTTTGGTCACGGCTTTTACCACCGCTGGATTGTTATGGTTTAAATCCGGCTGGTGCGAGAAAAAACGATGCCAATAGTACTGTTCCGCCACTGGATCCCAAGCCCAGTTGGAAGTCTCGGTATCGGTGAAGATGATGCGGGTTTCCGGAAACTTGTCGTCATTGTCGTTCCAGAGATAGAAATTTCGTTGTGGCGAGCCACGAGGCGCGTTCCGGGCTGCCTGAAACCAGGGATGCTGATCAGAGGTGTGGTTGATCACTAGCTCGGTGATCACCTTAAGTCCCCGGTGATGCGCTTCACGGACGAAATTGCGGAAGTCGGCGAGTGTACCGTACTGGGGATGAACGTTCTGATAATCGGAAATGTCGTAACCGTCATCCCGCAGTGGAGAAGGATAGAATGGCATTAGCCACAGCGTATCCACTCCCAGATCCTGGAGATAGTCCAAACGCTGGGTCAAGCCCCGGAAATCGCCGATGCCATCGTGGTTGCTATCACCAAACGCTTTGACGTGGAGCTGATAGATTAGAGCGTCCTTGTACCACAGAGGATCTTCGACGCCCATCCAGCCTTTCGGTTTAATTGCCATAGAGTGGTTTCAGCCTTCGAAGGTTGCAAAATCGCGTTCAGTATGCAGGCCACTGAGGACGCGGAACACATGTGCGGGCATCCGATGCGGGTTCAGTTCGACGTAGTTGCGTGGCCCGTTCCAGATATAGTGGGCACCGGTCAGCAGGTCATGCACCTGAAACGGCTGATGCGGGTCAACACCCAGTTCCTCCAGATTCAATCCCGTCCAGCCGATTTGGGTGTGATTGGGATTCAAGTTCACTACCACTAGGATGATGTTAGAACGGTCGGTATTTGCCTTGCTGTAACAAAGAATTTGTTCGTTATCAACATAATGCAGATGCAGATTCCAATTGGATTGGAGCGCCGGATTACGCTTGCGGATACGATTTACCAGAGCGATAAACTCGCGCAGGCTGTTGGGTCCATCCAAATCCTGGAAGCCACGTTGGCGCAACTGGTATTTTTCGGAATCCAGATATTCCTCGCTGCCGTGCTTGACCGCGACATATTCCATCATCTCGTAAGCAGGTCCATAAATACCGTAATTAGCAGTCATGGTCGCCGCCATCACCAGCCGACTCATAAACATCGGCCGCCCGCCGAATTGCAGGGCTTCGTGCAGGATATCCGGCGTGTTCGGCCAGAAGTTGGGCCGGAAATACTCACGACCCGGCCCCTGACAGACCTCAGCCAAGTACTCGCTTAACTCCCTCTTGGTGTTACGCCAAGTGTAATATGTATAAGACTGGGTATAGCCGAGCTTGGCGAGCCGGTGCATCACCTTAGGCCGAGTGAAGGCTTCAGCTAAAAAGATGGCGTGAGGTGTGGTCTTTTTAATCTCAGCAATCAGCCATTCCCACATGGCGAAGGGTTTGGTATGCGGATTATCTACCCGGAAGATACGTACCCCCTGCTCAACCCAAAACTCAAAGATGCTCTTGATTTCTTCCCACAGCGCTTTCCAATCGGCCGTCTCGAAATTGAAGGGATAGATATCCTGATATTTCTTGGGTGGGTTCTCAGCGTACTGTACCGTACCGTCCGGCCGCCAGCGGAACCAATCAGGATGTGCCTTAACGTAGGGATGATCCGGCGCGCATTGCAGCGCGATGTCCAAGGCAATATCGATTCCGTGTTGCCGGGCCTTTTGCACCAGCTCACGAAACTCTTCCAAAATCCCCAGTTGCGGCAAAATGCTCTTGTGACCACCTTCCTCGGCGCCGATCGCCCAGGGACTACCGACATCGTCGGGGCCGGGGGTAAGTGTGTTGTTTTTTCCTTTGCGATTCACCCGGCCAATCGGATGGATCGGCGGAAAGTACAGTACATCGAAACCCATTGCTGCTAAGCGTGGCAGCCAGGCTTCGCAGTCCTTGAAAGTTCCATGCTTGCCAGGAACCGGGCTGCACGAACGCGGAAACATTTCATACCAGGTGCTAAAACGGGCGCGCTCATCTTCCACCACCACGCTCAAGGTCTTACTGTAACCTAGCGCTAGTGTCCGGTCGGCATGGAGGAACATCTTCTGTGCCAATTCTTCGTCCAGCCCCAGTTGGCGGCGCTGTTCCAAATCCTGCGGCCCCACTAACTCCCCAGCACGCTGTGTCAACCAGTGACCCTCCATGCCGGCTACCCGCTGACCGGCCTTGCCAACCAGTTCTGCGCCGATTTGCAGGGACAGCGTAATGTCCTCAACCTGCTCCCAGCGGCTCAGATCATGCCGCCAGGATTTGAAGTGATCCACCCAAGCGAGGACGGCATACTCATGGCGACCCAATTCCGACACCGGGAACTCGCCGCGCCAGCGGTCATTGACCAGAAAGCACATCGGTACTTCCTGCCACGCAGTTTCGCCGGTCTTACGATATTGCAAAACACAGGACAGGGAATCATGACCGTCAGTAAACACATCGGCCTCAACCACGATGGTTTCGCCAACGGTGCGTTTAATGGGGAAACGTCCGCCATCGATCTCCGGGCTAACCCCTTCGATGATAATGCGTTTGCGGCCATCTACTGTGACCTTCACTACTTCTGAAGTTAGTGTGGATTCTTGGGCCACTTTAGCCATCGGCTGTTCGCTAGCTTCCATTGCCGTCTTTGCCGTTCCCGGCGCTGGCATGGATTCCTGGATGGTAGCGGTCACTGGCTTGCTGACGCTTCCCATCTCCTTCTTCGTCTCTGAAGCAGGTCGGGTAATGGCCGGCTTCTTGTCATCCGCCACGGTCTTTTTGGACATACCAGCGATCCTCATTATATCTGTCTGTGACTGTTCAGGACTTGATTTAGGTATCAGGTATCAGGTATTAGGTCAAAGCAATCTGCAACCTAATTTTTATCCCCCCTCTATTATGACGGTTTTTTGCGACTGACCCAAACTTCAATAGTCCGGGAACGTCGTCTGCGCCTGAGGATACTGACTGATGACTGAATTAAAACGGATTATCGAAGATGCGTTCGAGCACCGCGCTGAACTCGATCCTGCTACCGCTCCAGCGGGATTGCGCGAAGCGGTAGAAGAAGCGCTCGGTCTCCTGGAAATGGGCAAGGTGCGGGTAGCTGAACCACGCGACAGCACATGGATCGTTAACCAGTGGTTGAAGAAAGCGGTATTGTTGAGCTTTCGCCTGAACGACAGTGTGATCATCCGTAATGGCTACACCAATTATTTCGACAAGGTGCCCCCCAAGTACGCTGAATATGGCGAGAATGACTTCCTGGCGGCTGGAGTACGTGTCGTTCCACCAGCAGCGGCCCGGCGAGGCTCCTACATTGCTTCCGGTGTGGTGCTCATGCCGTCTTATGTCAATATTGGCGCTTATGTGGACTCCGGAACGATGGTCGATACCTGGGCAACTGTCGGCTCTTGTGCCCAGATCGGCAAAAATGTCCACCTGTCCGGGGGAGTCGGCATCGGCGGCGTGCTAGAGCCCTTGCAGGCCAGCCCCACTATTATTGAAGACGATTGTTTCATTGGTGCCCGCTCGGAAGTAGTCGAGGGTGTAATCGTAGAGCGCGGCTCAGTGATTTCAATGGGGGTTTACATCGGTCAGAGTACCAAGATCTACAACCGGCTGACCTGTGAGGTAAGCTATGGCCGGATACCAGCGGGATCGGTGGTCGTACCTGGCGGCTTACCCGCTGCCGATGGCAGCCATAGCCTGTACTGCGCAGTAATTATCAAACAGGTGGATGAGAAAACTCGTGCCCGGGTTGGTGTTAACGAACTACTGCGCGATTAATCGCCTTAGCGCAAACCCAGCACATCCTGCATATCGAAAAGGCCTGGGCTACGACGAGCTGCCAGCCAAGCGGCAGCTCGGATCGCGCCCTTAGCAAAGGTCATTCGGCTGGAAGCGCGATGGGTAATTTCCAGACGTTCGCCTGCATCAGCAAACATCACGGTATGCTCGCCGACGATATCGCCAGCACGAATCGTAGCAAAGCCAATGGTAGAGCGATCACGCTCGCCAGTCACGCCATGCCGGCCGTAAATGGCGCATTGTTCCAAACTCCTTCCAAGCGTTTTGGCGACCACCTGACCCATCGCTAGAGCTGTGCCGGAAGGCGCATCCACCTTATGCCGGTGGTGGGCTTCGATGATTTCGATGTCCACCTCGTCTCCTAAGACCTGTGCTGCCATCTCCAGCAGTTTGAAACAGACGTTGACCCCAACGCTCATATTCGGTGCGAAAACGATGGGGATGCTATTGGCAGCGTCAATGATCACTGCCTTCTGTTCAGCCGAAAGCCCGGTGGTACCGATCACCATTGCCTTGCCCGCAGATCGGCAACAAGCCAGGTGAGTCAGCGTTGCCATTGGCTGGGTGAAGTCGATCAGCACATCAAAATGGTCAATGAAAGGTGTCAAATCAGTGGTAATAGGCACATCCAGGCGACCGATACCGGCTAGTTCTCCCACATCAGCACCAATAAATGGGCTATCGGCCTGCTCCGAGGCAACGGTGCAGCGGACCCCCTCAACTTGACGGCAGGCGTCGAGTAAGTTACGGCCCATGCGGCCAGCAGCGCCGGCAATAGCAACGTGAATCATAGCAGGGCATTCCTCGCAGGAAATCATCTGGAGATAGGGGTGGCTGGCCAAGCCAACACCAAGGTATTTTCAGGTATGCTGGAAGGAGAAGCCATGGCAAAAAAAATAAAGGGCTACGTAGCGACGTAACCCTGACTTTCTGGAGCGGGTGATGGGAATCGANNATCAGCTTGGGAAGCTGAGGTTCTGCCATTGAACTACACCCGCTTGCAATTTTTCAATATCTACCCGAATCCAAATAGACTAGCATAGAAAAATCCTAACGCTAAAATAAGCTCTTGGCAAGATTTGAGTGGTCTCGATTTGGCGAAGAGTTATGAGTAAGCCGGATTTTACTCAGGAATGCGATAAGCCTCTGGATCTGATGCGTTCTTTAGCCAGCTTGGCATCTTACCACGACCGGTCCAGGTTTGATCAGGATCAGCCGGGTTACGATATTTGGGCCTGCCTTTCCTACGCCCAGAGTATTGCAATACTTCCTCTGGCGACATACCAAAGTTCCTAGCCTCCTCGATCCATCGATGACGAGTCATCTGAATTTCATCCACCTTTTTGCGTTCGATTTCTTCTTGTGCTCTCCTGATCAGAGTATTCAGCTGATCGAGTGAAGAAGAATCGAGAATATCGTTGATCGTGTCGCTCATGATTTTTACGCACCGCAGTAAGCTGTTCATTTCATGGAAAGCTGTAATTTCAGCTAATTGGTCATTATAAAGCATCTGTTTTTCTACCTGCAATCATTTTGCAATCTTTAAAAGAGATAGATAAGTTATCTTTTGATTTTTGAGTTATCTTTTGACTCTAATGATCGTATTTCCTAGGTATTGAAATACACTTCATCCACACTTAATAAATTGCATATTATATGATACCAACTTCAGATGATTCGAATACCAATAATATATCCCTGTCGCGGATTCGCAGTTTTGTCCGGCGCGAAGGACGAATGACTTTAGCCCAACAACGAGCGCTCACAGAATATTGGGAACGGTTTGGAGTTGAATCCGGCACAGTATTACTTGATCAGGAGAGCTTGTTTGGCCGGCGCGCAACATGGGTTCTGGAAATTGGTTTTGGTGATGGCGAGTCATTAGCCACTATGGCAGCCACACATCCAGACATAAACTATCTAGGTATCGAAGTACATCGACCCGGCGTCGGACACCTACTACTAAGAGCGAAAGAATTGCAACTAACCAATCTGCGGGTGATGTGCGCTGATGCCATCGAGGTACTCGAAAAGCAGTTGCCGAATAACTGTTTTGATCGGATTCAGATTTTCTTTCCCGATCCTTGGCCTAAGATACGTCATCACAAGCGCCGGTTTATTCAACCGCAACGCGTCTCATTACTTGTTCATAAACTCAAGCCGCTCGGGCAATTACATCTAGCAACCGATTGTGAGAACTACGCTCTTTCAATGCTAGATATTTTCAATGCGACTCCCGAACTAGTGAATACCATCGCCGGGAATGGATTTGCACCACGCCCAGATTGGCGCCCCATGACCAAATTTGAACAACGCGGCCTGCGACTTAACCACATCATTCGAGATTTATTATTTCTACGGCACGCTAATTGTTGATCCACCCGCAGATCGCATCGCTAAAGATTTTGAGGATGGGCAGGTTTGGTTAATGACATCTGTCCAAAAACCCGAAGCACCTTAAGAAGACACTAGTCTAATAACTTTTTTTGGACCAAAATAAAGAAACCATGTTCCTCCTTAAGTATACGAATATGGCAATGGGTTTGCGACCACCGGAAATTCTTGGCTACCCAACCCGAACTGAACATGGAGGGAGATCAATCGCATGTCCTTACGATTTTTTCTGAACAGTTTTTGTGTCTGGCAATTGCAATTTCGGATAGGAGTTGTCGCTGTGTTATCGATGGCGGCCAGCTTGGTGTTAGCGCAGGAAGGTATCGCTCTGGCTTCGCCAACGATTGCCGCCCGATCAGCAGTGCTGATGAACCCTGCCACGGGCGAGATTCTATTCGCTAAGGAACCGCGACTGCGCTTACCGCCAGCTAGCACTACCAAGGTGCTGACCGCGCTGGTAGCGCTGGAACACATCAATGTGAACACACGA
This sequence comes from Proteobacteria bacterium UBA2383, assembly GCA_002343485.1. Classification (GTDB taxonomy): domain Bacteria; phylum Pseudomonadota; class Gammaproteobacteria; order Competibacterales; family Competibacteraceae; genus UBA2383. The sequence continues at coordinate 41,000 of DDST01000161.1, forward strand.
ATACCCGTCAGCCGGCAAGCAGCCAGTGCACCACCAAGTCGAATTGGCTTGCGCGCCGGTGAGGTTGCCTTAGCCCAGGATTTGCTCTACGGGCTCATGCTCAAATCGGGCAATGATGCTGCCGAAACCCTGGCCGAGGCGGCAGGCGGCTCAGTATCCGGATTTGCCGAACTGATGAATTTGAAGGCGTGGCAAATCGGGGCGCGTGATAGCCATTTTACAAATCCACATGGTTTGCCGAATGACGATCACTACACTACGGCCTATGATTTATCATTGATTTTTCGCCAAGCGATGAACCATCCGGTTTTTGCGGATATTGTACGCACTCGCAGCGCGGCACTGCGTATCGAGTCAGGACAAGGACTGTATGGCGACTGGCGGATGGTGCCAGTCCTTAACCATAATCAGTTGCTGGTTTCTTACGAAGGTACGCGCGGCGGCAAAACGGGTTTTACCTTTAAAGCACGGCGTTGTTTTGTCGGAGAAGTCGACCGTGGTGGCGTCCGGTTAATCGTTGCCATCCTTAATAGCCCCAACAGTGGCACCTTGTGGCAAGATGCCCGCACTCTACTCGATTACGGTTTCGCCCGCTATGGCTTAGCGTCGCCACCACCGATGAAACCGGAACCAACACCGGTGATCGTCCAGCGCACCCCAGCAGCGGCAAGATTATTAGCAACAACAAGCAAGGGGAAAGGAGTACGCATCGTATCTGTCAAACTGAGTTCTCGTCAGGCAGCAATCAGTAAGGTAACGAGTGCTAAATCGCCCACAAAATCAGTTTCGGCAACCGGTAAAAACGCTTTGGCTAGCAAATCAACCGGCAAGGTAGTCAAAAGCGGCAAGCTGGCGCCGACAGCGACTGTTAAGGCAAACAATCAACACCCAACTATCAAAACCAAAGTAGCTCGCGTTGAAGAAAAGCCTGTTGTTTCCAAGTCGCGTAAAAATGCTAACAAGCAAGGTGGCTAGGCCAATAATTCCATGCCCTCTCCCATTAAGGGGAGAGGGCAACGGCTAACAAAAACTAATTTTCTAATTTATAGACGGTTCTCCAGCGCAACTATATCGCGCCGGGTTGGGCCGATATAGAGCTGGCGGGGCCGGCCAATTTTCATGTCAGGTTCACTGATCATTTCAATCCAGTGACTGATCCAGCCTGCGGCGCGGGCGATAGCAAACATCACTGTGAACATTTCAACCGGTATTTTCAACGCGCTATAGATAATGCCAGAATAGAAATCCACGTTCGGATACAGCTTACGCTCAATAAAATAATCGTCGCTGAGGGCGATTTCCTCCAGACGCATCGCCAACTCCAAGCGCGGGTCATGACCGAAGCTATCTAGCACCTCATGGCAGATATCCTTGATAATTTTGGCGCGTGGGTCGAAGTTTTTATAGACCCGGTGACCAAACCCCATCAACCGGACACCAGAATTCTTATCTTTTACCTTGGCCATAAAGCTATCGACGTTCTTAACGTCGCCAATCTGATCGAGCATGCGGAGAACAGCTTCGTTGGCACCGCCATGCGCTGGCCCCCATAGGCAGGCAATCCCGGCAGCGACTGCGGCATAAGGGTTGGTGCCTGAAGAGCCCGCCAATCGCACAGTAGATGTGGAAGCATTTTGCTCGTGATCTGCGTGCAAGGTGAACAATACGTCCAGCGCCCGCTCAGCAATTGGATTGACCTCATAACGCTTGCCGGGAAGACTAAACATCATGTACAGCAGATTGCCGGTATAGCTAAGATCATCGCGAGGATAAATCGTGGGATCACCAATACTGTGCTTATAGCAGGCAGCGGCAATAGTCGGCATCTTGGCAATCAACCGACGAGCAGTGACCATGCGGTGTTCGTAATCGTGGATATTAAGCCGATCATGGAAAAAGGCGGATAACGAACTCACCACTGCTGCCATCATCGCCATCGGGTGAGCATCATAATTAAAGCCATGTAAGAAGCGGCGCAGGTTCTCGCGAATCCGATTATGGCGAGCAATACTGGTTTCAAAGATCTGCTTTTTCTCAACGTTAGGTAATTCTCCATACAGTAACAGATAACTGACTTCTAAGAAGTTGCACTGTTCGGCCAGTTGTTCGATCGGATAGCCACGATACATCAGTTCGCCCTTGTCACCATCCAGATAAGTAATGGCGCTTTGGCAGCTTGCAGTGGACATAAAACCAGGGTCATAAGTGAAGTACCCGAACTCCTTGGCTAATTTGCCGATATCGACTACAGATTGGCCTTGAGCCGGCGCCAGCACCGGCATCTGTACGGCTTTGCCAGTGACATCATCCTTAAAGGTAATCGTTGTCATTCATAAACCTCCAGAGTGGGTGGCAACAAAATCAGCATTAGCCCGGCGTTAGCAGTCAAAATGATGGCAACCCCGGCAGTGTTCGGAAAAAAGTTGGAGTTCTCTATACGGCATTTTGAAATACGTAGGCAATGATAGTCGAACACATGATGCTTTGCAGCAAATCCTTGTGCAACCGGCAAGATTCAGCCGCCGGAAAAAGGCATCCAGAGGGATGCCTTTTGAAAATTCATAATCTTCCGCATTAATCCCATAGGAGTAGCCGGCTACTTAAGACAGGCCATATTTACGGCGGAAGCGATCCACCCGTCCAGCAGTATCAACAATTTTCTGCTTACCTGTATAAAATGGATGAGACTGACTAGATACTTCCACCTTGATCAGCGGATATTCCTTGCCATCGGCCCATTGGATAGTCTCCTTGGCCTTCATGGTGGATCGGGTGAGAAATGTGAAGTCTGTAGAAATATCCTGGAACACGACCTCGTGGTACTGGGGATGGATGCCTTTCTTCATGGCGGATGAAATCCTAAAAGCACAGTTGGATGAGCGATATCAAGCTGTCACCAGCAACACTGAGGTGCTGGTTAGGCGGTTAATAGTATAATCTAGCGGTTTTCGGGGTTGGCTCGCAAGTTATGAGTGTGAATAGATGTGATCTTGAGCAACAATCAATATCTAAAGGATCGTGAACCAAGAGTCGGCTTTATTAGCCTAGGCTGTCCGAAAGCGCTGGTGGATTCCGAACAGATCCTAACTCGATTGCGTACCGAGGGTTACGGTATTGCACCGAACTACGAAGCAGCAGATCTGGTGATCGTCAACACGTGCGGCTTCATTGACGCAGCAGTGGCCGAGTCACTGGACGCCATTGGCGAGGCGCTGGCTGCAAATGGGCGAGTCATTGTCACTGGCTGCCTGGGGGCCAAGGACAATGTGGTGCGCAATCTACATCCAAGTGTGCTGGCGGTGACCGGACCCCATGCCTGCGAGGCGGTGATGGACGCTATACACACCCACCTACCTCGACCGCATGACCCGTTCTTGGATCTGTTGCCACCACAAGGTGTCAAACTCACCCCCCGGCACTATGCCTACCTGAAAATCGCTGAGGGCTGCAACCACCGCTGCACTTTCTGCATCATTCCGCAATTGCGCGGTGATTTGGTCAGCCGCCCGGTTGGCGATGTGTTGCAAGAAGCGGAAACGCTCGCACAAGCTGGGGTCAAGGAGTTGCTGATTGTCTCCCAAGATACCAGCGCCTACGGAGTGGATGTTCGTTACCGTACCGGCTTCTGGAAAGGCCGGCCACTGAAAACCCATCTGACATCGCTAGCTGCCGCGCTAAGCGAATTGAAGATTTGGGTACGCCTGCATTATGTTTATCCCTATCCACAGGTGGATGAACTAATTCCATTGATGGCAGAAGGCCGGCTGCTTCCCTACCTGGATATACCGCTGCAACATGCTAGTTCACGTATTCTGAAGGCGATGAAGCGCCCCGCCAACAGCAGCAATTCTTTGGAGCGCATTCGCCGCTGGCGGGCGATCTGCCCTGACCTCACTCTGCGCAGCACCTTTATTGTCGGTTTTCCTGGTGAAACCGAGGACGATTTCGCGCGATTACTGGAGTTTTTGCGCGAGGCAGAACTGGATCGCGTGGGATGCTTTACCTATTCACCGGTGAATGGCGCGACCGCTAACGCTTTGCCCGATCCAGTTCCAGAAGAGATCAAGCAGGAAAGACAGGCTCAGTTGATGGAGCTTCAAGCCGCGATCAGCGCCCAACGCTTGCAAAGGAGAATTGGCCAGACATTGACTGTGCTGGTCGACGCCATTAATGAGGAAGAGGGAACGGCTATTGCCCGTTCTACCGCCGATGCACCAGAGATCGATGGCGTAGTTTACATCGAAGAAGGCGTAAAATTACCGGTTGGTGAGTTTACCAAGGTACAGATCGTAGATGCCGATGAGCATGATCTCTATGCTGATTTACTAAATACCCGTTGAACTTTTTTGGATTATCCTTATCCTAGAAGGTAAGCGTAAGCCCTTACGCCTGTCCGCTTCCCTCCCTGAGCGGGCTATATCCGGTTGATGAAACTGGATACCATATTCGCCCCGGTTCCATTCCCCCTTGTAACCGGGGCTTTTTTTTGGCTGGATGCGCTTGATGATTCTGTCATCAGCTCCATTACAACCACTGTGAATTGTGTACAATCCCCACAACCAACGAGGCAGGATTATGGACTCAGCATTACACGGCACTACGGTGCTGGCTGTTCGTCGCAAGGACCGGGTGGTGATTGGCGGCGACGGACAAGTGACTTTAGGCAACACCGTGATGAAAGGCAACGCTCGCAAAGTGAGGCGGCTATACCAGAATAAAATTATTGCTGGATTTGCAGGCGGTACCGCCGATGCCTTTACGCTATTCGAACGCTTCGAAGGTAAGCTGGAAAAGCATAGCGGTAATTTGACCCGCGCAGCTGTGGAATTGGCCAAAGATTGGCGTACGGACCGGTTGCTACGACGTCTGGAAGCGTTGTTGATCGTCGCGGACCTCCAGGCCACGCTTATTATTTCCGGCACCGGCGATGTGGTCGAACCGGAGCGCAATCTGGCCGCCATCGGCTCTGGCGGAGCCTACGCCCAGGCCGCAGCTCAAGCCTTACTAGAGCATACCGAGCTTGATGCGCGGACGATTGTCGAGCAGGCATTGAAAATTGCCGCCAGCATCTGCATCTACACTAACGAGAATTTAACTTTCGAAGAACTGGCGAGCGCATGAACCGGTGTTCAAACCCGGTGTGTTCGTCATCCTATTTCTGCTTTACCCGTGGATGGTAGCCTCGCCATGTCGGAGATGACTCCTCGAGAAATCGCCCAGGAACTGGATAAACACATCATTGGCCAGGATGCTGCTAAGCGTGCCGTAGCGATTGCTCTGCGCAACCGCTGGCGGCGGATGCGGGTNNTGGCCCGACCGGTGTCGGCAAGACTGAAATTGCCCGGCGACTCGCCAAGCTGGCCAATGCGCCATTTATCAAGGTCGAAGCCACGAAATTCACTGAAGTGGGTTATGTTGGCCGCGACGTGGAGTCCATCGTTCGCGACCTGATGGATGGATCGGTGAAAATGGTACGTGAGGAGGAAATGCACAAAGTACGGCACCTTGCTGAGGAAGCCGCCTATGAGCGGGTGCTGGACACGCTGCTGCCACGACCGCGTAGCGTCGGTTTCGCCAATGAACCGGCACCATCCGATCATTCCAGCACCCGGCAAAAGATGCGCGACCGCCTGCTGAAAGGTGACTTGGACGACCGGGACATCGAAATTGAAATTTCGGTGCGACCCGTCGGCGTGGAGATTATGGCCCCACCTGGCATGGAAGAAATGACCAGCCAGTTGCAAAATTTGTTCCAAAACATCAGCAATGGCCGCACGCGCACTCGCAANNAAGGTCAAGGACGCCCTCAAGCTGTTGCAGGAAGAGGAAGCGGCCAAGATGGTCAATGAAGAAGAACTCAAGCTGCGAGCACTGGCAGCAGTGGAGCAAAATGGTATTGTATTTCTTGATGAACTCGACAAGGTTGCCAAACGTGGTGAATACGGTGGTCCGGATGTGTCTCGCGAGGGGGTCCAGCGCGACTTACTACCGTTAGTGGAAGGCTGCACGGTGTCGACTAAATACGGTATGGTGCGCACTGACCATATTCTATTTATCGCCTCTGGAGCATTTCATCTAGCCAAGCCTTCAGATTTAATTCCTGAGTTGCAAGGCCGTCTGCCAATCCGGGTCGAGCTGAGCGCGCTGAGCACTGAGGATTTTGTACGAATTTTGACCGAGCCAGATGCCTCATTGACCGAGCAATACATCGCCTTACTGGCAACCGAAGATCTCAAGCTAGAATTCACGATGGATGGGGTGCGGCGCATTGCTGAGGTCGCTTATCAAGTCAATGAGCGTACCGAGAATATCGGTGCGCGCCGGCTGCACACGGTTATGGAGCGATTGCTGGAAGTGGTTTCTTTCGAGGCGCCTGACCATTCCGGCGATGAGATAGTGGTTAATGGTGCCTATGTAGACACTCATCTAAGTGAACTGATTAAGGATGAAGACCTTACCCGTTATATTCTGTAAACTCCTTCTCCTTACTAATCCTTCTCCCTCAGGAGAGGGAAGAGTTCCCATACCCTTGAGGCCTGTTCGTGAGCGTTCATCCAACTGAAATTAAGTTACACCAGACCTCCCGTATTCTAGAAGTCGCCTTCGAGGATGGCACCCGTTCCCAGTTACCGTGTGAATACCTGCGGGTGTTTTCCCCTTCTGCTGAGGTGCGTGGCCACGGCCCTGGAGCCGGAACGCTGGTGACTGGCAAGGAGCAGGTGAATATCACCGCCATCGAACCAGTAGGGCATTACGCCGTCAAGCTGGTATTTGATGATGGCCACGCAACTGGATTGTATTCCTGGGATGTCCTGTATGATCTGAGCGTGAATCAGGAAAGTCACTGGCAAGATTACCTGCGCCGGCTGGCCGAGACAGGGCATGAGCGCCAAGACTGATCTCCGTATAATCCTTCACTCCCTCCCCTCCTTTTGAAGAAAAAATTGAGGGTGAGAGGTTAAGGCTTCCTGAAAATCATGCAAAAACCTGAAACAACACATTTCGGCTATCAGACGGTGGCTGCCAATGAAAAAGCCCGCAAGGTCGCTGGTGTCTTCGATTCAGTCGCCAGCCGCTACGATCTAATGAATGACCTGATGTCACTGGGTGTTCACCGTCTGTGGAAGCGCTTTGCTATAAGCCTTTGTGGCGTTCACAGAGGCGACCGGGTGCTGGACTTGGCCGGTGGTACTGGTGATCTAAGCAACCGGTTGCTGCACATGGCCGGACCCAAGGGCCTGGTGATATTATCAGACATTAACGCCAGCATGTTGCATGAAGGGCGCAAACGGCTGGTCGATGAAGGTGCAGTAGGCAATATCGTCTATGTGCAAGCTGATGCCGAGCAACTGCCGTTTCCCGATAATACTTTCGACTGCCTGACCATCGGGTTTGGTCTACGGAATGTCACCCACAAGGAACGCGCCTTGGAGGCGATGTACCGGACACTGAAACCGGGCGGGCGGGCTATCATCCTTGAATTTTCTCATCCCGTTGTACCCGGTTTGAAGCCGGCATATGACCTGTATTCGTTTGCAGTATTGCCGTTTCTCGGCAAGCTAGTTGCTGGTGACACCGCCAGTTACCGCTACTTGGCCGAGTCCATCCGTATGCATCCCGATCAGAGCACCCTGTTGCACATGATGGAAGCAGCCGGCTTCGAACGCTGCCAGTACTTTAATCTGAGTGGCGGCATTGTTGCGGTACATCGTGGTTACAAATTTTGATGATGGCCCCAACATTCATCACTGCTGGTTTGGAGATTGCGCTGAACCGTTACCTGCGCCTTGATCCAGAAATCCTGCCGTACCTAGCCGGATTGGATGGTGTGGTGGTCGCTATCGAGCCGGAAGGAGTAGGCCTGACCCTCTATCTATTTCCTGGACCGGAAGGTATCCGGATAACTGACTGCTACGAAAGCGAACCTACCGTATACATTCGCGGCACACTACCAGCGCTGATTCGGCAATGGCGTGGTCAATCGGTAAATGGTGAAATTACCGTAGAGGGCGACAGTAACGCCGGCCGGCAATTTCAGACCCTGCTAGCTCGATTGGATATCGACTGGGAAGAGCAGCTCTCAAAAGTGACCGGCGATGCGCTCGCTCATGAACTCGGTACATTCTGGCGTAGATTCCGTCAATGGGGTCAGCGTACTTCCGCAATCCTCCTGCATGACTGTAGCGAGTACTTGCAACAAGAGTTGCGTGCCTTGCCGCCATACCCTGCCGTCGAGTCCTTTCTAAGCGCCGTAGATATTCTGCGTGAAGATGTAGATCGGCTTGAAGCGCGCATCATTCGCTTGCGCCGGCAACTGGCCGGCGGCAACCCGATCTAGCGCCTGCTCCCGCCCATGCGTGCCGGAGGCATTCCCGGTCCTGCCCAACTGCTACGGTTGTTGCATATCAACCGGGTTTTGGTGCGCCACGGTCTGGACGACATTATCCTAGCCACTCATTTATTTCGACCCATTGCTTTCCTCCGGCATCTGTTGCCCTGGAACTGGATACCGCGTGAAGAATTACATCTGACGCGCGGTGAGCGCATTCGGCTGACACTGGAAGATTTGGGGCCAATTTTTGTCAAATTCGGCCAGATGCTGTCCACTCGCCGCGACCTGCTCCCTGACGATATCGCCTTAGAACTGACCAAATTACAGGACCGGGTACCGCCGTTTGCGGGTGATCAAGCACGAGCAATTATCGAAAAAGCTTACCGGCAACCCCTGGAAGCGATATTTACCAAATTCGATCTGCAACCGCTCGCATCGGCTAGCGTCGCCCAAGTCCATGTCGCTCGACTACTGAATGGCCGCGAGGTCATCGTCAAAGTATTACGGCCCGGTATTGAGAAAATTATCCGCCGTGACATCGAGTTGCTCTACATCATCGCTCGTCTCGCCCAGCGCTACTGGCGGGAAGGCCGCCGGTTACGGCCATTGGAAGTAGTCACGGAGTACGAGAAAACCATCTTCGACGAATTGGACCTGGTGCGCGAAGCAGCCAACGCCAGCCAGTTGCGGCATAATTTCAAGGACTCACCAATCCTATACGTCCCTGAAGTATTCTGGCCGGAAACCCGGCGCAATGTGTTGGTCATGGAACGGATTCACGGCATCCCCGTCGGCAATATCGCTGAGTTACGGCGACGCGGAGTGGATATGAAGAAGCTGTCGGAACGGGGCGTGGTGGTCTTTTTCACCCAAGTATTCCGCGATAGCTTCTTCCACGCCGATATGCATCCCGGCAATATCTTCGTCAACGCTGAAGACCCTGACGATCCTCGCTATATCGCCGTAGATTTCGGCATCATTGGTACTCTTAGCCCCACCGATCAGCACTATCTAGCCGAGAATTTCCTGGCGTTCTTTCAACGTGACTACCGGCGGGTCGCAGAATTACATATCGAATCCGGCTGGGTGCCTCCGGAAACCCGGGTCGACGAATTCGAGTCAGCGATTCGCACCGTATCAGAACCGATCTTTGACCGGCCCCTCAAGGACATCTCTTTCGGTGGATTCCTGCTGACGCTATTCCAGACTGCTCGCCGCTTCAACATGGAAGTACAGCCGCAATTAGTATTGCTACAGAAGACCTTGCTGAATATCGAAGGGCTGGGCCGGCAACTCGATCCAGAGTTGGATTTATGGAAGACGGCTAAGCCCTTCCTGGAAAAGTGGATGCGCGATAGGATCGGACCACGCTCGGTGCTTAATCGCATCAAGTATTACATCCCACGTTGGACAGATCAGACCCCCGATTTACCCAATATGATCTATGGCCTGCTCAAGCAGGCAAACGCCGGGGATTTAGCCGTCCGTCTGCGTAAACAAGAACTGGACCAGTTGCGGCAGGATGTGTACCGGGCCAGCCGGCGCAATTTCCACGCGGCTGCCGGAGCAGCTCTGATCGTCAGCGCCGCTATAATTCTCGGATTCGATGCTCAAAATGGTGTTGAATTGTGGCACGCGCCGCTGCTGAGCTGGCTGTTAGGCGGGATCGGTGTTGGTTTACTGATCAGCGCGTGGCCATGGGATGTTTGATCGCTGCCCATCTATGATCGTTGCAATGCCGCTTCCACAGTATCGCGCACCTGGCGGCCACATAGCGTTTCGATCAGGGTCAAGGCAAAATCCATCGCCGTGCCAGGGCCACGTGAAGTAATGAACGTCCCATCACGCACTACGGCAGCGCTGCTCAACCGGACACCGGCCTGATCATCAAGGATCCCTGGATAAGCCGTGACCTCACGATTTTCGAGCAGACCCGCACTGGCCAACACCTTCGGCGCGGCGCAGATAGCTGCTACGTAACGGCCTTGTTCCGTCATCCGCCGCAGTAATGCAGAAATCCGTCGATCTGCTTCGAGTCGCTGGGCACCCCCCAGGCCACCTGGCAAAACGATTAGATCGAAATCCTGGTCCAGCACTGCCTCCAAAGTCGTTTCCGGCATAATGACGACTCCGCGTGAGGCAGTGACTGGGCCATCTTCCAGTCCGGCGACTGTCACCCCGGCGCCTGCCCGGCGCAACAGATCAATAATCGTCACGGCTTCCAGTTCTTCACAGCCTTGGGCGAGAGGGACCAGCACATGAACCATAGGATCGCTCCTTAAACAGAAAACAGACCAATCAGTTAATTGCGTTGGGTTACGCTGAATGATTGATAAATTTTGATCATATTGGGTTACCACTGCCCACGCATCCAATCCACATCAATAGGAGATTCTTTTAACCTTTTGCTCCCTCTTCCGGGAGAGGAGATTGCGGATGGGCACTGTGGCTTTGCAACAAAGTCATGCCCTTGAGCATGTTCAGCGCCTCATATAATTGGTAATCACTTTTCGCCAATTCACTATTGGCGCCTACAGTGGTCTGGGGTGCAGGCAAAGGCGAAGATTCAGTTTCATCAGGAACCGGGGCAGCGCCATTACCGCCATCATTTTGCAAATGGCCGGTCAGATCCGCTTCCTTGATGAGGCCAGTATCGGCGATTTCGTCTGCAACCTTGAGCGTCTTGAGTTCGATATCAGGCTTAATGCCCTCTGCTTGGATCGAGCGGCCATTCGGAGTGTAGTAGCGGGCAGTGGTCAGCTTGACCGCTGTGCCGTTACCTAGCGGCAAAATTGTCTGCACCGAGCCTTTGCCAAAGGTGCGCTCACCCAGAACCAGTGCCCGCCGGTGATCCTGCAACGCGCCAGCGACGATTTCTGAAGCCGAGGCCGAGCCGCCATTAACCAGCACCACCATAGGCGCTTTTTCAAGCAGATCACCAGCAGTAGCTTTGAAGGTTTGCTCGGAGTCCTGGTCACGTCCCTTGGTCTGCACAATGACACCCTCATCGAGAAAATTGTCAGCCACATCGACTGCGCCATTCAGCACCCCACCAGGATTATTGCGCAAGTCCAGGATTAGTCCCTTGAGTGTGCCTTGATTCTGTTTTTTCAGATCTTGCAATGCATCTTGAAGATTTACTTCAGTCTTAGCCTGGAATTGAGTGATGCGCAGGTAGCCGAATCCTGGCTCCAATAGGCGGCTCTTAATACTTCTGACTTGAATAATTTCACGGACCAGTTTGACCTTGAATGGCTTTTTTACCCCCTCACGGACAATAGTCAGAACAATAGACGTATTTGGCTTGCCACGCATCTTTGTGATCGCATCCGACAAGGCCATACCCTTGAGCGAGGTATCATCCAATCGGATAATCAAATCGCCAGCCTGAATGCCGGCCCGCTGGGCAGGGGTATCATCGATCGGGGCAATAACCTTGATAAAACCATTTTCCTGTCCAACCTCGATGCCAAGTCCACCGAATTCGCCGGAAGTACCAATCTGCAAATCCTGGAAGGCTTCAGCGTCCAGATAGGCTGAGTGTGGATCCAGGTTGCTCAACATGCCGCGAATAGCATTTTCCAGCAACATCTTATCTTCGATCGGTTCAACGTAATCCTGCTTAACAGCGTCGAGGACACCGGTAAAGGTACGCAACTCATCAAGCGGTAACTTGCTTTCCGGCGGCACGCTCTTTTCAGCCCGGCCAGCGTAAACCGTTGTCAGTGAAATACCCGCCAAAAAGCTCAGCGCCAACGCCAGACCGTATCGGGTTGCAGCACTCATCTTCGCTCCGAAATGCTCAAGGTGAGGGATAAAACGCAAAAGAGAAATTATCAGGATGATGCCGGTTTAAGACAACGGGAATGATCTGGAAATTGCGCGACGGGCACGGAAATTTTGGTTATTCCGGGAGAACGTTGGGTTACCGTTTTGTTAGCAACCCAACCTATGCTTCTAATATCTGATGCCTTACTTGGCCTTACCCTGATTGGCGACTGCATCCATCAGTTTTTTCAGTTCCTCCGGGTCAGCGAGATAATAGTTCTTGATGGGACGCATATTGGCGTCCAACTCATAGACCAAGGGCACAGCGGTCGGGATGTTGAGGGCGATAATTGCCTCATCCGACATATCATCCAGATACTTGACCAACGCCCGCAAACTGTTGCCATGTGCAGCTATCGCGACCCGTTTACCCGAACGAATGGCCGGTACCAGGACATCGTGCCAATACGGCAGCACCCGATCAATAGTAAGCTTGAGGCTTTCAGTACCTGGCAGCACACGCGGGTCGAGTCCGGCGTAGCGCGGATCATGGCTTGGGTGAAGTGGATCGCTTGCTGCCAGTGGCGGCGGCGGAATATCAAAGCTGCGCCGCCAAATTTTAACTTGTTCTTCCCCGTGTTTGGCCGCTGTTTCCGACTTATTCAGACCAGCAAGGGCGCCATAGTGGCGCTCGTTGAGACGCCAGCTCCGATGTACTGGAATCCATGCCTGATCGAGTTCATCCAGCACTGTCCATAAGGTATGAATAGCGCGTTTAAGCACCGAAGTGTAGGCCACATCGAAGACATAGCCTTCCTTCTTCAGAGTTTGACCCGCTTTTTTGGCTTCCTCGCGGCCCTTGTCGGACAGATCAACGTCCACCCAGCCGGTGAAACGGTTTTCCATGTTCCATTGGCTTTCACCGTGGCGGATGAGGACAAGTTTATACATGCGATGCCTCCTGATTTAGGAATGATTGTTATCTTTGCGCCTTCGCTCCGTCCCTCATTGCCCGAAGTACAGGCCAGAGTGAGGGAGCTGGAATTATCTAAAAATTTGACTTTATGATCATACCCCCAGCCAGTTGATTTCGCCAGCCGCATCCTAGGAGTTGCCAGATATGGGAATAGCTCAATCGAGTTGATTCCAGCACTGTCTGGGCATTGGCCAAAAAGAGCAAATCTCTGTGCAATGCCTGTAGCTGATCAGCATAACCTGTAGCACACTACTTGAACCGGATCACTAATTGAAGACCGCCATGCCCTCCACCACCGAGACAATTCATACTGTTTCCGAGCTGACGCAAGCGGCCCGTTTGCTGTTGGAGAACCATTTATCAAACATTTGGGTGCAAGGTGAGGTTTCTAACCTATCCCGTCCCTCTTCAGGGCACCTGTATTTCTCCCTCAAGGATGCCAAGGCGCAAATCCGTTGCGCCCTGTTCCAAAACCGTGCCTGGCTATTCCGAGAGAGTCTCCGCAACGGCCAGCACGTCTTGATGCGAGGCCGGGTTAGCCTCTACGAACCACGCGGCGACTTTCAAGTTATTGTCGAATATCTCGAAGAGGCCGGTATTGGCGCGCTGCGGCAGGCTTACGATGAATTGCGGTTACGGCTGGAACAGGAAGGATTATTTGCCTTGGAGCGCAAACAACCCCTACCCTGCTTTCCTCAACGCATCGGTGTCATCACCTCGCCCAGCGGGGCTGCCTTTCGTGACGTGCTTACGACGCTGCGCCGGCGATTTCCCAGCCTGCCGGTATTGCTCTACCCGGTTCCAGTGCAAGGTGCTGGCGCAGGGGAACGCATTGCTCAGACCATCCGGAAGGCTTCCGGGCAACGCAGTTGCGACACGCTGTTACTGGTGCGTGGCGGCGGCTCGTTAGAAGATTTATGGGCATTTAACGAGGAGAGCGTAGCACGCGCTATCGTCGCTTGCACGATTCCGCTGGTCACTGGCATTGGCCATGAAACTGACGTCACCATCGCCGATTTCGCCGCCGACCAGCGCGCTGCCACCCCAACCGCCGCAGCTGAACTAGCCAGTCCTGATCGGCTGGAATGGCTGAATCAGATCCGGTTACTAAATGAACGGCTAGCACGGGGGCTACACCATCGTCTCGATACGCAACATCAGCGATTGAACGAGCTCGCCCGGCGGCTGGACCGGCTGCACCCACGTCAGCGTCTGCATAATCACGCCCAGCGGCTTGATGAACTGGATCAGCGCTTGTTAACAGCGACCCGCCAGCGCCTGCAAATGGCAACCCAGCGCTTACAAAGCCTGAGCGCTCATCTACACGCTCTGAGTCCCTTGGCTACGCTAAATCGCGGCTACGCCATCGCTCGCCGCCATCCCAAGGGAGAGATATTACGGCGCGCCGATCAAGCCAGCGTTGGCGGCACCGTCGACATCCTGCTCGGTGAAGGTCACCTATACTGTGAAATTCAGGCGATTTCTGCGCTAGACTCCACCTGACAACCCAATAAATGCCGGATTTCATCGTTAACGCCCAAGCTGCCGATACCCATGCTGACCATCCCTATCGAAAAGGAAAGACGCGAGTATTACCGGCTCCAGTTTCCCCCTGCTAAGCGCCCGCAACTACTGATCAATAAGGACAGCCATGCCGTTATCGACTGTTCAGCGCGTGGCATCCGGTATGCCGCTCTCTCAGGAACTCTGCCAGCCCCTGGCGAGCAAGTGACAGGATTGCTGCGCTTCCGCCATGGCGCGCAAGCTCCGATATTAGGCGTAGTCATACGGGCTGAAGGGGATGAAATCGTTCTCTATCTTCCTAACCGGGAGATTCCCTCCACGCTCCTGCGCAGCGAAGAGCGTCACCTGCTCAAGGCATCTGAAGATGTTGTTAAAACTACAGATCGCAACTTGACACCTATCCTGCCAGATTCATCCTCCGCAACCGATTCCGCAGAAGGTGCCGAACGACGTGAATTTCATCGTATCTACTACCCGATGACAGCATATCCTTCTCTGTTTTTGGAGAAGAAAAAAGCATTTATGGTCATGGATGTCTCAGCGCGCGGCTTGCGCTACGCCGCTCCCAAAACTCCAGCACCCCATCTATACCAGTTGATCAAAGGCACTCTCCATCTCCGCTATAACACCCAGATCAATATTGAAGGCACGGTAATTCGTGCGCAAGACGATGAAATCGCGCTCTATCTCCACCAGGAAATTCCCTTCAATATCCTGCTGGCTGAACAACGCTATTTGCATAAAAACTACCCTATGTGGTCACCGTAATTAGTCTGCGCGATTACCCAATCGCTTTCTTTAATAGCGTAACCAATTAATCCCAAGGACATCATGAACCGTCTCTACCTCATTGGCACTGGCCCTGGCGGGCTGGAGCACCTCAGCCCCGCCGCCCGCACGGCGCTAGAATCTTGTACCGACTTGGCTGGTCACGGCTTGTACCTCAACCTGCTCGGCGAACTGACCGAAGGCAAGATCCGCCACAAAACCCCGATGGGCGAGGAAATTGGCCGCGCCACACTGGCGCTTGATCTAGCCGCCAGTGGCCGGACCACAGCACTGATTTCCAGTGGCGATGCAGGCATCTACGGCATGGCTACCCTTGTGTTCGAACTACTAGCGCGCAAGCCAAAACCAGAATGGGCAGAGGTCGAGATCGAAGTCATCCCTGGCATCTCCGCCATGCAAGCGGCGGCGGCGCGGGTAGGAGCGCCACTGGCGCATGACTTCTGTGTGATCTCCCTCTCCGATCTGCTAACACCTTGGGAGTTAATCGCCAAGCGGATCGACTTGGCCGGTCAGGGTGATTTCGCGATTGCCTTTTATAACGCCGTCTCGAATAAGCGTTCCTGGCAACTGCTCCAAGCGCGGGAGATTCTGCTGCGTCACCGGACACCAGAAACTCCAGTAATCGTCGCCTTTAACATCACCCGTAAGGGCGAGCAACTCACAGTGACCACTCTCGGTGAACTTGACCCCGAACCGCTCAATATGCTGTCCCTTGTTATAGTTGGCAACAGCGAAACCCGGCAGGCCGGAAAATGGGTCTATACCCCACGCGGTTATCATACGAAACCGGAGTTAATAGGAACCTAATCCAAGAAAAAGGCATGCGCATTTTTTTTGAACGGCAGAAATACCTCATCGACTACACGCTAGCTACTTTGTTACGACGTAAGACTCGCAATCTCGGTCTACTGCTGGTTTACACGCTGCTGGTATTTCTGTTCAGTGCAGTGCTGCTGATCAGCGAGGGATTGCGGCGCGAAGCAGTGCTCCTGTTACAAGATGCGCCCGCAGTCATCGTACAAAAACTGGTAGCCGGCCGCCATGATCTGCTGCCAGCGGACTGGTTAGGATCGTTGCAGCGCATTCGCGGAGTCAGTTCTGTACAAGGCCGGTTGTGGGGTTATTACTACGATCCCACCATTAAGGCCAATTACACTCTAATGGCCGCGCCAAACCGGGGGTTGGCCGCAGATGAAATCCTGATCGGTGCAACGCTGGCGCGCGTTCGCCAGATTGGCACCGGTGATTACCTCAGCTTGCGCATGGCCACCGGCCAACCGCTACCGTTGAAAATTACTGGAGTACTGGACTCCGCCTCGGAATTGTTGAGCGCGGACCTATTGCTGCTTTCCAACGCGGGCTACCGGCAACTGTTCCAACTCCCGCCGAATGTTTTCACCGATGCCGTGCTGACGGTGCGCAACCCTCGGGAAGCACCTACAGTCGCCCGAAAGATCGCTCTGGCTTTGCCGAGCAGCCGCCCAATCCTGCGTACCGAGATATTGCGCACTTACGACGCCATATTTAATTGGCGCGAAGGCATGATCTTCGTCGCTCTGGGCGGGTCATTGCTAGCGTTCATCATTCTGGCTTGGGACAAGGCCGCTGGATTGAGCGCCGAAGAGAAGCGCGAGATTGGCATTCTCAAAGCAATTGGCTGGGAAACCAGCGATATCCTGATCATGAAACTTTGGGAAGGAACATTACTCTCGCTGACTGCCTTTCTTGGCGGCTATGTTCTGGCCTATTGGCAAACTTTCCACGGCGGTGCCCAACTATTCACTCCTGTGCTGAAAGGCTGGGCAGTGCTGTATCCTGACTTTCAATTAACACCCGTGATAAACCTGCAACAGGTTCTGGTATTACTGGCAATCACGGTGTTGCCTTACATTGCCGCCATATTGATTCCAAGCTGGCGGGCGGCGATCAGCGACCCTGATGCAATTATGCGTGGTTGAACACCCTCCCCGGCCTAAAGGCCGAGGATCCCTACCGCACTTCAGCGAGTAGCGAATAAATTCGAAAGTCACCTCTGCCTGCCGCCTGAAAACCCCAGACACTGACCGGGACCGGCGGCTTACACCGTTACTGGAAAGATACTGCCGCCCCAGCATTACCAGCATTCCCGGTGCCTTGCATTGGCCTCTGGTGTTCAAGCAGCGGCACGCATCGGCGCTAGCCTACGACACCCTATCAATTTTGAGTATTATGTCACATAATAAAAATGGCATTCGATTTATACATGGCAGACTCAATGAAATCTCTGGGTGTTTGGTTCAACAATCTCTCGATCAAAGGCAAACTCCGGACCACGCAATGGGTTTCCTTAGGATCGGCCATGCTGTTAGTCAATTTGTCGCTAGCCAGTCTGGGGTTTTTCTCCTCTCAGCAAAATTCGCTGCATGACACACTCATCATGGCTCATATCTTGGGTGAGAATAGCCGCGTGGCATTAGTGTTTGAAGATCAAAAAGCTGCTCAAAAACTACTGCAAAGCCTGCGTTTCAATCCTAGTATCATCCAAGCTGCTTTTTATCTTCCCAATGGCCAGCTTATTGCGGCCTACGACAAGAGCACCGGCCTCTCTATTACTACCGATGCTCCGGTAAAATCACTTCGTCTAGCGACGACCTCTACGCTGAGCTGGCAATACCTGGAGGTATTTGAACCAATCCCATTACCTAATCAATCGACCGGATTCATCTATCTGAAAGTCAGTCTCAATGCCCTGTATCAGCGTCTCCTGGGCTTTATGGGTGTGGTCATTCTAATTGTATTGGCCGCCTTGCTAGCGGCTCTTTCGTTGATGGACCGTTTACAGCAGGTGATTACACGACCGCTGCTTGAATTGACCGAACTGATGCACAAGGTATCAGAGCAACACGATTATCAGCTTCGCGCCGACAGCAACCGCCATGACGAAATCGGTCAACTAGCGCATGGTTTCAACCGCATGCTCGGGTTTGTTGAACGGTACGAAACCGGACTGAAACGCAAACTAAGAGAGCATGAGAATTCCAACCGGCACCTCAATCAATTAGCGCATTATGACGCCTTGACTGGCCTACCGAATCGCTATTACTTCAATGAACACCTAGAATTCATTGTAAAAAGCACACTGGCCCGCCAGGACCGTGCTGGCTTGATGTTTATCGATCTGGACGGTTTCAAGCCAATCAATGACACTTTAGGCCACCGGATGGGTGATCAATTGTTACGCAGCGTTGCCCGCCGGCTCACTGCCTGCCTACGCACCGGAGACACCGTATGCCGCATCGGCGGCGATGAATTCGCTATCCTGCTGGAGAACCTGACTGACCCTCAGCATGCAGGCATTATTGCGGAAAAAATTATCCAGGCTCTGGATAAACCCTTCGAATTAGAAAGCCACGAAGTCCATACCCGGGCAAGTATCGGCATTAGCCTATGCCCCGACACCGCCACTGAAAGCGCCCTGCTGTTGCATTATGCCGATACTGCCATGTATCAGGCCAAGAAGAATGGCAAGGGACGTTATGAATATTTCCAGCCATAAAGCGGTAGGACGGCCCAAAATCATTTATTCCTCTAGCGCCGCCCAGCGTTCGTAGGCCACTTCCAATTCTGCCTCCAGTGCCCGCAACTCCTCCAGCCGCTGGGCCACTGTTTCCGATTCCTGCTTGTAGAATGCCGGATCGGCGGTCAGCATTTGCAACACCTGCTGACGCTGTTCCAGTGCCTCGATCCGTGCCGGCAATTGTTCCAACTCCCGCCGCTCATTGTAACTAAGCTTGCCGGGTCTCGCTGGCTTCAGCGCGGGCGGCGATACAGATTTAGGTAGCTGAACTGGTTTGGCAACCGGCGCCGGTTTCGGCGCAGGCCGCTGCCGCAACCAATCACTGTAGCCGCCCACGTATTCACGCACCGTCCCGCTGCCTTCGAACACTAGACAACTCGTGACCACATTGTCCAGAAATGCCCGGTCGTGGCTGACCAATAACAGCGTACCGCTATAGTCCAGCAGCAGCTCCTCCAGTAACTCCAGCGTTTCCAGATCGAGATCGTTCGTCGGCTCATCCATAACCAGCAGATTCGCCGGCTGGCTGAACAGCCGCGCCAATAATAAACGATTGCGTTCGCCGCCGGACAAGGACTTGACCGGAGAACGCACCCGCTGGGGAGTGAACAAAAAATCGCCCAGATAGCCAATCACATGCCGGTGGCGGCCATTGATTGCTACCGTTTCCCGGCCTTCAGCGACTGCATCCAGCACCGTCTGTTCGGGGTCCAGCCGTTCACGCAATTGGTCAAACCAGGCTATTTCCAGTTTCGTTCCTAGCCGGACCTGCCCGGCATCCGGCGTCAATCGCCCCAGCAACAGATTTAATAACGTGGTCTTACCCGAACCATTGGGACCGATCAGGCCAATACGGTCGCCACGCATGATTTGGACAGAAAAATCACGAATCAGCGGTGTATCCTGCCAAGCATAACGGATGTTTTTCGCCTCAATGACCCGTTTGCCCGATGTCTCCGCCTGTTCCAGTTCGAAACGGGCCTTGCCTGTCTGCTCGCGGCGTTGACGATGTTCTTCACGCAACGCCAGCAATGCCCGCACCCGGCCTTCGTTGCGAGTCCGCCGGGCCTTGATACCTTGGCGAATCCACGCCTCTTCCTGAGCCAGATTCTTATCAAATTTAGCGTTATGCCGGGCTTCAACCTCTAACAACGCCGCTTTTTTTTCTAGAAACGCGGTGTAGTCGCCCGGCCAAGAGGTAAGCACCCCACGATCCAGTTCCAATAACCGGGTCGCCAGCCGTTGCAACAAAGCACGATCATGAGTGACGAACAGCAGGCCACCCCGGAACTCCAGCAATTCTTCTTCCAGCCACTGGATGGTTTCTAAATCGAGATGGTTGGTGGGTTCATCCAGCAGCAAAACCTCCGGCTCACTCACCAGCGCCCGTCCTAGCAGCACTCGCCGCCGCCAGCCACCGGACAGTTCCCTCAGTGGCGTATCTGCCGGTAGTTGCAACCGGGTCATCACTGTCTCTACCCGTTGCTGCCAGCGCCAGCCGTCGCGCGCTTCCAACTCATGCTGCAAACGTTCGACCCGCTGCAATTGCTCTGGTGTAGCATCGTTTGTCAGATGCACCGCTGCTTCGTGATATTCAGCCAGTAACTCACCCAATCCGTCTAGCCCGCCAGCGACGATTTCAAAGGCCGTTGCCACGGTATCTGCCGGCAGTTCCTGGGCCAGCGTCGCGACACGCAAACCCGGCTGACGCCAGAGATCACCACTGTCCGGTTGCAATTCACCCGCCAGCAGCCGCAGCAAGGTAGTTTTACCGGTGCCATTGCGACCGGTCAGACAGACCCGCTCACCGGAATCAAGTTGGAAACTGGCGTCATCCAGTAGTTTTTCAGCTCCAAAAGCGATGGAGAGCCGGTCAGCGTTGAGCAGGGGCATGAATCAATGATCAAGATGAGGAGTATTACAGCCGCACCAAAAGCGGATGCCTGGAATCATTTTCAATAAACAGTGGCGCTGTTCGCAATCCGTCTAACGCTTCCTTGGAAGGCAGACGGTACATCAAAGTCCGTGCCTGGGTTTCTCGCATTGTTTGGCTTTGGCGTAGGGCATCGACCAATAGCACTATGAACATTTCTTCAGCGTGCGCACGCCAGTATTCCTCGCTGGCAAGGACCGGAACAGACAACGCAACAACCGGGCGGACCGGTGGAACCGGATTGTAAAGCAAGGCAGTCAGCAAAGCACCGCAAAGCACTAGTAACGAGAGAGGTAGCAGATAAAGACCAAAATTTCGGAGATTACCAATAAAAATACGCATGACTGACCTCCGATCACACAGGTTGAAATCAAATTTTGTACAAGTTTCCAGTAAAATTTATACAAGCCTTTTGATAACGTCAAGAATTATGCGAAATTTTTTGTACAATTCTTATAACTGAGCATAACACAGGGATTTCAGAACGCAAGCCGGCGGAATGCCGGCCTGCGAACCAGACAATCAACCTTCTTGCTGCTTCTTATAAGTGGTTTGCAGTTTGTGCTGAATGTCACTCGGCACCGGATCGTAGTGACTTAATTCGACACTGTAAGAACCATGGCCACCTGTCACAGATTTCAGATGCGACTCGTAGCCATCCAATTCGGCCAACGGCACTTGAGCGTTGATAATACTCATGCCTTGCGGCTCGGCATCAGTGCCGGCAATGCGGCCACGCCGGCTGGATAGATCACCGGTGATGGCACCGACACAGTCCCCCGGCGCCCGCACCTCAAGATTGACAATCGGTTCTAAGATAATTGGCCGGGCCTTGCTAACAGCATCCAAGAACGCTTCTCGCCCAGCGGTGATGAAAGCAATTTCCTTGGAATCGACCGGATGGTATTTACCATCGTAAGCGATGGCACGCACATCTTGCATCGGGTAGCCGGCGATAGCCCCCTCTTGCAAGGCTTCACGAACACCTTTTTCGACGGCTGGCAGGAAGGAAGTCGGAATCGTGCCGCCGACCACTTCGCTGACGAACTCGAATCCAGCGTCGCGGGGCAAGGGTTCAATGCGCATAAACACCTCACCAAATTGGCCAGCGCCGCCGGTCTGTTTTTTATGGCGATGGTGACCTTCGGCATTCTGGCTGATGGTTTCCTTATACGCAATCTTGGGCGGCTGAGTCTCAACTTGCAGATTATAACGCTGCTGCATCTTCTCCAAAGTGATACGCAGATGCAGGTCACTTAAACCACGCAAGACAGTTTCCTTGGTATGCGTATTGTGCTCCAGCGTCAGGCAAGGGTCCTCCTCTAGCAGTTTGTGTACCGTGTCAGACAGCTTCTGCTCGTCACCTCGGGTAGCTGCACGAATAGCCAGTCCGAACAACGGTGTTGGAAAGCACACCGGCCGCAGATGAATTTGATCCTCGTCATGGGAATCATGCAGCACCACATCACGGTGGATATCATCGACCTTCGCGACGGCGCAAAGATCGCCAGGAATACCGGCCGCCATTTCAGGATGTTCTTTACCATGGATCTGGAACAGATGGCCTACCTTAAAGGGCTTGCGGCCGTCACCGATAAACAGTTGGCTATCCTTGGTGATTGTTCCCTGGTGGATACGGAAGATGCTGAGCTTACCGATGAACGGGTCGATCAGCACCTTGAACACATGCGCCACGACATGCTGTTGCGGATCGGGGATCGCATGCAATTCCTCAACAGCTTCGCCCTCACCCTTGATAAACGGCTCGGGATTACCCTCCAGAGGACTGGGTAGCAACCTGGCAAAGACATCCAGTAATTCTTTGACGCCTGCACCGGTGCGGGCCGAGACAAAGCAAATTGGAATCAGATGGCCTTCACGCAGGGCTGTTTCGAAAGGTTCATGCAATTGTTCCGCTTGCAGATCCTCGCCCTGCTCCAAATACAACGCCATCAACTCTTCATCCACCTCGACAACTTGGTCGATCAGGGCAGAATGCGTCGCGTCGACGCTGGAAAAATCGCTCTCCCCGGAGGGATTAAAAAAACAATCCACGACGCTCGCGCCGCCATTGGCCGGTAAATTAACCGGCAAACACTCCCGGCCAAATGTTTCTTGAATCTGCTCCAATAGACCGGGCAAGTTTATATTTTCCGCATCAATCTTGTTGACAATGATCATCCGGCATTGATGGCGCTCAGCGACACGCTCCATCATTCTCCGGGTGACTACTTCGATACCCGTCTGCGCGTTGATGACGACGGCTACCGTCTCTACCGCTGGCAGTACAGCAATCGCTTGACCGAGAAAATCCGGAAATCCAGGCGTGTCAATCAGATTGATATGCGTATCCTGGTGATCAAGATTGACCAGCGCTGCATCCAGCGAGTGTTGATGGACTTTTTCCTGCGGATCAAAATCGCAAACTGTGTTGCCCTTTTCTACAGAGCCAGGCACCGCAAGCTTGCCTGCATGATGAAGAATGGATTCCACTAAGGTCGTTTTTCCTGCTGCGCCATGTCCGGCCAAGGCGATATTACGGATAGATTCGGTCGTGTAGCTGACCATCAAGACCTCCTTTTGATTTAAGTAGCGGTTTTTCTAATGGATGCAATTTCAAAAAGAACCTATGGAGTCTACAGTAACAAATAGAGTTTCTCAGCGGATTCCGTCATTATTTTTACGCTATTTCATGAGTAACCCTTCTTGCATCACCGGCTTCAAGCCGATAGAGGTAGGGCTGGAATTTCCGGAAAGATTTGCATAGCATACTGAGAAATCAAAAAATCATGCGTAAAGGAAAGCAGTTTGACACGGTGGCATCAATACCTTGGATTCTGGATGCTCGGCATCCTGGGTACCAGCGCGCAAGGAACGAACTTAGTAGACGTTGGCTGGATCGAACTCATCAAGGAAACTCCAGTCGTGCAAGCAGAATGGGCGACGCGCTATGAACATGGTGAAGGGGTTGCCCAAAGCTATGATCGCGCCATGCAACTCTATTGCGCGGCAGCGCGGCGTGGTCATATCCAGGCTCAGTACCAGTTAGGCTGGATGTATGCCAATGGCCGTGGCACAACGCGGAACGATGCTCAGGCAGCGGCCTGGTTCCGGCTGGCGGCGAAGAAAGGCGACGCACTGGCTCAACGGATGCTGGCGCTGGTGGATAACCCCGCCAAAATTGAACCGGCGAACTGTGCAGAACCGGTTGATCCGGCGCGTAAACCGCCCGCACCCGTGATGGCTCGCAACAAAAAACCCACGTCGCCGGAACAAGCTCAAGTTGAAGCACTGGTCAATCGTCTGGCACCCGATTATGGTCTACAGCCAGCGTTGGTGATGGCCATGATCGATGCAGAATCGGGCTTCAATCCCCAAGCCCGCTCGATCAAGAATGCCCAAGGTTTGATGCAACTGATTCCTGAAACCGCTGAGCGGTTCGGGGTACGGGATCCTTATGATCCGGTGCAGAATCTCCAAGGAGGGATGGCCTATCTGCGCTGGCTACTGGCCTATTTTCAGGGCGATGTCCGCTTGTCGCTAGCCGGCTATAACGCAGGTGAAGGCGCTGTGGTCCGCTATGGAGGAGTCCCCCCCTATGCCGAGACCCGGGCCTATGTTGAGAGAATCATCCGGGATTACGGGCAACTGGCGCATCCGCCGGTGACACCGGTTACGCGGCCGGCCGTATTGGTTCATCCCCGGCCTCCAGTGGCACCCGAGCCGTCTTCGCCGGCAGATAGTTAGTGGCTACGGATGCCGTAAATAGAGATCAAACCGGGTATTGGGCGCAATGATCTGTGCATCAGGCGCTGGCCCGGACAAGACAGGTGCTAGCCTTGGACGTTTCACTACGACCCGCCGCCGGACGCGCGTCAATGCAACGGCTAATAGTTCTGGAGCATCGCAGTCGTCGCCTACCAGCGCTCTGAGCAGGCGTATTTCCTTGCTAGCTAGCGCCGTTTTCCGGCGATGGGGGTACATGGGATCCAGGTAAATCACGTCCGGCCACTGGCTTTCATCCAATCCTTGCAGGTAGTCCTGTCCGTTTCCATGATGAAGGCTCAGCCGTTCAATAACCATCTTACCGATATCTGGATCCTGGGCGGCCCGTTGCAATCCGTCACGCAACAAGGCTGCAATCACTGGTGAGCGCTCTATCAGGCGCACTTGGCAGCCAAGACAGGCCAGCACGAAGGCATCACGGCCTAACCCGGCAGTAGGATCGACTACCGTCGGTGCAGAAACACCTTTTAAACCGGCTGCCCGCGCCAACGGCTGTTGGCGGCCACCGCCAAACCGGCGCCGGTAATCTGCCACCCCTGCAGTGAAATCGACATAGATAGGACCGGGTGCACCGGCTCCAAGCTTGCGCAATTCTAACCGTTCGCTGGCCAAAAATAACCAGTAGATAGCTGCTGGAACCAGCGGTTGCCCAGTAACCAGTGGTAACGCCAGCTCGGTAGCCAAAGCAACCGCATCTGCGAGCATTGCAGGCGATTCAAAGGCTACCGCGATGGTTGGAGGAGTGGCCATTTAACGATCGGGATAAATAACACTACCTCGCATGAATGGGGTAGCAGTTGGAGCGAATCAGGTGATTCAAGCTGCCTTGGGTAGCACATCCTGAAGAGCCGCCTGAGTTAGATGATCCATTTCCGACTTGAAACGCTGGGTCATATCCGACATGGCTTTACCATCCCGCATCAACTTGTACTGTACTGTTTGGGCAATCTCACTTTGACACTTGCAAAAATCCTGAAAGCTTTTTATATCAGTAACTTCAGCAGCAGCCCGCATCTGATTTAGGCCAATATCCAGATAGGATCTAAGCGCATTTAGCTGGAATACCAGCATTTTTTCCATATTCTCAACGAACAGTTTGTTGGCCTTGACCAACGGATCTGGCAGAACCTGCGAGGTTTCCAGAACTTTACTAAACAAATTGACGATCATGACCGGCTCCTCATTTTCTTGTTGTAGAACGACTGGCTGTGCTGCAATGCAATATAACGGGACTAATGTTGCAATGCAACATTTTAATCCGCGGTTCTTAATTTTTCACGGATAACGGCAATTGCCCCTCTTCAACCGCTTCAAATTGCTGTTAGAGGGCGTGTGAAAAGCGC
>DDST01000031.1 GCA_002343485.1 Proteobacteria bacterium UBA2383
CCTGGGTGCAGATCATCAAGGCGGGTCTGCTGCTGTCGGGCGCGACCATCATCGCCCTCGGCGCGCTGTATCTCGCCTCGGACGGCAGCATGAGCCCGGAACGGATGTTCCAGAAGGCCGTGGAAGTGCATCCTAAGAAAGGCGCAATCATGGGTCCGGGCGCCCTGGTGACCAGTCCCATCGAGTCGATTTCCCTCGGTCTGGCCCTGATGTTCGGCACCGCGGGCCTGCCACACATCCTGATGCGGTTTTTCACCGTAGGCAACGCCATTGAGGCGCGTAAATCCGTATTCTACGCCACCGGCTGGATCGGTTATTTCTACATCCTGACCTTCCTGATGGGCTTTGGTGCCATCGTGCTGCTGACCGGCAACCCGGAGTTCGCCGATGCTGCGGCGGTCGGCGGCATCAAGGGCGGCCAGAACATGGCGGCGGTCAATCTGTCGGCGGCAGTCGGTGGCAACATCCTACTCGGCTTCATTTCAGCGGTCGCTTTTGCCACGATTTTGGCGGTGGTGTCCGGGCTGACCTTGGCCGGCGCCTCGGCGATCTCGCACGACCTGTACGCCAACGTCTGGGCGCATGGCAATGTGGACGAGCAACAGGAAGTGCGGGTCTCCAAGATCGCCACCGTGGTGTTGGGCATCATTGCCATCCTGCTCGGCATTGCCTTCGAAAAGCAAAACATCGCCTATCTGGTAGCCCTGACCTTCTCAGTAGCGGCCAGTGCTAACTTCCCGATCCTGCTGATGTCGATTTACTACAGCAAGATGACCACCCGCGGCGCACTGATTGGCGGCTGGCTCGGTCTGATCAGCGCCACCGTACTGGTGATCGTCGGTCCGACGGTGTGGAAAGAGATTCTGCAACTGGGTGATCCCATCTTCCCGCTCAAGTATCCGGCGCTATTCTCGATGACTATCGCCTTCCTGGGCATCTGGATTGGCTCGATCACTGACACCAGCGAGCGCGCTAAGAAGGAACATGAAGCCTTCATCGCGCAGGATGTGCGTTGTCAGACCGGCATCGGCGCTGAGGGCGCGGCTAGCCATTAAGCGTTTGTTCCCGTTCCCTCCCTGAAGGATAAAGGTTGGAGCGGGAGGGGTTAAATATTGCCAACCCTGTTAAGATAAAGCCCCTTCCGGTTTCTGCCGCGAAGGGGTTCTTCATTTGGCCTCTCGGAATCGCACCGCTGTGACTACCCTCGATCAAAAATCGTTCCTTGCCCGCCAGCCTCCATTCAACCGGCTCTCCGAAACAGAATTGGCGTCATTGGCCAAGGAATTAAAGATTGGTCATTTTCAGCCGGGCGAAGTTTTGTTAAAGGCGGGCGAAATACCCGCCTGTTTGTACTTCATCATCGACGGCGCGGTCTACGAAATCGACGGCGATCCTGATCTGTCCTATCAGGAAGGCGGAGGGTCTCTGGCTGCCGCTGCCAAAAGCGCTGGCTCCATGTGGTGCGTGATCGCTCTGTACGGCGCCGAGGATACTTTTGATGCTGACGCCTTGTTGGAAGGGGCCGGCACTCACAGCTTCGTGGTCAGCGAGCCTACCCGCTGTTTGCAGATGCCGCGACCGGTTTTCCTGCAAGCGGTGCAAAGCCATCCACAACTCTCTTCTTTCTATAAGCAGAAGATCTCCCAACGCCTTGCCGCCCTACATGAGGTCGGCGACAATCAGGATCTGGCGGCATTTACCATTGCCAGAATTCAGGATACCTATATTCATCCACCCGTTTTCGTATCAGCGCAGACATCCATCCACCAAACAGCAATGGCCATGAAGGCCCATAAAATCAACTCGGTACTGGTTCAATATGGCGACGAAACCGGCATCGTCACTGCCACTGACTTACGCGAGGCTGCCATCATTCAACGGCAGTCAGTGGATGATGCGGTTGGACCATTGGCCACTTATGAACTAATCAGCATGAAGCCGGATGATTTTCTGTTCAACGCCCTGCTACGAATGACCCATCACAATGTCAACCGCCTGGTCATCCGCGACAGTAAAGCCATTTATGGCATTCTCGAACAGATCGACCTGCTGAGTTATTTGTCTAATCACTCACATTTGATTGCTCTACAAATCGACCGGGCACGCTCCCAGGAAGACCTGAAGCGAGCCAGCCGCGACTTGGTCAATGTGATCCGCGATTTGCATGACAAAGGCATCAAAATCCGCTACATCATGCAGTTGGTGTCGGAGCTGAATAAGAAGCTGTTGCGCAAGCTGTTCGCCCTGCTGGTGCCCTCGGAACTGATGGAAAACGCCTGCCTGCTAGTACTGGGCAGTGAGGGCCGCGAGGAACAGGTGCTGAAAACCGATCAAGATAATGCTCTGATCCTGCGCGACGATTTCAATCACCTTGGTTTAGAGCAGATCACCCGTGAATTCACTGAAAGCCTGATCGATTTCGGTTACCCGCGCTGTCCGGGCAACATCATGGTATCGAATCCATATTGGAGCAAACCAGTGAGTGCCTTCAAGGACGAATTGTTTCAGTGGATCGTTCACCCAACTCCCGATTCCTTTCTGCAATTTGCCATCTTTTTCGATGCCATGGCGGTAGCCGGTGATGACAATCTACTTCGCCATGTCAAGGACCATATGTATCGCTTGCTCGGTGATCATCGCTCTTTCTACAGCCAGTTTGCCAAATCCACGGTCGCGTTTGAAACGCCACTCGGATTTTTTACTAATTTTGTCGTCGAAAAAGACCGCGATGAATTAGATATTAAGAAAGGCGGTATTTTCCCCATCGTTCATGGTATCCGTAGCCTGGCCCTGGAATACCGCCTGCCGCAAACCAACACGGTGGACCGGATTACCGCCTTGAGCCAGCGCAACCTCTTCAAACCCTCCTTTGGCATTGAGTTGATCGAAGTCTTCACCTACCTTTCCACCTTGCGTGCCGAAGCTGGCTTACGGAAAATCCGGGAAGGACGGACACAGGACAATTATCTGAATCCTAAAGATCTCAATAAATTGCAACGGGAAGTGCTGCGCGATTCGTTCAAGATTGTTAATGAATTCAAAAAATTCATCAGCTACCATTTCAAACTCGGCATGATCAGTTGACCGGAAAACCTATGAGCCTTTTTCCTTGAAAACCCACCTTCAATCTCTTATTACTCAGGCGCTCCAGCGGCTCCGCCAGGATGGGGTACTGGCTGGCATTGAGCTGCCCTCGATTCCGTTGGAGCGCGCCCGCGACCGAATGCATGGCGATTATGCCTCCACCATCGCGTTGATGCTGGCGAAAGCGGCGCGCCGCAAGCCACGCGAGCTGGCCGAACACATCCGATCCGCGCTACCGGCTTCCGAGCAAATCGCCAAGGTCGACATTGCAGGTCCCGGCTTTATCAACTTCTTCCTGGCACCCACGGCCTATCAAGCGGTAGTGGGCGAGATTCTACAGCGTGGTGATGACTTTGGCCGGAGCACAGGGGGGGGTGGACGGCGTGTCCAGGTGGAATTCGTCTCTGCCAATCCTACCGGCCCCTTGCATGTAGGCCACGGACGCGGTGCAGCGTTTGGCGCCACCGTCGCTAACCTGCTGGAAGCGGCAGGTTATAACGTTCACCGTGAGTATTACGTCAACGATGCTGGCCGGCAGATGAATATTCTGGCAGCCAGTCTATGGCTGCGTTACCTGGAACATTGCGGTGAGAAATTCCGGTTTCCCAGCAACGGTTATCAGGGCAAGTATCTACGTGAAATTGCCGTCCGTTTCTATGCGGAACATGGCGGCGCATATGCGGTTTCGGCGCAGCGGATTTTCCAGGATCTTCCCCTGGATGAAATCCGTGATGCAGCTGGCAACGTAGTGACCCCTGGCGACAAGGAAGCGCATATCGATGCTCTCGTCGAACGTGCACGCACCCTGCTGGGTGATCACCGCTATCGCTTTCTGTTCGAGCTGGGCCTGAATACCATTCTTGATGATATCCGCGATGATCTCAAAGAATTCGGCGTCGTATACGACGAGTGGTACTCAGAGCGCACCCTGGCGGAATCCGGTGCCGTCAACAAGACCCTTAACCGGCTGCGCGATGCCGGCTATGTTTACGAACAAGAGGGGGCGCTGTGGTTTCGCTCCAGCGCCTTCGGTGATGAAAAAGACCGGGTGGTGGAGCGGGAAAACGGCCAGACTACCTACTTCGCCTCTGATATCGCCTACCATCTGGAAAAATTCGAGCGCGGCTTCGACGGGGTGATCGATGTTTGGGGCGCTGATCATCACGGCTATGTCCCCCGGGTCAAGGCCGCGCTTCAAGCACTGGGGGAGAATCCCGACCGTTTGGACGTGCTGCTGGTGCAGTTTGCCATCCTCTACCGCAATGGTGAAAGAGTGCCAATGTCCACCCGTTCCGGCGAATTTGTCACTCTGCGTGAATTGCGTGGGGAGGTCGGCAACGATGCTGCGCGCTTCTTCTATATCATGCGCAAGAGCGAGCAACATTTAGACTTTGATCTTGATCTGGCTAAATCGCAGTCCAAAGACAATCCGGTTTATTATATTCAGTATGCTCACGCCCGGGTGTGCAGCGTTCTGAGGCAATTATGCGAGAAGGGGCTGTCACGTGATGAAAGCCGCGGTCAGGCGCATCTGGCGCGTCTCACCGAATCGCATGAAGAGAACTTGTTGGTCGCCTTGTCCCGTTACCCGGAAGCAGTGGAAACCGCTGCTCTCAACCACGAGCCGCATCAATTAGCGCACTATTTGCGAGAGTTGGCTAACGCTTTCCACACTTATTACAACGAACATCGGGTTTTGGTGGACGATGATGCCCTGCGCGATGCCCGGTTGAATCTGAGCCTGGCCACGCGGCAGGTCATCAAGAATGGTCTTACCTTGTTGGGCGTTTCAGCTCCGGAGGTTATGTGAGTATCCGTCGTGACTACAAATCCATCTCGCCCCAGCAACGCCGCCAATCGGTGCGCCGGCTGGGCATACTGGTGATTACGCTGATTTTGGCCGGTCTGTTTGGTGGACTGTTGGCCTATATCAAGGGTGACCGGTTCCAACAGCCTCCCGTCGCGGTTGCTCCACCGCCCATACCTATCACGCCAGCCGCTGTGCAACCACCACCGGCTCCACCGGTCAGCATGCCTGAACCAGCGCCTGATCGATTCAAACCCAAGTATGACTTCTATACCGAATTGCCTAAGCGGCAGGTCGATATCCAGCGGGAAGAACCTCATCCGCGCACCATACCTCAATCAGCCTCACCTCAACCTGCGAAGGACCTCCTGCATAAGCCAACGACGTAGCCCATGGGCACGATGATTCCTATTGTGGCGTAGCGTTGCGGGCTGAATCAGCCTCTTTTTAGCAACCACGCCAGATCTGCCACCGGGCTGTTTGATAGCTGGTAGGGGGTTAACCATTACCCTGCTAGAGAAAATTCTATCAGGACAATAATGTAACCAATTATTATTTAATAATTTTTTAACAAAAATAAAGTAACTCCATATTTAATAGCATTCATGAGGTCAAAATAGAATACAGTTGAGGCTATAATTCATAGGGATATGACGATCATTTCAATCAGGCGACTCGCTAACGTTACCTCCATGAACCTTCCTGATATTGTTCGAACCCATTTAGATCAACAGGGTTTTCCCTATCGACTAGTGAGTTGCCCATCTGCTGAAACACTGATTCAAGCTGCAGAAAAACTTGATATTGCTACCCGGCAGGTAGTGCGCGTTGTCTTGCTGAAGGACGATATAGGGCTGGTCATGGTGATCTTGCCATGCAGTTATATCCTGGATTTTTCGATAATCTGCCAATCGCTCCGGCGTGATCTGGAACCTCTTTACGGCACCGAAACCCACCATTTCTTTGAACAATATGGATGCAAGACGGGTTCTCATCCTCCCTTGCCAGGTGTGTTTGCCATAACCACCCTGGCTGACACCAGTTTGGTTGCGGATGAAAATAAAGAAATCTACTTCGACGGCGGAGGTGGAGATGTTCTGGTAGCCATGCGGACCCCCGATTTCCGCGAATTGCTCAAGTCAGCGCGCTGGGGACATTTCGCGGTCTCGACCGAGGATCTCGATTCGCTAATAGGCCAGCAGGAGTTTACTCCGCAAAACTTGACCAGCCTCACCCGGCGTTACACACCGGCAAAACTACAAGAGGGAATCGAAGCGATTACCGAGTTGCCCGTCATGCCGGAAACGGCTCAACGGATTCTAAAACTACGCAACCATCCGGGTGTTCTTGCCCAAGACATCATACGGATCGTTGAACAGGATCCGAGCCTTGCCGCACAAGTCGTGTATTGGGCACGCTCGCCATTGCATGGCCATCATGGCGCAGTGGATTCGCTATATACTGCCATCGATCAGGTATTGGGGATTGAAAACACCCTTAATCTGCTGCTCGGCTCCTGTATGAGTCAAACCTTTCATATTCCAGTCGATGGCCCGGTAGGCTTGCGGGCATTCTGGCAGCACAGCATCTACTGTGCCTCATTGACCAGCGAGTTAGCCAAGCTGCCCCCTGAGCCCCTGAATATCAACCCCAAGCTGGCCTATCTATGCGGGTTGCTTCACGATTTTGGTTACCTGGTGCTGGGTCATGTATTTCCAGCCCACTTTTTCCTGTTCAACCGCTTCTTGGCAGTCAACCAAAGCGTGCCGCTCAGCGTTGTGGAACGCTATGTCCTGGGCGTTGAACACTGGCATATTGGTGCTTGGCTGATGCAGTCCTGGAATATGCCAGATGAGGTGATCGCCGCAGTCCGCTGGCATCATAATACAGATTGCACGCAACCCCATGCTGAATATTCTAATTTGGTGCTGATTGCTAACCGGCTACTACACCACGTCGGCATGAGTGATGAGCCGAATAACCGGTTACCCGCTTTGGCAATGTTCACCCTGGGCATCACCCGCGAGCAGGCGATGGAAGCACTGGCCCGGGTACAATCCAGCATCACGGAACTTAATAGCCTATCGGAAGTATTGCGGTTACCCGCCAAAGGGTAACGACACTTTTCTGAAATCGTGACTGAAAGCGTAATAACTGGTCTTTGATCAGAAAAGGCTCAGCGCCCCACCACCGCATAGCGATTTTCATAAACCCCCATCAAATCAAATTCATACTTCACTACTGGTGCTAAACCAATCTATTGCTGTGCCTATCCTGGGCGATGGCGAATTAACGCCAAATCTGGCAACCCATGTGTTCGCCGATTATCATGAACCGGTTATTTCCACAACTTGGCGACTCTTCCATGCAAAAGCAATTTTCTTTATTGGTGGCCACCGCCCTCGGTCTAGCCAGTGCTACTGCTTTAGCCGATACGCAAGTCCGGTTGGATACCAATCTGGGTCCTATCACCTTGGAGCTGGCTGACAAGCAAGCTCCCCAATCGGTGAAAAATTTTCTCACCTATGTCCGCGAAGGCTTCTACAACGGCACAATCTTTCATCGGGTCATTGACGGCTTTATGATCCAAGGTGGCGGTTTCACTCCGGACTTTCAGCAGAAAAAGACCCACGATCCGATCCCAAACGAGGCGGGCAATACTCTGAAAAACCGGCGCGGCACCGTGGCCATGGCCCGCACCAGTGATCCTAATTCCGCCACAGCCCAATTTTTCATTAATGTTAAGGACAATACATTTCTGGATCACCGTGAACCTACTCCGCAAGGTTGGGGCTATGCGGTGTTTGGCAAGGTCATCGATGGCATGGATGTGGTAGACAACATTCGCCAAACACCTACCGGTTCCGGTGGCCCCGGCGGCCGGTTCAGTGATGTGCCAGTCACCCCCGTTGTCATTGAATCCGCGACGGTGCTCACCGGCTCCCCGGAGCCAGCCTCGTCCGATACAGCCCCGCAACCGGCTCCTACACCAGCTACTCCGTCTAAACCACTAAAAGAGTCTCAACCTCATGATTAATCTACATACCTCATTGGGTATCATTGGTATCGAACTGGATCAGGAAAAGGCGCCGGCAACGGCTGCCAATTTTCTCCAATACGCTCGTGATGGATTTTATAACGGAACGCTGTTCCACCGGGTGATCCCTAATTTCATGATTCAGGGTGGTGGCATGGAATCCGACATGAGCCAGAAACCGACCCGCGACCCCATTCGCAATGAGGCTGACAATGGTCTGAAAAATATAGCCGGCAGCATTGCCATGGCCCGCACCTCCGATCCGCATTCAGCCAGTTCGCAGTTCTTCATTAATCTTAAGAATAACGATTTTCTCGACCACCGTTCTCCAACCAGCCAGGGGTGGGGCTATTGCGTATTTGGCCAGGTGACTGCCGGCATGGATGTGGTCGAAGCGATCGCCCGCGTCGCCACGACCAGCCGGCGTGGTCATCAAGACGTGCCTGTCGAAGAGGTGGTGATCACCAAGGCGGAAGTCAGCGATGAATGAGCAAATAGCGGCATGACTACTTTGTTCATCTCCGACCTGCATCTGGAACCGGNNCCCGCCGTTACTGCGCTGTTCCTGGCTTTTCTGGAACAACGCGCCCGGCAAGCCGAGGCACTGTACATTCTGGGTGATCTGTTTGAGACATGGATCGGCGATGACGACGATAGCGAGTTGGGATCAATCGTTGCCACTGGTTTGCGCGCATTGGCTGAATCAGGAGTCCCCGTATATTTCCTGCATGGCAACCGCGATTTTCTACTTGGTGAGCGTTTTGCCACCATTAGCGGTATGCAACTGCTGCCGGAAAGCGTAGTGGTCGAACTGACTGGCCAACCTGTTTTGTTACTGCACGGCGACACATTGTGTACCAGCGATATCGAGTATCAGATGTTCCGCGCCCAGGTTCGCGATCCAGCCTGGCAGGCGCGGACGCTGGCCCTGCCTTTAGAACAACGGCGAGCCCTTGCTGGCCAGTTACGAGAACACAGCCGGCAGACCACCCAGCAAAAAGCCTCTGATATCACCGACGTTAACCGCGACGCGGTGGACCGGATCATGCGTCAGCATGGGGTTAGACGATTGATTCACGGCCATACCCATCGGCCCGCCCTTCATGAATGGATGCTTGATAGCCAACCGATGCGGCGAGCCGTGCTGGGCGACTGGTATAAGCAAGGCAGCGTATTGTGCTGGGACGCCGCTGGTTGGCAGCTTGAACCCCTGACTCTTTCTGATGCATGAATAAATGATCGTGCTCCATCCCCCGCATGCCGCAGGGCTGCTTGCGCATAATACGCCGGGCAGTTTTTCAGCCTTGATGGATTTATACGAACGCAATTACATCAACATGCGCCGTTTGCTGCCAACGATGCCGCCTGCTTCTGCGGTTCGGGTTTCGCAAACGCCGGATGGGCTGGATTTACATCTGCGCGTCATCGAGCGTTGCCGCTATACCAGTGAGTTGCTTCTGACCTACCAGTTTGGCCAAAAAAATGGTGTATTGGTCACTGAGCCTGACCTGCGTGTCCGGGTATACCATGATGCCCGGCTGGCTGAGGTTGTAGCAGCCCACTTGCGGCATCACGCATTTCTCGAAACTGCCCACTGCAATACAACGCATACAAACCATATCCAACTTTACAACCGCTGGCGAATCAATCGCTTTCTATACAAGTGGCTCACTTACTGCTTGCGGCAGGGTCACTGCTTTATCGAGCATCCCTGCACGGCAACTTGAAAATTTGCTAAGGCCCTCGAAAAATCCGGGTGTTATTTTATTAAATTAGTTGACTAATAGAGTGGGTTAATATAGTTTCCTGTCCAAAAACTTATACGAAAATTAAGCTGTTGATTTTTATGGAGTGTAACCTGGATAGAACATGGTGAACCCGAGACTGCATATTTTAGCCAATGTGCTTGAATCCAGGCCAAACAGCTCCTACACAGCCCAATTTATTATTGGGAATGATTCCATTCCAGTAACCTGCGGGGTACCGCTATGAAACTTTCAACCAAGGGCCGCTATGCGGTTACCGCCATGATGCATCTAGCCATTCACGACCGGCACGGCCCGGTCACGCTAGCTGAAATCTCCCAATGCCAAGGTATCTCCCTTTCCTATCTGGAGCAATTGTTCGCCAAGCTGCGCAAGCATGGCCTGGTCGAAGGAGTACGCGGACCGGGTGGCGGTTACCGGCTGGCGCGGATGCCGGACCAAGTCACTGTTGCCAATATCATCACCGCCGTTGATGAGCGGCTGGATGCGACCCGCTGCTGTGGCGATGAAAATTGCCAGGGTGGCCGGCGCTGTTTAACTCATCAATTGTGGACCGACCTCAGCCGGCAAATTTTTACCTTCCTGGAAGGTATTACGCTGGCACAGTTCGTCGAGCGCCCGGCGATTGGCGATACAGTGCATCGTCACCACACACGCCGGCGTGACCGCATCCAACCCATTCAGTTTCCGGCCATGGTGTAAAACCACCTCGCTCATCCCTGTCTGCAGGCGATGCGTTTACCCATCTATCTGGATTACGCCGCAACCACCCCAGTCGATCCACGGGTTGCCGTCCTGCTGGGGCGGCACCTGACCCGGGATGGGGTATTCGGTAACCCCTCATCCACAACCCATATCGTCGGCAGGCAGGCAGCGCAAGCCATCGAGACGGCCCGCAACCAGGTCGCCGCTCTGATCAATGCCAATCCCCAGGAGATCATCTGGACCTCTGGCGCTACCGAAGCCAACAACCTGGCTTTGATCGGGGCCGTGCGTGCCCAGGCTCGCCGAGGCCGGCATCTGCTCACCAGCAAAACTGAACACAAGGCAGTACTCGACGTCTGCCGGTGGCTGGAACGAAACGGCTGTACGGTCACTTATCTGGACCCCGGCCCCGATGGCCGGATTCCGCTGGAACGGGTGGCAGCGGCATTGCGGCCTGACACCGTGCTGGTATCGCTAATGCGTGTCAACAATGAAACTGGGGTGCTCCATGAGCTGGCAGCGATCGGCGCACTGACCCGCGAGCGCGGTATTCTGCTACATACTGATGCTGCTCAAAGCGCCGGTAAATTGCCGATCGACCTGCAAACTCTGCCAATCGATTTACTCAGTCTCAGTGCTCATAAGATGTATGGACCCAAAGGCATGGGCGCGTTATACGTTCGCCAACACCCGGTTCGGGTCCGATTGGAGCCGCTGCTGTACGGCGGCGGCCAGGAACGCGGTCTGCGCGCTGGGACTCTGCCTACCCATCAAATTGCTGCGATGGGCGAGGCTTGCCGAATTGCCCATAGTGAAATGGATGCTGAGCAAACCCGGATCCGGCAATTGCGCGATCAACTGTGGCAGGCGTTTACCCGGCTGGGTGCTGTAGAGTTAAATGGTCATCCGCAACAGAATGTTGCTGGTATTCTCAATGTCAGTTTCACTGGTATCGCCGCCGAGGCGCTACTCGCAGCAGTGCCGGAAATTGCTATTTCCATGGGGTCTGCCTGTACCTCCGCCAGCTATGAACCCTCTCATGTGCTACGCGCGATGGGTATTAATGAGATCCGGGCACGCGGCGCGATCCGCTTCAGTCTGGGGCGTTTCACGACCGTTGAAGACATTAACTATACCGTTCATGCAGTGACTGCAGCGGTCAATCGGCTGCGGGAGTTGTCGCCGCTATGGGAAGACCATCAGCGGGGTGTGAAAATCGAAGTGGATTGAGAGGCACTGCCATGAATCATCAGGAACAGCAATTGATGGTGGCACTGATCCGCAACCGATGCTGGGCAGCGCTGGCGACACAAGGCTCCGAGGGTCCGGAGGCATCCTGGGCCGCTTACGCCCCGGAGCCGGATTTTAGCGGGTTTCTATTTCACTTGAGCACCCTGGCTGCGCACACTCGCAATCTGCTGGCTGATCCACGTGCTGGGCTGGCGATCTCCGAATTGGAGCGGGAAGGCGAGGACCCGCAAACCTTGGCGCGAGTCATGATCCAAGGGGACGTGGCGGTCATCTCCCGCGACAGCGCGGCGTATCTGGAAGCCACGCGTTGCTACCAGAGGCAGTTACCAAGCTCGGCACCACGTTTTGCATTTGGTGATTTTCTATTATTCCGCCTCTACCCGGTTACGGTACGCTTCATCGGTGGCTTCGCCCGCGCCTATACCCTGGACAGCAATGGTTTACGGGCAGCAGTGCAACGCGGGGTCTGACAGGTTAATTCTCGATAAGCTGAACAATATACGCTTGGATAAGCATTCTCTATGCAAGTGTTAGGTAAAAACCAAGAAAGGCCCTAACTTAACGCACCAGTTGATTGAGATCGAAAATCGGTAGCAGAATCGCCAGCACGATCACCAACACCACCCCGCCCATCACAAGGATTAGCACCGGTTCGAAAACCCCCAGCAACGCAGCAATCAAGGTCTCAGTTTCGCGCTCCTGCTGCACCGCCGCCCGCTCCAGCATATTCTCCAACCGGCCACTGGCTTCGCCGCTGGCAATCAATTGAACAGTCATCGGTGGAAAGTAGCCACTGTTGCTGATGGCTTTTTGCAAGCTGGCACCTTCCTTGACCCGAAGTGCCGCCTGTTCGACCGCTTCGCGCATCGGCAGATTGCTCAGTACTTGAGCTGAAATGCGCATTGCTTCCAGCACCGGCACCCCACTGGCCATCAGGATGCTGAAGGTACGGGCAAAGCGGGCGGTGTTGGCTCCCCGCGTCAACCGGCCCACCAATGGTAGCTTGAGCAAAGATTGATGCACCCATCGCTTGAAGCTGATCCGGCGCAGGGCATAGGCCCAACTCACCGCACTAACAACCAAAGCCCCTAGCACCAGCCAACCGTATTCGCGTAGAAAACCGCTGAGCGCAATCAGCCCTCGGGTGAGCGCCGGTAACTGCTGATTAAGACTACTGAACACCTGCACCACCTGCGGAACCACATAGGTCAGCAAACCGGCTACGACCAGGATAGCAACTCCTGTCAGCATCAGAGGATAGAACAGTGCCAAGCCCACTTTCTGCCGCATTTGCTGGCGGGCTTCGGTGTAATCCGCCAGCCGCTCGAACACCACGTCCAGATGGCTGGATTGCTCGCCAGCAGCGACGGTCGCCCGGTACAGTTCTGGGAACACTTGGGGAAAATCGCCCAGGGCAGTCGCCAGAGTATGCCCTTCCAGCACCCGGGCGCGCACCGCCAATAACAAGCCACTCAACCGTCCCCGGTCGGCTTGCCGCGCCACCGCACCTAATGCTTCCTCCAAAGGCAAGCCGGAACCGGCCAATGTAGCCAATTGCCGGGTGATCAGTGCTAGATCGGTCGGACTGATACGCGGTTGAAACAACCAGTGGCCATGACTGCGCTCCCGGCTGGCGACTTCCTCAACACCGAGGGGATTCAAGCCACGCTCGCGCAATAATTGGCGCGCCATGCGAGGCGTATCAGCCTCGATCAAACCTTTGCGCTGCTGGCCCCGCTCATCAAGCGCAGCATATTGGAAAGCGGGCATTAATCCTCCCGCGTCACCCGCACCAATTCCGCTAGTGCAGTATCGCCAGCTAGCACCCGGCGTCTTCCATCATCGCGGATGCCGCGGCTGGACAACCGGGCATGACGCTCCATTTCCTGTTCGCCTTTGCCTTCATGAATCAAGCTTTGCATCGCATCATCCACTATCACCAACTCAAAAATACCTGTGCGGCCCCGATAGCCGGATTGATTGCAACGTTCGCAGCCTGCCGGTGTGTACAGCGTTGGCGGTGCGGCAGCTGGATTAATGCCCAGCGTCTCTAGATCGGTTGCCGTGGCAGAATGCGGCTGCTTGCAATGCGGGCAGAGTTTCCGTACCAGCCGCTGCGCCAGTACTCCAATCAGCGAAGAAGACAAGAGGAACGGCTCTACACCCATATCCCGCAGTCGAGTAATGGCACCGACCGCACTGTTGGTATGCAGTGTCGACAACACCAGATGACCGGTCAGCGATGCTTGCACGGCAATCTCGGCGGTCTCCAAATCGCGGATTTCACCAACCATCACCACGTCCGGGTCCTGGCGCAGAATAGCGCGCAGCCCCCGGGCAAAGGTCATCTCCACCTTGGTGTTGACCTGAGTCTGACTGATCCCATCGAGATAATATTCAATCGGGTCTTCCACCGTCATGATGTTGCGCTTGCGGTCATTCAGTTGAATCAGTCCCGCATACAGCGTGGTGGTCTTGCCGGAACCGGTCGGGCCGGTCACCAGCAGAATGCCGTGCGGGCGATGAATCAGCCGCAAGAGCCGCGCCTCATCCCCCGGCTCCATGCCAAGATGTTGTAAATCGAGCCGTCCTTCGCGCTTGTCCAGCAAGCGCAGCACCACGCGCTCGCCGTGACCGGCTGGCAGAGTCGAGACGCGGACGTCCACCGGCCGGCCGGCCACCTTAAGCGAAATACGCCCGTCCTGTGGCAGGCGTTTCTCGGCGATATCCAGATGGGCCATCACCTTGACCCGGGACACCAGCAGCGGACCCAAGGCACGCGGCGGTTGCAGGGCTTCGCGCAGCACTCCATCTACTCGAAACCGTACCAGCAAGCGATTCTCGAACGACTCGATATGGATGTCCGAGGCATTTTCCTTGATCGCCTCGGTCAGCAGGGCGTTGATCAGGCGGATGATCGGTGCGTCATCGGCGCTTTCCAGCAGATCTTCAGGCTCCGGCAAACTCAGCGCCACCTGATTGAGATCAATATCTTCACCAAAATCCTCCATCATCCGCGCCGCGCCGTTGCTGTCGCCCTCATAGCTGTCTTGCAGCAGACGCTCGAACTGCTCTGCTGGAACTAAAACTGGACGCAACGGCGCGTTCAGATGGCGCCGCAATTCGGCCAAGCTGCGGACGCTAACACCTGGACGATAGGCAATCCCTACTCCGCCTTCACGTGCATCCAGCACCAGCACTCCATGCCGTTTGGCAAATGCATAAGGCAGACGTCGTACTGGCGCGCTGGATAATTCGCTACTTGGAGCAACCGGTACGGATTCAATACTCATTTGTTACCGAATCCAAATTCCGCGGGTTGGGCAACGGGAGACGCTGGAATCAAGGCCGGAGACTTGGCTTCCAATAACGTTATGTCAGAGGGCGCCATATTGAGCACGGTCCCCTGTTCCTTAACCGCTTCCTGAGGTTTCAGAAGCGGCGGCTGCACGTCGGGCAATAGATAATCGGCTTTCTCCCGGGCAGCCAGTTGCTGTTGGCGGATATAGTTGTATTTGTCGTTGGTATACAATGTGCCTTGCGCAGGATCCCGCAAAATGACTGGATGCAGAAACACCATCAGATTGCGCTTGAGCTTGCTGGTATTGCGGTAGCGAAATAAATTGCCCAGCAAGGGCATGTCACCCAACAAGGGTACTTTTTGCGCGCTTTCGGTTAGCTGATCGTCGATGAGTCCACCCAATACCAGGATTTGCCCATCTTCCACCATCACGATAGTTTTGATAGAGCGCTTATTGGTGGTCGGACCCTGTGTCGCTGCGTTAGCCGAGGGCACAACGCTAGAGACTTCCTGTTCGATTTCCAATTTGACCGCATTGCCTTCATTGATCTGCGGTTTCACCTTAAGCTTGATGCCCACGTCATCACGCTGGATCGTCTGAAATGGATTACCGACCTGCGTATTATTACTGCCGGAAGAGGTCGCTGTCGTATAACTGCCGGTCACGAACGGCACATTCTGACCCACAATGATCTCCGCCTCCTCATTGTCCATCGTCACCACGGTGGGTGTGGACAACACATTGGTATCAGCATCCTTGGCCAAGGCGCTAATCAAGACGCCAAAGCGATTCTTTCCGGTAAAATCGCCGGCTCCCAGCTGGATACCCTGTGGAACGCGCGATGCGGAAAGTGCGGTCAGGTCGCCACCATCCGCCTGAGCAGCTAGGCCGATAATGTTGGCCAGGCTGGAAGTACCGGCATCGAAGTTGGTAAAACCCACCAATCCATTCTGGCTAGCGTCCACCGCCCATTGCACCCCCAGTTCAGCCGTTTTTTCGGCAGAAATCTCAGCGATGACCGCTTCAACCAGCACCTGCGCCCGGCGAATATCCAATTGGGCAATCACGGAGCGCAATGAACGGATGATATCCGGCGGCGCAGTGACCACCAGCGCGTTAGTCGTTTCATCTGCTTGGATATCAACCAGACCGCTTCCGCCATTGCTGCTTACACCACCGCCTGGAGGTGCCCCCGGTTGTCCGGGAATTGGGGTATTGCGGACGGTTTCATTGCTTAGATTCTTGCTGGCTCCTTGCAGCACGGCGACCATATCCTTGGCCTTGGCATAGCGCAGATAAATCACCTGGGTGTTGCCACCGCTATCCACCGGGGTATCCAGATGGGTAATCACGGTCCGCAACCGCACCCGCGAAGTCTGGTCGCCACTCAACAAAATACTGTTGGTGCGCTCATCGGCTACCATCCGCGTCGGAGCGCCCACTCCGGCGGCTGGATCGGCTCGGGCCTTGCCCTGTTCCAGCGCGGTCAGCACCCGCACGATCTCGGTCGCCGAAGCATGGCGCAAGGCCACGATCTCGACTTCCTCGTTGCTAGCTAGATCGATGCGGCTGATGATGCTGGCGATGCGCTCGACATTTGCCGCATTGTCGGAAATGATCAATACATTGGTCGGCGTGTAGGCCGCCAGATGGCCCTGGGGGGGGATCAGGGGACGCAGAATCGGCACGATCTGCGCTGCCGATACGTTCTGGACCTGAATCACCCGGGTCACAATTTGATCCGGCTCAATCCCGCGTGACCGGTCCACGGTGGGTACGCTCTCCTGCTTGGCGCCGGCCGCCGGGACGATTTTAATGACCTTGTCGCTGGGCACCGCCGCGAAGCCATGGACGCTGAGTACAGCCAGGAATACCTCATAGAGTTCTTTCTCGTCCATTGGCTTAGAAGAGATGATCGTCACCCGGCCCTTGACGCGAGGATCGACTATGAAATTCTTGCCGGTGAGCACCGACATACTTTCAACCAGCGCATTGATATCGGCATCTTTGAGATTCAGGGTGACTGGCGCGGCCAGGACTGGCAAGGCCAGAAACCCGCCTAGCAGTATCGCCAAGGCTTGACGACTCAAAGCATGCCATTGAAAAGTCAGCCGTTTGTTCAGCCAGTGAGTCATGATCATCTTCAGCAGTCTGTAAATACGGTGGCC
Source organism: Proteobacteria bacterium UBA2383 (assembly GCA_002343485.1). Classification (GTDB taxonomy): domain Bacteria; phylum Pseudomonadota; class Gammaproteobacteria; order Competibacterales; family Competibacteraceae; genus UBA2383. The sequence continues at coordinate 17,121 of DDST01000031.1, forward strand.
AGGGTGACAGCGCGCTAGCAGCGAATTTGCTTGTTACGAACCATCCAGGACAAAGGTCAGAGGAATCTCGGCGCCATTGCGCAGTACGCGCACATCGATTTGGCGAGCGCTCATGAGTTCCTGCAAGAGGGCCCATCCTTGGGCTGGACTGCTCAGGCGCGTCCCATTAATTTCAGTCAGGATATCGCCACTGCTTAGAGGGCGTGTGAAAAGCGC
>DDST01000185.1:0-31759 GCA_002343485.1 Proteobacteria bacterium UBA2383
GGTGATCCACGCTCAAAATGTTAGAGATTATTTATTTAAATTATTAATTAATATGTATTTTAAACTTCGATTGTTATCTTTTTTGCTCCTATGCTGGTTAATGATGATAGAAACAAGCAATGCGGCCTATGTGTCGCATGGTGTTTCGCCGGAATCCCCGATTCAACCCAAACGCCTGCTGATTCTGCATTCCTATCATCAAGGGCTGAACTGGACCGGCGCCATCCAAGCCGGCATCCTAGAGTCACTGTCTGCTAGTGGGCAGCGCTATGAGATTTTCACCGAATATCTGGACGCGCTCCGCTTTCCCGAACTGTCGCAGACTGGATTTACCGGTACGCTAACCCGCCTCCAGGATAAGTATTGGAACCGGCAACCTGATGTCGTGCTGGTCTCGGATAACCACGCCTACAATTTCATGCTGGCCAATCGGGATCGAATCACGCCTGGCAAGCCGCTGGTCTTTTGCGGTGTCAATAACCTCAAGCCCTCGGATGTCACTGGCCTGTCTAACCTCACGGGCGTTTCCGAAATCCCTTCGTTTCTTGAAACCCTGCAGCTTATTCACCGACTTCAACCAAACGTCATCAAACTGCTTGTTATTTCTGATAATTCCATCACTGGCCAAGCCAATCGGGCGCTGATTCGCGAGGCACTGCAACAAATGAGGGAGCCTTTCACGACGGAGTATTGGACGGATGGACGGATCGACCGTGCCGAAACCTTGTTACGCAGGCAGACGCAAGATACAGCAGTATTGCTGGCGGGGCGTCAGACAGATACTGCCGGCAACATTATACAAGCGGATACAGCAACGGCACTGTTGGCTAAGGCCAGTCCAGTACCGATCTACAGCTCACATGATGCCTGGATCGGCTCGGGAGCGCTGGGTGGCAAGGTCATTGATGGGGGTTCACAGGGCCGATTGGCTGGGCATCTGGCGGCACGGCTGCTCAACGGCGAATCAATCCAACAGATTCAAACCGTATGGGAAAGTCCCAATCAATACCTTTTTGATTATGCAGTCCTGCAGCGCTTTGGTCTGGAAAATGCCAACCTGCCAACAGATAGTATTTTCCTCAACCGGCAGCCCGGTTTTTTCGAGGCCTACCGTGCGCTTGCTTTAGGTACGGGGGCAGTGATCATGTCGCTGGCTGGGATGGTGTTGATTCTCAGCATTAACATTAAAAAACGTAAAGAGACCGAACAGAAATATCGTGATTTAGTCGAAAATGCGAATAGTATTATCCTGAAATGGGGTCGCGATGGACGCATCATTTTTCTCAACGAGTATGGATTGCACTTTTTCGGGTACACTGAAGCGGAAATTATCGGCCAACCTGTACTGGGAACTCTCGTCTCGCCCTTCGATGAAACCGGGCGTAATCTTGCGGAGATAGTTGATGACATTATCAAACACCCGGGTGATTATGCGAGTAACGTCAATCAGAACTTGCGTAAAAATGGTGAGCAGGTCTGGGTTGCCTGGAGCAACCGGACCATTCTTGACAAATTGGGCAACATCTCTGGAGTGTTTAGCGTAGGAACCGATATCACCGCACGTAAACAAGCAGAAGCCGAGCGCGAACGCTTGATCGTAGAGCTGGAAGCCAAAAATGCCGAATTGGAACGATTTACTTATACGGTATCGCACGATCTCAAGAGTCCGTTAATCACCATCAAAGGCTTTCTTGGGGTGCTGGAACAGGATCTGGCGGGCGGGGATACAGAACAGGCTCGCAGTGACATGGCACGCATCGGCGGGGCAGCCGACAAGATGAAAAACCTGCTGGACGACTTACTCGAATTGTCGCGAATCGGTCGAATTTGCAATCCGCCAGTTCGCGTGCCATTGGCAGAACTGGCATATGAAGCAGCGGAACTGTTGGCCGGCCGTTTCCAGCAGCGGGAAGTGCGCCTGGATGTCGCCAATAACTTGCCGGCGGTATGCGGTGACCGGTCGCGCCTGCTGGAAGTCATGCAAAACCTGCTGGATAACGCTGTCAAATACTTAGGCGAGCAGCCTAAGCCGGTGATCACTGTGGGCTGTCGTCAGGATAGAGGACAAATGGTCTGTTACGTGCGAGACAATGGCTTGGGGATTGAACCATGCTATCACGACAAGGTGTTTGGCCTGTTTGAGCAGCTTGATCCCCGCACCGAAGGAACGGGCGTCGGGTTGGCGTTGGTCAAGCGTATTATCGAGTTTCATAATGGCCGGCTGTGGGTCGAGTCTGCTGGCCTCGGCCAGGGTAGCACCTTCTATTTTACTTTACCCCTGGCCGATTCGTTATTGGAAGTGCAGACAGAAAAGTATTCAACATGACCGGCGCGCATGGGGTCATTTTGTTAGTGGAGGATAATTCTGATCACGCTGAGCTAGTGCGGCGTGGTTTTGCCCGGCATTCAATGGCCATTCGTCTGATACATGTTGAAGACGGCGCCAGCGCTCTCGATTATCTTTTCCAACGGGGTTCCTACGCAGATCCGGTCTCTCATCCGCGTCCCTCTATCATCCTGCTGGATTTACACCTACCGAAGGTCGATGGCTTAACTGTACTGCAAACCGTTAAAACGTCGCCAGACCTGAACCGCATCCCGGTGGTTGTTCTAACGACCAGCCAGGCGGAAGTTGATGTTGCTCGGGCTTATGACTGTCATGCCAATAGCTATCTGGTAAAACCCGTTGAGTTTTGTGATTTTGTTGCGCTGGTGCGGGAGCTGGGTTGCTACTGGCTGGACTGGAATATGAGACCTCGGGAATAAGCGGGATGGACGGCGATAGCGCAAATCCGAATCTTATGGAGCCTCGCACCCGGCCGAACAGCCTCATAAAAATCCTGTTGGCTGAGGATGATGAGGATCATGCTGAGCTAGCGCGACGTGCCGTCCGCATGTCTGAATTCTCCTGTGAGTTGCTGGTCGTCAGCAGTCTCAAGGCGGCTCGCATCTGGCTGATCGATCAGACGCCGGACGTGCTGATCGCTGATCTGCGCTTGCCAGACGGTAGTGGCGTGGATCTGCTGCGGTCTACCACGCCGCTCTCATACCCAGTGATCATCATGACGAGTCAGGGTGATGAGCGAATGGCGGTAGAAGCTATGAAAGCCGGTGCGGCCGATTATATCGTTAAATCCACCGACACCTTTCGGGAATTCGCGCGCATTGCCCAACGCACCGTACGCGAATGGTGGCACATCGCTGAACGGCAGCGTGTTGAAGTCGCGTTGCGGCGGAGCGAAGAACGAATGCGGAGTGTGACTACCAATTTGCCTGGGGTTGTGTATCAGTTTTTTATCCGCTCTGAGGGGGAAATGGGCGTCCATTACATCGATGGGCGTCTGGAGGAAATTTTTGGTTTGCCGAGAACGGCTGATGATCAGGCCGGCCTGTTTGAGCGATTTGTAGCGCAAATCGACGAGCGAGATCGCCAGCGCTTCATGTCCTCGATCTTGGAGGCTACTACCCAGTTTAAACCCTGGAAATTTGAAGGGCGGTTCATCAAGCCCTCTAGAGAAACGATTTGGTTTAAAGGGTTATCTAGCCCGCGTCAATTGGAAACTGAGATTGTTTTCGATGGCATGTTACTCGACATTACAAGGGAAAGGCAGGCTATGGATGCGTTGCAGGAGAGCGAGGAACGGTTTCGCTCCATTGTGCAGCATGCATCAGATGTAATTATGATTTTGGATGCGCAGATGCGGATCAAATACGCCAGTCCGCGTAGCTATTCCATGCTGGGATACGAACCAGAAACATTGCTGGGCCAGTCTACGCTGGATCTGGTTCATCCAGAAGATATCCTCCAAGTTCAGGGGATTTTTGCTGAGATGCTGGCTTGTAACCATCGGGGAACACCGATTGAATTTCGCTTCCGCCATCAGCGTGGCTACTGGACAGAGATTGAGGTGGTTGCCACTAATTTGTCCGAATATCCAGGGGTGCAAGGGGTTTTAGTGATTGTGCGTGATGTCAGCGAGCGCCGGCAGGCTGAGGAGCGCATTCGCCACATGGCCTACCATGACTCCTTGACGGGTTTGCCCAATCGCCGGTTGCTGGCTGAACAAGCAACGCTGGTGATGGCCTTGATCGCGCGCAGCAAGGGCAGCCTGGCTCTGCTGTTTTGCGATCTTGATCATTTCAAAGACATCAACGACTCGCTAGGCCATATCGTAGGCGATATTCTGCTGATCCAAGTAGCCTCCCAATTGAAGAGGAGTTTGCGTGACACCGATACCCTGGCGAGGCTGGGGGGTGATGAATTTATGATGCTGCTGCCGGAAACCGGACGGGATGGCGCGGCGCGAGTGGCGGATAAGGTTCTGACCTTATTGCGGGAGCCAGTGGCGCTGGCCGAGCACCGGTTCGCCATCACCGGCTCTATTGGTATCAGCCTCTATCCTCATGACGGAGACTGTTTCCAGGATTTGCTCAAGAACGCCGATACCGCCATGTATCAGGCCAAACAAGCTGGACGCAACACTTTCCGCTTCTACAATGCTGCGATGAACGCTGCCAGCCTGGAGCGCCTCACTCTGATGTCAGCTTTGCGTAAGGCAATTCAGACCGGGCAGTTGCGGACCTATTTTCAGCCCAAAGTCTGTCTGGCCGATGGACGGGTCGTAGGCGCCGAGGCGTTGGTACGTTGGCAGCATCCCGATGAGGGACTGATCCCTCCAAGCCGCTTTATTCCGCTGGCGGAAGATAATGATTTGATTATCGGTATCGGTTGCTGGGTGATTGAGGATACGTGCCGGCATTTAGCCGCTTGGCGCGCAGTGGGGTTACCGCCTTTGAGAGTCGCGGTGAACATCGCCGCCCGGCATTTTCGCACCCCGCATCTGGCTCATGAACTTGAAGCGCTGTTGCAGCAATATGGATTGCCGCATGACGCGCTGGAGCTGGAGTTGACGGAATCCGCGGTACTTGAAGCGGGCTTGGAAACCATGACCACGCTACAAGAGTTACGGCAACTCGGTTTCACACTGGCTATTGATGATTTTGGCACTGGTTATTCGAGCTTGGCCTATCTGAAAAACTTGCCGATTACGTCGCTAAAAATCGACCGTAGTTTTGTCCGTGATCTGACAACGGCTCCGGACGACCGGGCGATCGCTGCCATTATCATTTCTCTCGGTCACAGCCTGGGGCTGGAAGTCGTGGCAGAAGGAGTAGAAACCCAGGAGCAACGGGCTATTTTACTTGAACAGGGTTGTAATTTTGCCCAAGGCTATTTGTTCAGCCCTCCCCTGCCCGCCGCAGAGTTTATCGAGTGGATTGACCGGAGATCAGGAGATCGGCAGTTCTTATTGATTGGAGAGTAATCGACGAAGTGTGCGGCCATCGAAGATATAGCGTATCCGCTCCGGAGTGACGGTGGTGTAGTTGCCTTGGCGATCGGGAACTATCACATTTTTGGTGAAAGAAAACACTACAGTTTGGCCAGTGTCCTTGATTTGCAATGCGGGCACCACGGAGCTGGCATTTTCTTCATCATCCAATAATACCTCATCAATATTGCCGACAGATCGCAACTCTGAACCATCAAGCATGTAGATCTGGACCCCATAACTGAACTCTGCGCCAGATTCCGCTAGTATGAAAATAGGGCCATCACCCTGATCCTTGTTGAACACGGTTACTTTGACGTAGTAGGCATCTCCGAAATCCGAGGAGCGAAATAAAATAGCGTTCTGTTCGGGCTGTCGCGTATCCACTAAAAACAAGCGTAGAGCCGATGTAGCCTTCGGGGAGGTCTGCCGGCAAGCGGCCAGATAGTGTGTGGTATCAAGCGCTCTGGCTGACTGGCAATTCTTTAATCCGAGCGCACTAAAGTCATATCCGGTCGCGATTAACGTGTGTTCCCGATAGAACCCAGGCTGCCGGTTCATGGCAACACTGGAGACATTTAAAATCAGCGCTAGCGATCCGATGATCCATCCAGAGAAATAACGTTGTTTCATATGATGTAAGATCATGATATACCTAAAAATACTATTACTAACTGACCCCAGAGTTAAATCTTCGCAATCCGAGGTATATGACGTGGATTAAAAAGTAATAATTTCGTTGCCATCTTGGGCAGCTAAAAGGGGGCATTTGCCAAAAATCTTCAAGGGACTGAGGCGATTGCTCAAACCATACCCAGCATTAGCCTTGGTGCGGATTTCAAAGTGCAGGTGGTCTTCGCTGGCAGGCAGATTCTGGGCATTACCCGACTTACCCGTGGTGCCGATAATCGTATTCATCGTGACCTGCTGGCCTTGGCTAACTAAGATTGTGTTCATATGGGCGTAAAATGCATAGCGTGTTTTCTGGTCTTTCCAACTGAATGATAAGCAAACCTGTTTGCCGTAAGCACCGCTGTCTTTGACAAATTCGATCTTGCCATCGGCAATCGCGTAGGCGTTTGTACCGACCGTGGCTTTGAAATCCCAGCCCTGATGCGGCTTGGGGGTGCCATCGGCCTTTTTTCTGACCATGCCAAAGGTATGATTGAGTTTATTTCCTCGAATCACATTTTGTTCGAGCGGCCAAGTGACTTCACCCATGATGTATTCTCCTCTCGTAATGGCCTTGATGGAATTGTTGACGAGCACGTTGGTGGTAAATGCGTTGAATCGCTGAAAACGTATTAGCCAGCTTGTGCGTAAAGATACGCTACGCTTGCTTTACAAAGAATTCCGGTGGAAGCGGCACAGCAAATTTGATGCCCATGCAGGATATTCAAAGTCAATTCAAAAAGATAAAGATTAGAGTCGGGCAGACCCTATCAGTGGCAGGCTCATTTGAACGGTCCAATCTCATTGATCGGGTCAGGATGACTTAGGTGCTATCGTCAGCATGTTTTTATCAGACAGGGTAAGCAGGTATGGCACAACAACTCAGTTGGGAAATGCTCCAGTCAATCGTACAGTCAGACTCCATCGAACGATTATCGATGCGGCAGCTTGATGAATTATTCCATGCAGAAAAGGACATGATGTCTTTTTTGCCGGATTCAGTCTGTCAAATCGATCCACGCAATGGTGAGTTGATCGTTTACAATTCGACGCGAGCGCGGCGGCCGCACGATTCAGGAACCCACAATACTGGACTGACTACTGATGAAAAACCCTGTGTTATTTGCCAAGGTAAAACCACAGGCGTCGTGGATGTGGCGCAATTGAGTCAGGGTGCGACTTTCATTAATAAAAACCTGTTCCCAATTATTTACCCTTTGCAGGACATCCTGGAAGAATACCGTCAGCAACCGCTTTATCCTGACCCGGCGCACACGGGGCGAGTCTCTTACGGCTTTCATTTCTTGCAGTGGACCTCCTCACAACACGATCAGGATTGGCACACGCTACCGTTGGACGATGGCCTGGTTGTCTTGCAACGATTGGCTGCTCTCGAAGAAAAGTTGCTCTACGAATCGAAAGAATTAATGCCGCCTTCTGAAATGCCGCCCCCACGTAAATTAACCCATGGGTTTGTATCAATCATCAAGAATTATGGCCGGTTAGCCGGTGGATCACTCGCGCATGGCCATCAGCAAATCGGTTACAGCAACATCATGCCCAGTCGTTTTTACAATAACTGGTGTTTTGCTGAACGCCATCAGGGAGAATATTTCAGTCACTATCTATTGCAGGAAAATCCCAGCGAATTGACGGTAAGGGATTATGGAGATGCCGTTTTGGTCGTGCCCTATTTCATGCGGCGACCCTATGACATGCTGTTGGCCGTGAAAAATACTGAGCGGCAGTATTTGCACGAATTGACTAACGCCGAGATGCGCGCCGTGACCCAAGGGATTCAGGATGCCATTCGAGCATTAATGCAAATCATGCCCATGTTAGGGCGCGAGCCGGCTTTTAACATGACCATCAATAATGGACCAGGCGCTGGTCTCTATCTGGAATTTCTGGCGCATACCCAGGAAATCGGCGGCTTTGAACAATTAGGATTATGGGTATGCCAGGAGAGCACGACGAATGCCGCCGCTTATTTGCGCGAGAAATTGAGTTAAGAAAACCTTTCTAACTGGACCCGCGTCGTATTAACAAAGGGTCCAGCGGCAGGGCCACCTTCAGTCCCTCCGCCTGCAGGCGCGTCATCACTGCCCGGTTCACCGCGGTTTTCACCACCTCGGGCGAAACCATCTCTGGATGGTGGTACACCTGAATTTTGTAGCGGACTCCGTAGCTTTCCAGCGTGTCGACGACCACGCGAATCGGTTGCTCTCCCAGCACTGCCCCCGAGACGACTGCTTGGCGGGCGCTTTCCTCCAGCACTTGCTGGGCGTGCTCAACCGGCACGGAAAATTCCAGTACGACCGGAATTTCCATCCGGCTGGGATAGGTAGGACGGGAATAATTGGTGATCGCGGCATTGCTGATGATGCTGTTGGGGATGACGACCAGGTTGTTGTCCCGCGTCCAGAGACGGGTCGTGCGCCAGTTCAATTCCTCGACCCGTCCGAACTGGCGGCCGTGCCAGCGGGTGGCGATGCCGATCCATTGCGACAAGGTGAATGGTTGCTCCAGATTCAGCACGAGACCGCTGAAGGCATCGAGAATCAGATTCTGCAAGGCGATGCCCAGAATCAGCGTCAATAATCCGGAAGCTGCCCAAATCGTGGTCAATGGCCGGTCGAACACGAACGCCAGAATACATACGCCAGCAATCCCGAACACTACCAAATTGACAAAGGTCCGGGCGACGTTCGGCACCGGATAGCGAGTCCGCCGCTCGATGGGACGCCAGACCAGCGGTGGCAGCAGGGCCACCACGAACAATGCGGGCAGCAGCCACCACAGGCTCTTGAAAAACAGCAGCATCAGTTCGAGCTGGTAGAGTTCCAGGCGTTCGGCATACAGCGCATTGAAAAGGTTTTCCAGCAGATATAGCAGGCAGGCGCTGGTCACCAGCCGCACCAAAGCCATAGGCACTGGATAGCGGTGCTGCAGCCAGGGTGTCCAACTGCTCAGGAACAACGCGCCGAAGAAGATAAACCACGGTACACTGAACCGGTCCGGTAAAAACCGGGCAAGCTGGCGCTGAAGGGAAACCTCGCCCTGATGGCCCTGGATATTGGCGTAGAAATAAGAATACGGCAGCGCGATCATCGGAAACAGCGGATCGCCGAGCGTGCTACGGTTATGGATTTCCTGGTAGACGGCGCCTTCCTTGATCACCCAGCCAGAATCCGCCGCCAGTACCTGTTCCGCCCGCAAAATTTGGCTCCAACCCCGGTACCCTTCGCTCAAGCCCATGTTCTGGCTGTCTGTGACGAAGACCAGCCGGCTTTGGTCGAGGTGGGCGTGGTGGAATTGGATGGTAAAATATTCATTACCATCAATTAGATTCCGGTGCGTGGTGGTGTAGAGAAAAGTTCCCTGCACCCGGAATGCACGGTAATGTTCTCCGAGCAGATCCCGGACCACGGTAGGCTTCGCCAACCGGATTGGCGTGACGGCATCGGGAAACACGAGATTTTCAATATCCAGTGCTCCGCTGTAGCGGAACCACACATCGAAGTCGGCTTGAAAAGTGCGTGCCTTTTCGTCGATAGCCTGCAACTTGTTCCAGTGGATTCCGGTATAGACCACTTGGACAATCTGCAACAGACTGTCGCCCAGATCGATGATGTTCTCACCTTGTGCTCGCAAGGTGCTGACCAATTCCGGATTATCGACCAGTTGCAACTGCCGGGTCGCGGGGGTGATATGCCCGCCTTTGGCGCGGGCAATGTAGACAGGGCGAATCACATCGCCTTCCGTATTGAAATACAGTGGCCCCATCAGACCCACAGCTGCATGCGCCGCTGTATTCATCGCTGCAAGTTGCGCCCGGGTGGCCTCACGCAGACTGGACACATCGGTTAAATCGATGGCGGGTAACCGCCGCAGAGCCTCACTGATCACCCGTGCGCTATCGTAGGCGTAGATGGCGCTCCAAATGGGGTCTTCCCGATAGATCGTCGCGTAATCGTGGAGAAACTGCCGGGCTGCCGCGGTCGCCGTGTCTGGGATGAAGGGGGCAGCGATGTACATGCCGTCAGTGAAATGCGGGGGAGGTTCTAGGGCGGCTACCGGCTCTTCGCCCTGCTCGGCGGCAAAGCCAGCTAAAGCCAGCGAGTCGGTGCCGAGCAACTGAGCCGTTACACCGCGCTGATGCAGAGCTTGTACCAGTGGCTTGGCTTGTGGCGGGCGCAGGATCAACAAGATAGCCTGAGTTTTACTGTCTGTTGCCAAGAGATCTGCCGCCGCGTCAATCTCGTCAGGCTGGGGTTGATTGGATAGTACGATCTGATGGCGGATGTGCAGCCCGATGGCTTCTGCGGTGAACCCGAAGGTCCGGTTCAGAGTGGCTGCGTAGGTATCCGCTAGGTGAACTACGGCAGCAGACTGGAAATTCAGGACCGATTTAATGTAATGCGCCAAGATGCTCGCCTGCAGATCGTCGTTGAAAATAACGCGGAAATACCAGGGATTGAACTGGGTCACATTGGGGTTGGTCGAGGTCGGCGTAACAGCAGGCACCTTGTACAGCCGGTATAGGTGACCGGCAGCGCGCGAGGCAGTGCTGGAGCCATGACCGATCACGGCGACGACATCGGAGCCAACGCTGCCAATCTGTTCAGCAACTTTCTCAGCTTGTTTGGCGCTGCGGAGGTCGTCGAAAGGTTGTAGAACGAGAGGATGGCCATGAATGCCACCTTCGGCGTTCACTTTATCGGCCAATAGCTGAGCCCCGCGCAGCATGGCAATGCCAGAAGCGGCATTGGGTCCACTGAAGGCGTTGGCGACAGCGATCTTAATCGGCTCCGCTTTCCAGCCAGGCTTTGCCGAAAAAAAGTTAGCGAAAGGGCTTGTGTTAAGATGCCACAATAGCAGTGTTATAGCCAAGATGGATAACAACACTGCGATCGTGGTGACCAGCAGCGTCTTACGCGGCAGTGGCCGGAATGATGCCCAGCGGGTTGGTTTGATCATGATTTCCAGAAGCGATGCACACGGCCTGATCAAGCCAAAAATACCTACATGATCAGCGATTTCTTCTTATATCGTCCCTTCACGGATACTCGCTTTCTCTCCTTTGAAGGATAAAATTAGTTATATATGCCAGTTAAGCATAAGCCGTCGAACGGGTATTTTGGAAAACAGCCGATATGCCATCCGAGACCACTGATTCCATCATCTTATTCTCTGCCGCTAACCAGAAATCCAACGCCGCCTTGTGCTGGTTCTCCGCTATCTCCCAAAGCTGGTAGGCCGTTGTACGGATTTGCTCCAGGTAAGCCGCTGGCGAGAATGCTTCGAAGATCCGGGTTAAAATTGCCTGTCTATCGAGGTTGGCGCTGGCAGTGCGTGCGGCTGACTCGGTGAGTAAGCGCAGATGCTTCTCGGCAGTCAACCAGTAATCCATCGAGCACTCGCGCTGTTCAGTACTGGCGGCCCACATGCATCGGGCAAGTTCGCGGACTCGATATAAATAAAGAGCGCGCAGGGCCGTTGGCCAGGCGGTCATGGTTTCGGCAGCAGCGGTAGTGGCCGTGTTCGCTAAACGGACTGAATCCGCTGTCAATTCAATCACCATCCGCTCTGCCATCACCCAGAAATCAAGGGCGGTCTGACCAAACTCGTTTCCGGCTGACCGCCAGATGTGATAAGCCAAATGACGGATATCGTGTTCCAGATCGTTTTCCATGGTAGTGGTCCCATAATAATTAGTCATTCATCGTGCCAATTTATTTATTAGAATCGGTGTGTTTCGCCGATAGGGGTCAAGCGGTCAACATCGAAATCCCCACACTAAAATAAACATAATGGGAAAATGAAGTAATTCATTGTCTTTGAGTTTAGTTGGTATTTGGCATTTTTAACCCCCGTTTTAAGCATCTTTAAACAGAGACACGTCAAGATCTTCTATCGGCTCCCTCCCAAGGGGTCAACAACTGCTGGCTGATAAACATCCAATGGCAACGATCCTATCTTTGCTGATTCCAGGCCTGCTGGGCACTTGGTCAGATGATTTGATGGCACCCCGCCCAACGGTCCCCGCGCTGGAGTGGCTGTTGGCCCGGGCGGATCGCCATAAAACGCTACCGGCCATCGATGCTGTGTTGTTTCAGTTGTTTGGCTTGTCTATTCCCGCTGAAGCTGACCTGCCCGTTGCGGCAGTCACACAACTGGCAGATGGCCGCGAATCGGGCGATGACTGGTGGTTGCGGGCTGATCCTGTGCATCTGCGCCCGGATCTGCGCGGGGTGTTTCTAGCCGATGCGCGGACGTTGAGTATTGAACCGGTTGAAGCCGCAGCGCTGGCGGCAGCATTTGACCAGACTTTTGCCAGCGATGGGTTGCAACTTCATGTTCCTTGTCCCGACCGCTGGTATTTACGGTTGCCTGCTGATCCCGGTATTCGCACGCACCCTCTGTTCAGCGTTATTGGTCGCGATATCAACACTTTGTTGCCATACGGGCCGAATACACGGCGTTGGCACGCTTTATTGACTGAGGCACAAATGTTGTTTCACAACCATCCTGTTAATCAGGCAAGGGAGCAATGCAACCAACCCATGATCAACAGCGTCTGGTTTTGGGGCGGCGGCTCACTTCCGGTAGGCGCCCATCTTCCCGTTGCCGGTCTGTACGCCCGGGACCCATTGCTTCGTGGTTTGGCGTGGCTGGCTGATGGAGCAATCAGTCCGGTTCCCAATAATGCCAGCGACTGGCAGGAAGCCACCGCCGATGAAACCAGCAGCCTGGTGATGCTAGACCTTATGCGTTATGACCGGATCGATGGCAATCCCTTAGCTTGGGCAGAACATGTCGCTTATCTGGAACAGAATTGGTTCAAGCCGTGCCGGCGGTTGCTGCAAATTGGCCAGATCAAAACCCTGCATCTCTATGGTGGCGACGGGTACCGGTATTCATTAACCGGGGCTGCCCGGTGGCGGTTCTGGCGACAGGTTCGGTCTGTCAATGAGAGTAATTAGTAGATAGTGGACGCCTTCTGTCCTTGCAACCTTTCACCCGGACTTCCATGGTCCATCGTGCTACAATTCAAACCCTTACCACTCCACACGCTGGAATGGGTTTGTTGTTGACAGAGGCTCCACATGACTGAAATTGCCAAAGAAATCCTGCCAGTCAATCTAGAAGACGAAATGCGTCAATCCTATCTGGATTACGCGATGAGCGTGATCGTTGGACGGGCGCTGCCGGACGTGCGTGATGGTCTCAAACCAGTACATCGGCGGGTATTGTTCGCTATGAGCGAGCTGGGCAATGATTGGAACAAGCCTTATAAGAAATCGGCGCGCGTGGTTGGCGACTGTATCGGTAAATACCATCCGCATGGTGATGTCGCTGTTTACGACACGATTGTCCGCATGGCGCAGCCTTTTTCCTTACGCTATATGCTGGTTGACGGACAGGGGAACTTTGGAAGCATTGATGGCGATGCTCCCGCCGCCATGCGATACACTGAAGTGCGTATGTCTCGCATCGCGCACGAGTTGCTGGCCGATATCGATAAGGAAACAGTGGATTTCGTCCCCAACTATGACGAATCAGAACATGAACCGGCTGTTTTCCCCACCCGTCTTCCCAATCTGCTCGTCAACGGTTCCTCCGGGATCGCCGTTGGCATGGCCACTAACATCCCGCCACACAATCTTGGTGAAGTGATCGACGCCTGCATCGCCTTGATCGATGACCCGGTGCTGAGCATCGCGCAACTGATGCAGTATCTCCCGGGACCGGATTTCCCCACCGCCGCACTGATTAACGGGATCAGCGGTATCCATGACGCCTATGAAACCGGGCGCGGCCGGGTGCGGATGCGCGCCAAAACCGAATTCGAAATAGACGAGGCGCGTAATCGGCAGGCGATTATCGTCACCGAACTCCCCTACCAGGTGAACAAGGCCCGGTTGATCGAAAAAATCGCCGAACTGGTTAAAGAAAAAAAGATCGAGGGCATCGCGGAACTGCGCGACGAATCCGATAAGGATGGTCTGCGCATCTACATCGAACTCCGGCGGAATGAAACTGCCGAGGTTGTGCTGAATAACCTTTTCTTGCACACGCCGCTGCAATGCGTGTTCGGCGTCAACATGGTAGCGCTGGTGGAAGGCCAACCCCGCCTGTTGAATCTCAAGCAGGTGCTGGAAGCGTTCCTAGCGCATCGTCGCGAAGTGGTCGTCCGGCGTACCGTGTTCGATCTGCGCAAGGCCCGGGAGCGCGCCCATATCGTCGAAGGTTTAATGGTCGCGCTAGCCAATCTTGATCCTCTGATCGCCCTGATCCGCGCCGCCGCTGATCCTGCTATGGCGCGGGCCGCGTTGCTCGAACAGATATGGATACCGGGGTTGGTCACTGATCTGCTGGCGCAATCGGGCGCTGCCTTATCGCGGCCTGGCGATTTACCCGCGGAGTTCGGACTGAGCGAAACCGGCTATCGATTATCGCTCGCCCAAGCGCAGGCGATCCTGGACTTACGATTGCACCGCCTGACCGGCTTGGAGCAGCGTAAGCTACTGGATGAATACCAGGAGCTACTGAGACGGATTAAGGACTATCTGGAAATTCTGACCGTGCCGGAACAATTGACGGCAGTAATTCGCGCCGAGCTGACTGAGTTGCGCACCCAATACAGCGATCCCCGCCGTACGGTGATCCTCCCCGACGAGCAAGACCTCAATCTGGAAGATCTGATCAACGAAGAGACGATGGTGGTCACTCTGTCCCATGCCGGTTATGTCAAGGCGCAGCCGTTGACGCTGTACCGGGCCCAACGGCGTGGAGGCCGGGGCCGGGCGGCGGCCACGATCCGTGAAGAGGATTTCATTGACAAGTTGTTCATCGCCAGCACCCATGACACCCTCCTCTGTTTCTCCAATCGTGGTCAAGTGTACTGGAAAAAGGTTTATGAATTGCCGCAAGCTGGGCGGACGGCACGCGGGCGGCCGATCATTAATCTGCTGCCTCTGGAAGAAGGCGAACGCATTAATGCGGTGCTGGCGGTCCGTGAATTCAGCGAAGATCACTTTGTCTTTTTCGCTACCACCAGCGGGACAGTCAAAAAAACCCCGCTGTCCGAATATTCCCGGCCACGTGCTAACGGCATCATTGCCATTGATTTGCGTGATGGCGATCAACTGGTGGACGTGGCGCTGACCCACGGTCAATGCGATGTGATGTTGTTCACCGATGCTGGCAAAGCGTTACGCTTCGCTGAGACCAACGTGCGGGACATGGGGCGCACGGCGTGCGGAGTGCGCGGTATCCGCTTGGAGAAAGACCAAAAGGTCATCGCGCTGATCGTCGTCGGGGAAGGTGCAGTACTGACCGTCACTGAAAAAGGCTATGGCAAACGCACTCCAGTTGCTGACTACCCGCTTCGTGGGCGCGGTGGTCAAGGTGTGATCTCCATTCAGACTACCGAACGCAATGGCCGGGTGACCGGGGCGGTGCAAGTAGAAAGCGATGATGAAATCATGTTGATCACCGACGGTGGCACATTGGTACGCACCCCAGTCGAAGGCATTTCCCTGGTGGGCCGCAACACGCAGGGGGTAAAGCTGATTAGCTTGCAGGGGTACGAAAAACTGATTGGCGTTGAGAAAATCGAGGGTATTGGCGAGGCAGATACCGATGAGGATTTGCCGGTGAGCGACGCAGAGTTAGCAGCGGATGAAGGGACCAAAGATGAGGGGCCGGTATGAACAACGAAGCGGACAGTCTGCAGGCACTGCGTGAGCATATCGATGCACTGGACCGGCAGATTCAAACCTTGATTTCTGAGCGGGCATGCTGTGCGCAACAGGTTGGCGTAATTAAGCAGGCAGCAGGCGCTACTGGCAACTTCTACCGTCCTGAACGCGAGGCGCAGGTACTGCGGCGGGTGATCGAGACGAACCCAGGGCCGCTAAGTAACGAAGAAATGGCCCGGTTATTCCGTGAGATTATGTCGGCCTGTCTGGCGTTAGAGGAACCGCTGAAAATTGCTTTTCTCGGCCCGGAAGGCACCTTTACCCAAGCAGCAGCGCTTAAACATTTCGGTCAATCCATCCATAGCATTCCGCTGCGAGCGATTGATGAAGTCTTTCGCGAAGTTGAAGCGGGTTCTGCCGATTACGGGGTGGTGCCTGTGGAAAATTCCACCGAAGGTGTAGTCAATCATACCTTGGATATGTTTCTGCAATCGCCCCTGTGCATCTGTGGTGAAGTTCAGATGCGCATCAATCATCATCTAATCACGCGTGCCGCCACGCTGGGGGAGATTCGCCGTATTTATTCACACCGGCAATCGCTCGCGCAATGCCGTGAATGGCTGAACCTCAATTTGCCACGTATCGAGCAGATTGAGGTTGGCAGTAATGGCGAAGCAGCGTCGAGAGTGCGGGATGCGACGGATGTAGCGGCGATTGCCGGACAGTGTGCAGCAGATATTTACAAGCTGCCAACCTTGGTGCGGAATATCGAGGATGAACCGAACAATACCACGCGGTTTCTGATCATCGGTAACCAACCTATTGCTCCCTCCGGCGATGACAAAACCGCGCTGTTAGTCACCTCGCTTAATCGGCCTGGTGCGTTGTTCAAGCTTTTGGAACCGCTAGCCCGGCATAATGTCAGCATGAACCGCATTGAATCACGGCCTTCGCGGCGTGGGATGTGGGACTATGTGTTCTTTATTGACTTGGACGGTCACGCTCAGGATTCGCCTGTGGCTGGGGCGCTTGCCGAATTGCGCGATCAGGCCAGTTTATTTCGAGTACTGGGGTCGTATCCGAAAGGCGTGCTCTAAGCATGATTGATCCGGCTTTCAGCATTTTCAAAGGAGTTTGTCAGCCATGTCCTGCGATTTCCTGTCCCTCGCCGCCTCCGGCGTCCGTACTCTGCAACCTTATCAGCCCGGCAAACCAGAGAGCGAATTGCGCCGGGAATATGGCCTGAGCGATATCATTAAACTGGCGTCTAACGAAAATCCGCTTGGACCTAGTTCCCATGCGCGCGCTGCCGTGCGTGAAGCATTGGCTGATCTGGCGCGTTATCCGGATGGCAACGGCTTTGAACTCAAGACAGCCTTGTCCGCCAAACTGGATATATCGATGGCAATGCTGACTTTGGGCAATGGTTCCAATGATGTGCTGGAATTGGTAGCACGCGCATTTCTGACGCCGGAACACGAGGCAGTGTTTTCCGAGCACGCCTTTGCTGTCTACCCCATCGTTACCCAGGCGATCGGCGCAACTGCTCGGGTCGCCAAAGCCCATCCGTCCGCACATGCCATGCCCCATGGCCATAACCCAGCAGCCCTGCTTGCATTAATTAATGACCGTACTCGCGTTGTTTTTATCGCCAACCCGAATAATCCTACCGGTACCTGGCTGAAAACCGCCGAGTTGCAAGAATTTCTGGAGGCGGTCCCTGCGCCAGTGATCATCGTCGTGGACGAGGCCTATTTTGAATATGTCGAGGTTGAAGCAGATTGTCCCAGCGCGTTGCGCTGGCTTAACCGGTTCCCGAATCTCGTTGTGACCCGCACCTTTTCCAAAGCCTATGGATTAGCAGGATTGCGGGTGGGGTATGCCGTTTCTCATCCCCAGGTCGCCGATCTGCTGAACCGGGTCCGCCAACCATTCAATGTCAATAGCCTAGCGCTGGTTGCGGCAGCGGCAGCGTTGGATGATGTCAGCCACTTGGAACGCAGTCGAGCGGTTAACCGTGCTGGCATGCAACAATTGCAGGATGCTTGCCGTCAGTGGGGTTTGAAGTGGTTGCCATCGGCGGGCAATTTCCTCTGTGTGAATATGCAGCGTCCTGGGCGGGAAGTGTTCCTGGAACTCCTTAAACGAGGTGTGATTGTCCGTCCGGTGGATAACTACGGTCTATCTCAGTATGTGCGGATCAGTATTGGCGCTGAAGCGGAAAATACGCGGTTAATCGAAACCATGAACGACATACTGCGAGGTTGATAGGGTGGCGGCACGACCTTTAATTCGACGGCTGTGCATTATTGGCGTCGGCCTGATTGGCGGTTCCCTGGCCCGGGCATTGCGGGAGGCGGGTGAGGTTGACGAAATAGTCGGCTGTGGGCGTGGCGAGGACAATTTGCGGACTGCCGTGCGTTTGGGTGTGGTCGATCGCTATGATACCGACCCCGCCCGTGCCGTCACCGGCGCAGACGTGGTGGTGGTTGCTGTACCGCTAGGCGCTATCGCCCCGGTGTTGCGCGCCCTTGTTCCGCATCTGTCAGCCAATACAGTAGTGACCGATGTCGGTAGCGCCAAGGGCAGTGTTGTAGCGGATGTTGAGCGTATTTACGGCGCTATCCCGCCGAACTTCGTACCCGGTCATCCGATTGCCGGCACCGAGCAAAGCGGGGTCGAAGCGTCGTTCGCCACCCTATTTCAGAACCGGCGCGTGATCCTGACGCCATTGGCCGAGACCTGCGCCACCGCCCATCATCTTATCCGGCAGATGTGGGCGTTGACAGGTGCTGAAGTGATCGATATGGGGGTGCGTCATCACGATGCCGTGCTGGCTGCAACCAGCCATTTACCGCATATGCTAGCCTACACGCTGGTGGATACTTTGGCGCGACTGGATGACCGGGCAGAAATTTTCCGCTATGCCGCGGGCGGTTTCCGGGATTTCAGCCGCATTGCTTCCAGCGACCCGAAAATGTGGCATGATATTTGTATAGCAAACCGTGAGCAATTATTGGAAATGATAGCCCTGTTTTCGGCGGATCTGGAACGGCTCGCTGAGGCAATCCGCAGCGATGACCGCGCTACAATTCTTGCTACTTTCCAGAGAGCTAAACGTGCTCGTGACAATCTATATCTTGAATAATTGAAAGATGAATGCATGCTGCCGGGCATGGGCTATGCCTCCTGCATTATTCCAACACACAGTTCATTTTGTTAAGATGACCAGTCAGTTCTTCAATGATCCTTGCCCCAAGAAGCTTGAACGTCCCGCCTGCAACGCGGCCCGCATGACCACGATCTAAAAAGTATGAAGAACTGTTTTTTCAGGTCACAGAGCTACGGAGGTTGGGGTGCCGTCTTTTTAGCAACCCAGCAAGGATTTTCACCGAAGATTGGGTTCGTGGTGTTTTTGGCCCCGTCGACAAAAGAATCTTGCAGAGCGCGCGTGACCGAGCAATTTAGGGTAAGAAATGAACTGGGCTGATTACCTGATCATCTTTCTCATTGCCCTTTCCATGCTCATTGGACTCTGGCGAGGTCTGTTGCGCGAGGTCATTTCGCTGGTAACGTGGATCGCTGCTTTCGCGATTGCTTTTCTTTTTGCCGAGGATGGCGCTGTCCATCTGGTTCCTTACATCGATCTTCCGTCGTTGCGGATTGCGGCAGCCTTTGGTGGCTTATTCTTGGCTACATTGCTCATTGGCGGGTTGATCGGCATCGTCTCTTCCTATCTGGTCAGTTACACTGGCCTGACGGGCACTGACCGGCTGCTCGGTACAGTTTTCGGGCTGGCACGCGGCGCGGCCATTATCGTCGTCCTGGTGCTAGCGGCGGGGTTAACTCCCTTGCCTAATGATCCCTGGTGGCAGCAATCGCTGCTGTTGGGCCGTTTCCAGGAAGGGGCTCTCTGGCTGCGGGGTGTCCTGCCGCCGGAATTGGCTCAAAACATTCGCTTCCCGTCATAAACCGGTTTGCGGAGGAGGGTGCCCATGTGTGGAATCATCGGTATTGCGGGACGGAATCCGGTCAATCAAAGTCTGTTTGACGGTCTGACCGTTTTGCAGCATCGGGGCCAGGATGCTGCGGGTATTGTGACCTGTGACGATGGCCGTCTGTATCTGCGAAAGGATAATGGCCTGGTCCGCGACGTAATTCGCACCCGCCATATGCGCAATCTGCATGGCAATATCGGAATTGGCCACGTCCGTTACCCGACGGCAGGCAGCGCTGATTCCGCTGAGGCCCAACCCTTCTACGTCAACTCACCGTTCGGTATCACTCTCGCGCATAACGGTAATCTGACCAACTCGGTCCAGCTCAAAAACGAGCTATTCCGCTCTGATCGGCGCCATATCAACACCCACTCCGATTCGGAAATTCTGCTTAACGTCCTGGCCCACGAGCTGCAGCAGCGCAGCGCATTATCAGTTGACCCTGAGGACATTTTTGCTGCAGTAGCGGCGGTTCACCGGCGGGTGCAAGGTGCTTATGCAGCAGTAGCGCTCATCGTTGGTTTTGGCTTAGTCGCTTTTCGTGATCCCTACGGCATCCGGCCCCTCGTGTTCGGTCGCCGCGAAACTGAACAAGGGATGGAGTATATGGTCGCTTCGGAAAGCGTGGCGCTGGACGTTCTGGATTTCCAGCGTATCCGCGATGTCGCGCCCGGCGAAGCGGTGCTGTTTGATCTGGATGGCCGGATGCATGCGCGCCAATGTGCTGAGCATCCCTGCTATTCGCCCTGCATCTTCGAGTTTGTCTATCTGGCCCGGCCGGATTCGATCATCGATCAAGTATCGGTCCACAAGGCCCGATTACGCATGGGAGAACATCTGGCCGAAAAGATCCTGCGGGTTTGGCCGGAACAAGATATTGATGTGGTTATTCCGATCCCTGACACCAGCCGTACCGCTGCCCTGCAAATGGCGTCGATCCTGGGCATCAAATACCGGGAGGGTTTCATCAAAAATCGCTATATTGCGCGCACCTTCATTATGCCTGGCCAAAAAACCCGAAAAAAATCAGTGCGTCAGAAGCTAAATGCCATTGATTTAGAATTTCGCGGCAAAAACGTGATGCTGGTGGACGATTCAATCGTACGCGGCACCACTTCTGGGGAAATTATCCGCATGGCGCGTGATGCCGGTGCCCGCCGGGTTTACTTTGCTTCTGCTGCGCCGCCGGTGCGTTATCCCAATGTGTATGGCATCGACATGCCCGCCGCCCGTGAATTGATCGCTCACGCCCGTTCCGAAGAAGAAATTGCCCGGGCGATTGGCGCTGATCATTTAATCTTCCAGGATCTGCCGGATCTGGAAGATGCAGTGCGGCGTGGCAACCGCGCGCTCAAGCGTTTCGATGCCTCCTGTTTTACCGGTGAGTACGTGACCGGTGGCATCGACCGGGATTATCTGGACTGCCTTGCGCGTGAACGTTCTGATAGCGTCCAAGGCACCCGGAAAAGCGCCAACAGTGCCATCATCGACCTGCACAATAACGCTTGAGAGTACAAAATGGATAGCGACCACTCGCCGGAATTGGGCTTTGCCAGCCTGGCAGTACGCGCTGGCCAAGTTCGCACCGCCGAAGGCGAACATGCCGAACCGATTTTTGCGACGTCCAGTTTCGTATTTACCAATGCTGCGGAAGCGGCTGCCCGGTTTAGCGGCACGCTCCCTGGCAATATCTATTCCCGGTTCACGAACCCCACCGTGCGCATGTTCCAGGAACGTCTGGCGGCGTTGGAAGGCGGTGAAACGTGCATTGCGACGGCCTCCGGTATGGCGGCGATCCTGGCGACTTGTATGAGTTTGCTGAAAAGTGGCGACCACATCATTTCAGCCAGCGGTGTGTTCGGCACCACCCTGTCGCTGCTCAATCAATACCTGAGCAAATTTGGTGTTGCCACGACATATGTGCGGCTATCTGATTTATCCGCTTGGGAAATGGCGATTCGCCCGGAAACCCGGATGTTTTATCTGGAAACGCCCTCCAATCCGCTGATGGAGCTGGCCGACATCCAGGCGCTGGCCGATCTCGCTCATTCCCATAACATTCTGCTGGTGGTGGACAATTGCTTTTGTACGCCAGCTCTGCAACAACCGTTTAAGCTGGGCGCCGATCTGGTCATTCACTCCGCCACCAAGTATCTGGATGGACAAGGCCGTTGCGTGGGCGGGGCGGTAGTCGGCGATCAACAACGGGTTGGCGTAGACATTTACGGCTTTCTGCGCACCGCGGGTCCTACCATGAGTCCATTCAACGCGTGGGTGTTTCTCAAGGGACTGGAAACCTTGCGCCTGCGGATGCAGGCTTGCAGTGAATCCGCCCTATGCCTGGCTGAATGGTTAGAGACTCAGCCGGCCGTGGAACGGGTCTATTACCCTGGCCTGCCTTCACATCCTCAGCATGAACTGGCTAAGCGGCAGCAGCGTGCTTTCGGCGGCATCGTTTCCTTCGATCTGCGCGGTGGCCGCGAGGCCGCTTGGGCGGTGATCGACAATACCCGGTTACTCTCGATCACCGCCAATCTAGGCGATACTAAAACCACCATCACTCATCCTGCAACCACCACACATGGCCGGTTGACGCCGGAGGAGCGTGAGCGGGCCGGTATCGGCGACGGGTTGGTGCGGGTTTCGGTAGGGCTGGAGGAAACGGTGGATATTCAACGTGATCTGGAGCGTGGTTTTCAGCGGCTGGCTTGAAGATGATCAAAGCCATTACCTTCGATCTCGATGACACCTTATGGGATATCTGGCCGGTGGTCGAGCGTGCTGAAAGGTTGTTGCATGACTGGTTGATCACTCATTATCCACGCATCCCGGAGCAGTTTACGCCGCTGGAATTACGGGAGTTATCGCAGGAAGTGATCGCCACCTGCCCGGAGATTGCCCATGATCGCACCCGGTTACGCAAGGAAGCATTGTGGCTGGCGGCGCGGCGGGCGGATTATGTGGAATTCGACGTGGAAAGTGCGTTTGCCGTATTTTTCATCGCCCGCAACGCCGTGGAACCGTTTGCAGATGTTCAACCGGCCCTGGAGCGGTTGGCCCGGCGCTATACGCTAGCATCGCTATCCAATGGCAACGCTGATCTACGGTTGATTGGCCTGCATAACCTGTTCGCTTTCTCACTCAACGCGATAGATGTCGGTGCAGCAAAACCAGCGCCGCTCATGTTCGAGCAGGCATGCCAACGGTTAGCGGCACGGCCTGAACAAGTCGTCCATGTCGGCGATGATCCGGAACATGATGTTTTCGGCGCGGCTCAAGCCGGGTTCCGCACCGTCTGGGTCAACCGCACTGGCCGGGACTGGCTTGGGGGCCAGCCGGCGGATGCAGAAATCACGGCCTTGGCTGAGCTGGAACAAGTGCTGACGAGCTGGGAAAGGTAAAAATCAAGCGAAAGCCCCATTTTGAGTGCACATTCATTGAATGAAAGTGATGTCCGGCTTTTCAGGCGGCCAGGCTCTCAAATTGGAGGTCTGGCCGGTCGAGTCACCAGTTCATGAGAATGCCCAAGATGCGGGTCCAAATCTTTCGCGCCATCCACCTGCTTCACGCTATTTCCTCATCGGCCAACTGAAGAAGCTGCTCGGTTGCGACGCGTGTCGTAACGGGCCGGGTTTGCAGGATGGTGAGGTTACCATTCGCGATCCCAAATTCGATATCTTGCGACAACGCATAATGTTCTTCTAAGGCCATGGCTATTTTAATCTTGATGTCTTCTTTGTTCAGGCAGGGGACATCTCGCAGACCCTGCTCGACGGGTTCCATAGACGTTCCTTTCCCGGAGGGATGCCGTGCGACCTTAAACGCTTTTTTTCCGATATGAAGGTTGATTACCGAGCCGTCAAATTTATTCACATAGTACCGATCCACATCCACCAAGCCGGAAACGACCCCTTCTCCCAGCCCATAACCGGCCTCAATCACAATGACGTCTCGACCACTGACGGGATCCGTTGTAAACAGGACTCCGGAGACCTGCGAGTCGAACATTTTCTGAACAACCACCGCGGGCTTCATGGGTCCTTGCTGAACAATCCGGCTATTTCGATATAGGATTCCCCTGATGAGCCAAAAAGACATCCATACTTTCTTTATGCATTCCAGCAACTCTGCAGGATTAACATATAAATAGGTCTCGGCCGCCCCAGCAAACGTAGCTTCCTCGGTATCTTCCTGCAAACCGGAAGATCGCACACTCAAACAAGCGTCTTGCAAGCCGTGGAAATCGACTGCCTCCATGATGTCCCGGCCCACGCCAGTGGCAGCATTCAGATTGCCTTGGAGAATCAAATGCCGAATTTGCTCCGATAATCCTACGATCTGTCTCTGTCGATCCTCGTGCGACAGGTTTTGCGCCATGAAAACACTGTCGATGGCGGCCATCAGCCGTGTGTGAGTGTCCAGTAAATTATTTTCCTCAAGAAATCGCTGGAAGGCAAAAGTCGTCACCATCAATGCCGGCGGAACATGGGCACCGTAGTGTTCAACGATTTGGGCGATTTCCCCCAGGTTAGCGCCTTTTCCGCCCACCAACGAAACAGCATCGGCATCAACCTCTGCTAACGGCAGAACAACCCGTCGAGATTCAGCGATTCGCGTTCTTTTCGTTTTTGTCAGTTCATCTGCCTTAAGCTGCAACCATGCGATCGCTGCTTGCGACAAGCGGCCTTCTTCCTGCATGCGCTTCAAGACACCGGTTAAAGCGATTTGCACATCCCGCTTCATCCGGTAATAAGCCTCTTCCAATTGACCTGCTGGATCCTTGATATCGCCGATTTCTGGCGTGTTTCCATAAGTGCTCAGCAGAAAGATTTTGTCCGCAGCATAGGGATATTTCTCATTTAGCAATCGTGCGTGAAAATCCTCCATCGTCAAAATAATATCCGCCTGACGAACATCAATATCCTCAAGCATCTTGCTGCAATGAGCTTCAGCATGGATTCCATCTTCCAATAGAAGCAAGGCCAGACCTGTTTCGGATATGGGTCTGCCATAAATTGCCGCCACGCCGCGCGAGCTTACGTCAATACCCTGTATTTTTTTATCCGACAGCATCTTTTTGAATAAAAATTCAGCTGTGGGGCTACGGTCGACATTGGCTGTGCATACCATTAATATTTTTTGAAACTTACCACCGTTCATTCTGTGACCGAGACGCCGGAGAGTCTGTCGTATATGCGGTAAATTTTCTTCCATCAATTTGCCTTGTGATAGAACATCTATTTCATGAAGTAAAGATGCTCTAAGTACAGCGATACGCGGATGACGACGCAATTGGTTGATTCGCCTTTCGATGGCCTGTAAGCGCCAATCTGACAAATTCAGGCTATACGCTAAAATCTTGAGCTGCGCCCACTGACGTTCGGCGACCGCAATAATATTAAGCGCCCTCCATAATACTTTTACCCTCGATATGTTGTGTTCAATCTCTAATAACAACTCTTCGAGTTCGGTAAAGGCATTTTGAGAAATCCCGCGCATGATAGTATTGATATAGGCAATACTTTTCTTTGGGAAACCGGCGACCTCACTGTTCACAGGCATTCCCGTGCAAGCACGGTGGACAATATCAGTGAGTTGCTTGCGAACGATAGGGTTGATACGTTTGTCCCATAATGCCTCGGTCAATATCAAACCAAGGATATCGGAGGCGATCCGTTCTCGACCATCTCGTGCATTAATATCTGATAAAAGATTCACCAACCAATGTTCGAGATCGACAAACGTGTTTTTACTGGATATAACACTTTGTATTAAAGTATGGGCTTGTTCAAGATAATCCCCACTCATCGGTATGATCGACACAATGCCCTGCGATGCCCAAACTAGAATCATATCGCCATCGCGCACGTCAATAATTTCGGAAATCATTGAATCGCTCACCCAAAAACCTTCCGTTGTCTTCCTCATTTTACCTGGATGTCTTTCTTCAATACGAACCACGATTCCTTCTGAAGACTGTATCCATTCAGTGTGAGGAAGAATCAAGGCGGGGATAGCAAATTCTCGCGTTGTGACGCCAGCATGACTTAATAAACCACCACTGGTCACAAGAACCGCTTCGGCAGCCTGGATTGCTTCGATATCTTCGGGAGTGGTATAGGGAACCAATAGAACGCGCCCTTCCCGGGTTTTTGGATTAAAATGATAAGTTCGATCAAAAGTAATACGGCCGATACGGATCGATCCATCTCCGATGGAAGCTAACAAACCCCGGATCGATGTGCCTATGATTCCAAGCCGTGTGCGCGGGCGTTCGATTAGCAAGCGATGAGAAAATCCCTTTTGAAAATTTGAAATCTTGATTCTTGATGGTGCGTTATAGCCAGCTTTACGCAATAATTTCCTCGTGCTGGCTGGGGTAAGCCACTCCCCTCCTCCTTGCGTAGTAAAATATCGGCTGAATGCATAGAATATTGTACGATTTTCATCATCTGCCAAACCATATACCACCAGCCATTTATCAGGAGCCAACTCCTGTTGAGCTCTTACCACAGCAAGCTGATCGATGCTGCCAATGGTGGTAAAATCCAAATACAGGCCGGTCTTCTTGAGTAGGGCTGCCATGCGTAAGGCTTCGTTTTCATATGCAACGATTGAGCTGATAATCTCTTTAAGTGGCTGGTAGTCAGGATTCTTTTCAAGCGATCCTCGGACATTTTGTAGCAACTCTCTGCGGCCCAGGGCGCGTTGCAATGGCTGGTTAAAGTATTCGTCAATAACCTCCTGACCCACTCCACCTGAACCGGGTTTAATGGCCGGTAACCCCACCGCTTGTAAATAAGCATTAATCGTGTAAAACAGACGATAGCGGATCATCCGCCGTTCGTTGGAATGATACGTTTTATATTCCTGCAGGGTTTTGGGTCCAGTGTACTCACAGTAGGCCGCAAATGGCATCCCTTTGCCTTCATACGAAAATGGAATGATTCCTTCAACTAAAAACATGCGTGCAAAGGAACTTGCGAATTCATTGATTTTTCCAGTTTCAACTTTGCCCTCTTGGCGGCCAGAGAGAATTTCTTGTGAAAAAATATACGCCATTGCATAGTCCAAATCACGAAGAAACCATATTAAACGCAACACCAATATCGCAGTCTGTTCGATTTGTTTATCTGACCTTCCTCCGTGATCCTTGTCTAATATCCCGTTCACCAGAAAATCTACCAGACCTTCTTGTTTGCATTCGACTGCCATCCCTTTCTCTTTTAGAACGTTCTCAATAAAAGCTCCCCGCAACTGCTGCTCTATTTCCATACCCCCTTGATAACTCTGTAGCCGCACAAATCCCTCATTGTCTGGATGTTCGATATTGGCGGAAAATTCCACACGATGCTCGCCAAGCTTTACGCTATAAATAATATAGTTATTCATAACCACCAGCGTGCCGAGAACAGGTGCTGGTACCCGCCGGCTTGCCTGGATGATCGCCAAGATCGCACGATGGCGGATCAAACCGTTATTAATGATTGGCGCATTGTCTAGCTTAGCCAGTTGAATTTCTTTTGGTCGACCAGTACCGATACCACCGATGGTTATCGTCATGTTTGTCTGGGCCAAGGCCATTTGTTTTTCTAACGCTCTATTCCCTGCTTCGTGCAGGAAGCGTATTAATGAATGGATGCTATCAATTTCATCAAGAGATGATTTTTTGATGTTTGTGATTTTATTTCTTAGCCAGTCTGGTAAGTTATCTTTATGAGATAATCCTTCCCAAGACTTCTCCAAATCCTGCAAGAGCAAATTGTATTGCTTCAGGGCCGTGTCACCTGCCGTGGGAGGTGCAATTTGCCGGTATGCCTCCACCATTGTGGCAAGCAATGAAACAATGGTTTGCGCCGTCATTTTGGTCATTTTGCCGGAATGCGTGACAATCAATTGGAGCGCATCGTAATTCGGTTTGATTAAGTTATTTTGAAAATTGATATGCTTCGTGCGTAAAATCTGTTTTTCTTCATCAAATAACGAGGTATTGCTTCCACTCTCCGAGAGCAATATATATGTCCCTGTGTCACTATCGCCCTCGCTTTTTAATTCGCCTAATTTACTATCCTTCATCCATGGAGGCATATGCGACTCTGAGTATTCAATAGGATAGGCGAATTGATAACCACTCAAATTGATCCCCGGTGCATGTATGCCCAGGACGGCCACCCATCGTATCCGGTCTATGGTGTCCCATGATTCCGTAATTTTAGTAAATTCTGGTTTTTCTAAGACTTTCTGAGCAATAGTCAGGTTATCGATCAAAGCTTTTAACGTCTCCTTGTTTCGTATCACGCAGCTCAAATACCCTTGGCTGCTCATCTTTTTTATGCCCAGCAACCGGTCGATTTTAATAACATCGCGACGCCCATATAATTCCACAAGAAAATCGTATGCGTTTGGATAACGTGCCTGCAATTCTTCCACGATTACGGATTTAATGAGCGTATCGGGTTGTGCTTGAAGCGCAGCAGCTAAATCATGCGTTGCCACCGGATCGAACGCTCCATAAGCAGATATCGTGACGGGAAGTTTCAGAAGGGTGCGGAGAATACGGTTGCTCTTACTGCGTAAACTTAAACTACAGGCTATATCGCGGGTATTATCTGAAAGTGATTTCGTTTGGTCCACGCTGGTATGCAATTGACGCCACAATTGTTTCAACAATGCCGGATCGTCTTCGGAAATTTCTACGGGCCACCGGTACTTGTTGAAATGATCGTTTATTTCCTGGATGTGTCGTTTGATGACTTCTTGCCCAGCAGCGTTTGAGCTGATTGCCAATGATTCCTGTAGCAAGGATCTGGTCCGGGCGAGTAAGAACGCATGATAAATGATCCGTTCCCGATCGGCGTCGCTCCAATGGATAATCTCAACCTTGTGCGACTGAAGATTGGTGATGGCTTCTGCAATAATATCTTTACTTACACCACATTTTTTCAGCGCGCCCATCAATTGGGTAAAATTTTTACGCATGTCTGCCATGTAATCCGCCTCCTATGAATATCTCCCAATAAATGGGACAAGGACCTTGCTGGTCGGAGCAGGGCGGTTTTATGTTGTCGCCTAGCGGCCATATTCGTTCACGCAGACAATACCCGCACCGTGAACATGTCAGGCAACAGAATCACATGCCCTTTGGCACATTGGTGACAAATTAAGGAATGAGGCCGGTTGTACAGGGAAGAAGTAGGGTAAAAACCAAACAACGCACTGGATTCTGATTGATCGGCCTGATGAAATACCTATCACTCACCACGAAATCGGTTGTCCATCCCGGAAGAACCCTCCGGTCGGGCCATTATCCGGCAAGGTTGCGGCCCAGACGATGCCTGAAGCGCCTTCCTCTACGGTCCGTTCGGCGCCAGAGCCGCCCATATCGGTGCGCACCCAACCCGGGCAGACTGAATTGACTAGGATATTGTAACCTTGAGTCTCCGCTGCCAGGATGCGGGTCAAAGCGTTCAGGGCGGTCTTAGAAATCCGGTAGGCAGGCGATTTGCCTTCCATGTCGCTTAATTGACCCATGCCGCTGGAAACATTGACGATCCGTCCGTAGTGTTGCTGCTTCATCAGTGGGGCTAGTTCCTGCGACAATAGTAAGGGACCATACAAATTGGTTTTCAGGGTCATTGTCAGGGTTTCCAAGCTGGCGTTGAATACGCTGGCGTTACCCGTGTCTTCCGTGCTGTGAATGTCAAGAAAGACACCGGCATTATTGACGAGTATATCCAGCCGGCCGCAATGACTATGGATGAATGTGCCCAGTTCAGCGACGCTGCTTTCTGAGGTAACATCCAGCGGCTGAAATAACACATCGAGACCTTCAGCCAGTAGTTTTTCCATTGCCATTTCGCCCTTACCGGGATTACGGCTGGTAACAATCACCTGGATATCTCGTTTTGCCAACTGCCGGGCAGTCTCTAATCCTAACCCGCGGTTGGCTCCTGTAACGACTGCGACAGGTTTTGTATTCTTGCCACTTAGCATGGTTTTCCCTCCAGTGACCCTAAAGGAAAGCAAACCCTGACAGGTTGCTGCTGTTTCGCTATATTGCCTATTGACCGACTATTGCAAATAGTAACAGTATGTTGCTAGAAAGATAGGCATAATGATGGCACAGAAGGGAAATTAAACAACTGACTGCTTCTCAGAATCCCCTCCCAAGAGAGGGAGGGGTAGGGGAATAAACTGATGTCTTGGCTTAATCAGGTATTGATCTTATGCAAGGCACGGCCATGCACAGACAACGCCGCTTCATGCATCGCTTCGTACAAAGTTGGGTGAGCATGAATAGTGCGCGCCAGATCTTCACTGCTGGCGTGAAACTCCATGGCTAACACGGCTTCCTGGATTAGCTCGGAAGCGAATGGCCCGATGATATGGCAGCCCAGCAGCGTGTCAGTTTCCGCATGAGCCAGCAATTTAATCATACCAGTAGCAGCCTCCATCGCCTTGGCACGGCCATTGGCGCTGAATGGGAAGGTCCCGATCTTGTAGGGAACGCCCTCGGTCCTCAGCGCCTGCTCGGTCTTCCCTACCCAAGCGATTTCTGGATTGGTGTAAATGACCCAGGGAATCGCGTCATAGTTCAGATGCCCATGCTGACCGGCAATATTCTCGGCCACCATGATGCCTTCCTCGGAACCTTTGTGCGCCAGCATAGGTCCACGCACCACATCGCCGATGGCATAGACCCCTGGCAGGTTGGTCTCACATTTGTCATCGATATGGATACAGCCACGTTCGTCAAGCAGCAGATCGGTCTCGGGAGCGGCGACATTGTCGATATTAGGCCGGCGGCCGACCGACACCAGTAATTTGTCGACTGTGATCTCTTGTTCGCTATCCTTATCTTTGAAGGATACCACGACGCCGTTTTCAGTTTTCTGAGTTGCCGTAACCCGGGTGCCTAGCCGGATATCCAACCCCTGTTTCTTGAACTGACGCAGCGCATCGCGGGCAATCTGCTGATCGGCTAGGGCTAGGAAATCCTCGACGGCTTCTAGCATGATGACCTTGGAACCCAGACGATTCCAGACGCTGCCCAATTCGAGACCGATCACGCCAGCGCCGATGACACCTAACGTCTTGGGCACCTCACGGAAATCCAGAGCACCGGTCGAATCGACGATCAGCCCTTCGTGATTGTCCACCGGCGCAGCACCGATCTCGATCGGCTTGGAACCGGTCGCGATGATCACATGATCCGCATTGACCACCTCGACCGAACCATCCTGGGCGGTCACTTCAACCTGCCGGTCGACCAGTAGCTTGCCGTGGCCCTGTAACCACGCGACACCATTGGCTTTGAACAGGGCGCCGATGCCGTTGGTCAGTTGCAAGACGATGTCTTCCTTGCGAGCCATCATTTGGTCAAGATCCAGCCTGACACCTTCGACATGGATACCGTGGCTTTCAATCCCTGCCTTGATGTGATGATACTGCTCAGACGACTCCAACAGGGTCTTGGATGGAATGCAACCCACGTTCAGGCAAGTGCCGCCCAGCGCTGGATCGCCTTTGAAATTGATCCATTGCTCCACGCAGGCAGTTTCCAAACCCAATTGCGCGCAGCGGATCGCCGCCACATAGCCGGCGGGACCGCCGCCAATGACGACCACATCGTAAGTTTTGGCCATGCTTGTACCCGTTGTAGGAAATGAATAGGGGGTTAACTGCGTTGGCCGGGTTGCTGTCCTTTTAGAAGCCCGGCCCAATTGCAGCCTAAGTTGAATGCATGGAGTTCAGACGTTCAGAATCAAACGGGCTGGGTCCTCGATGCATTCCTTGACCGTCACCAGGAAGGTGACGGCTTCGCGTCCATCGATGATGCGATGATCGTAGGACAGCGCGAGGTACATCATCGGCCGGATCACNNGATGCGATGATCGTAGGAGTGCGCGACATACATCATCGGCCTGATCACCACCTGGCCATTTTCCGCCACTGGCCGGTCTCGAGTGGCGTGCATACCAAGAATACCACTCTGCGGCGGGTTGAGAATCGGTGTGGACATCAACGAACCGAACACGCCGCCATTGGTGAT
>DDST01000185.1:31794-39009 GCA_002343485.1 Proteobacteria bacterium UBA2383
TCGCGCAGGATCGGCACCACCAGACCGCGCGGCGAGGACACAGCGATACCGATATCATAATAACCGTGGTAAACAACGTCGTTGCCGTCGATCGAACCATTCACCGCCGGATAGCGCTTAAGCGCTTCGATGACCGCCTTGACGAAGAAACCCATAAAGCCTAAGCGGACATTATGAACTTTCTCGAACTGATCCTTATAACGACTGCGCAGATCCATAACCGGTTTCATGTTGATTTCATTGAAGGTTGTCAACATGGCGGTGCTATTCTTGGCCATGAGCAACCGCTCGGCAATTCGGGCGCGCAACCGGGTCATCGGTACACGCTGTTCCAGCCGGCCTTGTGCATCGGGTGGTAGCGGAGCAGTAGACGGAGCAACAGCCTGGACCGGAGCCGCCACCGGGACGGGAGCAGGAGCAGCGGCGGGAGCTGCCATCGGACGTCCTTGTTTCTGAGCCTCAATATAGGCAAGCACATCGGCCTTGGTCACCCGGCCATTACGGCCACTGCCGGGAATTTTGGCAACGTCGAGTCCATGCTCAGCCGCTAAACGGCGCACTGCCGGACTCAGTCCTTCTGTATCGGCCTCATTGGTCACTGGTGCGGCTGGCGCAGCTGGGACCACTGCAGGTGCTAGAACTGCTGCGGACATTTCAGCAACACCTTCTTCCAGGATAGCAATCGTGTCTCCGGTGGTAACGATCTCGCCTTCCTGCCGCAAGATCTGACCCAAGACACCATCAGCGGGGGCAGGGATATCCAACACCACCTTATCTGTTTCCAAATCAACGAGGTTCTCACCGCGCTTTACCGCTTCTCCTGATTTTTTCTTCCAGTTGACCAAGGTGCCGTCAGAGACGGATTCAGGGAGCGTGGGGACTTTCACTTCGACAGCCATTGTATTTGTTTTCCTATGATCTTTCGGGTTTTTCAGCCTGAGCTATCCTGATTACTGGCCCAGGGCCTCATTGACGAGTTTCTGCTGCTGCTCAACATGGACGCTGTAATAGCCCACAGCCGGTGCCGCGGACGGTTCGCGGCCGGCATAAGAGATCTTCTGGTGGGGTTTCAGCCCTCGCTCCAGATGGTGCAGGCTTTGATACCAAGCACCCTGGTTCTTGGGTTCTTCCTGGCACCAGATCACATCGGTCAGATGGGGGTATTGATCGAGAATCTGGCCATAGAGCGCCTGTGGGAAGGGGTAGAGCTGCTCAATCCGGATAATGGCAACCTGCTCCAGATTGCGCTCGCGGCGGGCTTCCAGCAGATCGTAATAAACCTTGCCGCTGCATGCCACGACCCGGGTGATCTTCTCCACATCATGCGGATCCATCTCGGGGATGATTTCCTGAAAACTGCCTTCGGTCAGATCTTCCAGGGCATTGACCGCCATCCGGTGCCGCAGCAGGCTCTTGGGACTCATCACAATCAAGGGTTTGCGGAACGGACGCACTATCTGCCGGCGCAGCATGTGGAAACACTGAGCCGGCGTCGACGGTACCACCACTTGCATGTTGTTTTCGGCGCACAATTGCAGATATCGCTCTAACCGGGCCGAGGAATGTTCGGGGCCTTGTCCCTCGAAACCGTGCGGTAGCAACAACACCACCCCACATAAGCGGCCCCACTTGGTCTGGCCGGAAGAAATGAACTGGTCAATGACCACTTGGGCGCCGTTGGCGAAATCACCAAACTGCCCCTCCCAGATCACCAGGCCATTCGGCTCGGCTGTGCTGTAGCCGTATTCAAAACCCAGCACCGCTTCTTCGGACAGGATGGAATCGATCACAAAAAAGGCTGGCTGATTCGGATAGAGATTCATCAGCGGCGTGTAGCTGCTGCCGTCCTTTTGATTATGCAGAACGGAGTGCCGGTGGAAGAAAGTGCCACGCCCGCAATCCTGACCGGAGATACGGACTTGGTAGCCTTCCTTAAGCAGGGTGGCGTAAGCTAGATTTTCGGCAAAGCCCCAGTCCAGCGCCAGCGCGCCCGCAGCCATCTTGCGGCGGTCGTCCATGATCTTAGCCACCCGCGGATGCATCTCGAGACCTTCCGGTACCTTCAGCAACTGCTCGGATAGTTCGCGTATCGTCTCCAGTGGCACCGCTGTATGTACGGGGGCGTTCCAGTCCTCGTGCTTGAAGGCCGACCAGTCGATGAAGTGCGGGCTTTTGACAAAGGGCAGCGTCGGACGCGAGACTTGCTGACCCGCATCGAGATCGGCGCGGTATTTCGCCTGCATATCCTGGAAATCGGCCTCAGTGACCACCCCTTCTGCGATCAGTTTTTCAGCGTATAGAGTGGCGGTGGTCTTCCGCGCCCGGATTTTTTTGTACATCATTGGCTGAGTGGCGGCCGGCTCGTCGGCTTCATTATGACCCAGACGGCGGTAACAGATCATGTCAATGACCACATCCTTGTTAAAGGTCATCCGNNTACTCGACCGCCAGCCGGGTGACGAACAGCACAGCCTCAGGATCGTCGCCGTTCACATGGAAGATCGGCGCCTGCACCATCTTGGCCACGTCAGTGCAATACAATGCCGAGCGGGTGTCCAAGGGGTTGCTGGTAGTGAAGCCGATTTGATTGTTGATGACGATGTGAATGGTGCCGCCCGTGCGGTAGCCGCGCACCTGCGAGAATTGCAAGGTCTCCATCACCACGCCCTGGCCAGCGAAGGCGGCGTCGCCATGGATCAGTAGCGGCATGACCCGGTTGAAGGGCGGAAAAGGCGCACCGGGTTCGCGACGGCGCTCCATGCGGGCGCGCACCGAGCCTTCGACCACCGGGTTGGCAATTTCCAGATGCGAAGGATTGAAGGCCAGCGCTAGGTGAACCGGGCCACCGGGGGTTTCCACATCGGAAGAAAAGCCCATGTGGTATTTCACGTCACCGGTACTGCTTTCCGCAACCCGCCGCTTGCCCTCAAATTCTTCGAATAATTCGCTCGGTAGTTTGCCAATGATGTTGACCAGCACGTTCAAGCGGCCACGGTGAGCCATGCCGATGACAATCTCCTGCACACCTTCGGCGCCTGCTCGCTGGATGATCTCATCCATCATGGGAATCAGGCTGTCGCCGCCTTCCAGCGAGAAACGCTTCTGGCCGACGTAGCGGGTATGTAAATAACGCTCCAAGCCTTCCGCAGCCATCAACCAGCGCAACAATCCCCGCCGCTCCTTAGTGCTCAGATCGAGCCGGGCACGCTGACCCTCCAGGCGTTTCTGAATCCAGCGTTTCTCTTCTGTCTCATTGATGTGCATATACTCGGAACCAATAGTACCGACGTATGCGTCACGGATCAGATCGAGAATCTCACGTAAGGTCCACTGCGAAGGCGCTGCCAGCGATCCAGTGTTGAACAGGGTGTCCATATCCGCTTCACTCAGGCCGTGATAGCCGGGATCTAGTTCCGGTACCGGTGGCCGGTCGCGCAGGCGCAGCGGGTCCAGATCAGCGGCCTTATGGCCACGATTACGATAGGCATTGATGATCCGCAGTACTGCAGCCTGCTTTTCGGCAGCCGCAGGGCTGAGTACCTGCACCCGGCCCACGCCGGCTTGCGGTTGCAGTGCCAGTTGGGCGAAGGAATCACGGATCGGGCCATGGGCAACATCCCTAGCGCCCTCGGTTTGAGCTTGCAGATTGCGGAAATACTGCCGCCAGTTGTCGCTGACCGATTCCGGGTCGGTCAAGAAACTTTCGTAGAGTTCTTCAATAAATGCCGCATTACCGCCGAATAGGGGTGAACTTTGGCGAAATTGCTCGTTGAGGGTGCTCATTGATAATGATCGACTCCTAGGTGTTATGGAAATCCCCAAGAACTGTTCGCAACGAGTGGTTTCCTGAGATGTAATGGATATACGCGGCTCGTAGCGCGTTTCTGCTGGTGAGGATGGCGCGAGGTCGTTGCATTGGATAAAGTAAAACTTAATTATAGCGACAGCAGGGACATGGATAAACCTGCGTTCGATCGGGTGTGATCATCGGCCAATCTCCGATTTTTTGCTATGAGAAAAAGGCTGTTGTACATTTTGGTCAATGACATCACGGATTATCGATGTCAGCGTTGCGGCGGACAATCTAAAGATGTGACTCCGCCGTGCTGGTTTGGCTCCATTCATGAGGGAATCGCGATGGCTTCCACCCGCTCGCTCCCACAGGAAACACCCGCTGCCCATCAGCCCGCCGAAGGCGGGGACTACATGAGCGATATCCAACGGGCGCATTTCCGCCAACTATTGCTCGATTGGAAGCAAAGCCTACTGAATGAGGTGGATCGCACGGTTAACCATATGCGGGACGAATCCACGGCCTTCCCCGACCCCAATGACCGCGCGACTCAGGAAGAGGAATTCAGCTTAGAATTGCGCACCCGCGACCGGGAACGCAAGTTACTGAAGAAAATTAACGAATCCCTGGCTCAAATCGACAGCGGCGACTATGGGTATTGCGAGGCTTGCGGCATGGAGATTGGCCTCCCGCGGATGCAAGCCCGGCCGACAGCCACACTGTGCATCGATTGTAAGATGCTAGAAGAGGTCCGCGAAGGACCACGCTGATCTTCGGCCAATCCGATGCTTTCCAAACCCGGCCCGGTGCGTGGCCGGTTTGCCCCTTCTCCCACTGGGCCACTCCATTTCGGGTCATTGATTGCCGCACTGGGCAGCTTTTTGGAAGCGCGCGCTCAAAGAGGCGAATGGCGGGTGCGCATTGACGATATCGATGCCCCCCGTACCGTACCGGGTGCGGCGGACGCCATTCTGCGAACGCTGGAGCACTGTGGATTATTTTGGGATGGTGAGGTGTGGTATCAGAGCCAAAGAACTGAACGTTACCAGGCGGTGCTCGAGCAATTATCACGCACTGAACAGGTCTATCCCTGCACGTGCACACGCCGGGAATTGGCTGGGTATCCACGTGGGGCGGATGGTAGCCCCCTCTATCCCGGCCATTGCCGCGCGGGTCCTCGCCAGCCGGGCCGGCCTTACGCTTTTCGCCTGCGGGTTACTAACACGCAACTGACGTTCCTGGATGCGATTCAAGGGGCGCATCATCAGTCGTTAGAAAGAGAAGCCGGCGACTTTGTGATCCGTCGTGCGGATGGGCTGTTCACCTATCAACTGGCGGTGGTGGTCGACGATGCTGATCAAGGCATGACCGAGGTGATTCGCGGCAGCGATCTGCTGGATTCCACGCCCCGGCAGTTGTATTTGCAAGCGTTGCTGGGATTGCCAGCGCTGCGCTATGGCCACCTGCCCATCGCCGTGGATGAAAGCGGTGGCAAACTGAGTAAACAAACGCATGCCCCACCGTTGGATGACCGCAACTTAGGTCCTGCTTTATGGAAAGCGCTGTCCTTCCTGGGACAACAACCTCCCTCCGGTTTATTACGGGAACCGCCAACGGCAATCCTGGGTTGGGCGCTGGTGCATTGGCGGCTGGAACGGGTACCGGTGGTGCGGGCGCAGATCTGGACACGGTAGATAGGCGCGACAGCCCGCTCATGTTTGCTTCAACCGGCGCCAGATGGCTTTTTCTAATTCCACCATTAGCAACAGCGCGAACCCTGCCAGCACTACGATAACCCAGTCGGCGGCACTGATCGGCATGGTGCCCAATAGATGTTGCATGGGTGGTAGATAGGTGAACGCCAGTTGCAGTACCAGCAAGATGCCGATGGTCACCAGTACTGGGCGGCTACCCAGCAAACCTTCCCGCGATAACACCGGTTGATAAAGATAGCGGCTGTTGAATAGATAGAAAATTTCATTCATCACCAGTGCGTTGACCGCTATCGTGCGCGCTTCCTCGGGAGCAGCGCCTTGGGCAGTTCCCCATAAAAACAATCCTAACGGCGCGATAACCGTCAGCACCGACACAAAGACAATTCGCCACAGCATGAAACCATTGACCAGCGGTTCATCGGGATCGCGCGGCTGCCGTCGCATTACATTGGCCTCGGCAGGTTCAAACGCTAGCGCCAGTGATAGCGTTACGGCGGTGACCATATTCACCCACAGAATTTGCACAGGCGTGATAGGTAGCGCCAACCCAAACAAGATGGCAACGATGATCACCAGTGCCTCAGCGCCGTTGGTCGGCAGGGTGAACAGCAGCGCCTTGCGCAGATTGTCGTAGACCGTGCGGCCTTCTTCCACTGCAAAAGTGATTGAGGCGAAGTTATCATCGGCCAGCACCATCTCGGCTGCTTCCTTGGCCGCTTCGGTGCCTTTCAGACCCATCGCTACCCCAACATCAGCACGCTTGAGCGCCGGTGCATCGTTGACCCCATCGCCGGTCATCGCCACAATTTGGTGGTTGTTTTGCAGGGCTGCGACCAGCCGCAACTTATGTTCAGGGCTGGCGCGCGCGTACACATCCGTATCCAGCACCACTGCGCACAGTGCGTCATCATCGAGCGCTTCCAGCTCCGGGCCGGTCAACATTTTTTCTCCATCGCCGATGCCAAGCTGGGCAGCAATAGCCCGCGCCGTGGTGCCATGATCACCAGTAATCATCTTGACCCGGATACCGGCTTCCTGCGTCTGCTTGATGGCTTGGATCGCCGGCGCGCGCGGCGGATCGCTGATGCCGAATAGACCCAGTAGAGTCAGGCCCGCTTCGACATCGGCGAACGTTAATTCTCGCTGGGTCTTGGGCACTGGCCGGACAGCGACCGCCAGCACGCGTTGACCTGCCGCCGCCAAGGCTTCAATTTGTTCCTGCCAATCGCCGGGGCATAGTGGCCGGAGGCCTTCTGCATGCTGCTGATCCGCACACATACTTAACACCTGTTCTGGTGCGCCCTTAACATAGATAATATGTTCTCCGTAATGATCATGATGCAGAGTCGCCATAAAGCGATGTTCGGATTCAAAAGGAATGCTATCGAGACGATGAAAACGCGTCTTATGCTCCATAGGATCAAGTCCGGCTTTTAGCGCTAGAGTGAGCAGCGCACCTTCCGTGGGATCGCCATCCATGCGCCATTCACCGTTACGCTCGTGCAGCACTGCGTCATTACATAAATGGACTGCGCGCGCAATATTCTGTAAATCAGGGGCTTCTCTAGGATTGAGCGGAGTGTCTCCACTGATGAAGCCTCCAGTGGGCGCGTAACCGGCGCCAGTGACCTCGAAAACCCGGCCGGCGGTAACCACCCATTGCACAGTCATTTCATTGCAGGTCAGGGTGCCGGTCTTGTCCGAGCA
>DDST01000185.1:39061-52036 GCA_002343485.1 Proteobacteria bacterium UBA2383
GGCAGCCCCTCGGGAATCGCCGCCACTGCTAAGGCTACGGCAGCCATGAACATTTCATTTGCGGATTGGCCGCGCCAGAGCACGCCTGCAACAAAGGTAAGACTCGCAATCAGCACGATGGCAAAACTCAGCCAGCGCCCGAATTGTGCGATTTGTCTTAGCAACGGTGTGGCAATTTCCTCGACTTCCTCCAAAAGCGTGCTGATTCGGCCAATTTCAGTTGCTTCACCCGTTGCTACTACCACGCCGGCGCCTTGGCCGTAGACCACTAGGGTGCCAGAGTAGGCCATATCGGTGCGATCGCCGATGGCAACATCGGCAGCAATCGGAGCGAGATTTTTACTGACCGCTGCGGCTTCGCCAGTCAAGACGGCTTCTTGAATACGCAGATTGCGAAGTTCTATCAATCGCAGATCGGCGGGGACCTTGTCGCCGGATTGCAGCAGCACCCAGTCGCCAGGGACCAGCTCCTCGGCGGGGATTTCCCGGCGCTGGCCATCGCGTAGCACCATCGCGTGTAATGACAGCATCTTGCGGATAGCGGCCATGGCGGATTCCGCCTTACCTTCCTGTATAAAGCCGGCAATGGCGTTGATAATGACTACGCCTAAGATAACAGCGGTGTCTACGCCGTGCCCCAGTGCAGCCGTGACAGAGGCAGAGGCCAACAACAGGTAGATCAGCACATTATGAAATTGCAGCAGGAAGCGCACGAGTGGCCCACGCCGCTGAGGAGGGCGTAGACGATTGGGGCCGTGGATTGCCAGACGTTGGGCGGCTTCGCCGTCGCTCAGACCGTTGGATGCAGTCTCCAGCTCCTGCAAGACCTGTTCAGGAGTGAGGGTGTGCCAGAGATGCGATTGTTGTGGAAGAAGTTGTTCTGTC
Organism: Proteobacteria bacterium UBA2383; assembly: GCA_002343485.1. Taxonomy (GTDB): domain Bacteria; phylum Pseudomonadota; class Gammaproteobacteria; order Competibacterales; family Competibacteraceae; genus UBA2383. The sequence continues at coordinate 39,947 of DDST01000185.1, forward strand.
ATGACGCTATTTCCTTGCCATAGTCAGGGAATATCCTAAGTTTGTAACAGTGTCTCCGTACGTCAGCAAATTGCAGGCAGCATGATGATGCTTCCAGAAGAAGCCAGGGGTGATATTTGGGCGCCTTAGCAGGTTCCGCTGCTCCAGGAGCCACTGACTCCATCCTGATTGGGCACTCCAATCAACATAAAATTAGTGTGAAGTAATGATTGATATTCAATTTGTCACGAGAAATAAAGGAAAACCGGAAAGGCTGTTTAGCATTCAAATCTATTTCATAGGCGCACATTATAAGTTACCGAAGCAGGATGGAGGTGCTAATGAGTTTGAGCACTGGCGTGGGCGGCCATACGGAAGCCAATTTTTCACATGGCAGCTGTCTAGAATGCGCTGATGAAGCAGCGCAGCCAATACGTAAAAGCATACCGCCAAAAATTTGACCAATAAGAAACAAAGGTAATGAGTCGTGTTTTCTATGGGCAGAACGGGATGAATTACAATCGGGTTGTTCATCACCCTTATCCGGAGTCATTGCTCTTGCGAGCAGCATCGAGTCATGACTGTTTTACCGACGCATGGTTGCCGTAACAGACCAAAGGAGTAATGCATTGAAACCTGGAAAATTCCTCTATTGGGTATTAGGAGTCATCATGACAATGTGGGCGCTTCAATCTTGGAGCGCTGCTGCGGAAGATAACGGTGTAGTGCACAAAGCGCCGTACAAAATCCTCTATATCATGAGTTACCACTCACCGTGGCGCTGGACTGATGGCCAATTGGAAGGCTTTAAGGAAGGTATGGCAGATGCATCCGTTGAATATCAGGTGTTCCAGATGGACACCAAACGGAATAGCACGGCGGACGCAAAGGACAAGAAAGGCCAGGAGGCGCGCGCCTTGATCAAGTCGTGGCAACCGGATCTCGTCTATACTACCGATGATGACGCTCAGGAATATGTCACCACTCACTATGTCAATAGGGCACTGCCCTTTGTATTCAGCGGGGTCAACAAGGACCCGAAGAACTATAATTTCGTTGGCAGCAAAAATATTGCGGGTGTTCTAGAGCAGGAACACTTTGTTCAAACCATCAACCTGCTTAGACAGATCGCGCCGGGTGTCAAGCGAATCGCTGCCGTGTTCGACAGTGATGCCATGTGGGAGCCGGTGATGGCGCGCATGCGCGAGTATGTCACTCAAATTCCCGAGGTTGAAATAGTGGCCTGGGATCGATTTCAGACTTTCGGCGAATACCAGCGCAAGATCAAGGAATATCCGGGTCAGGCGGACGCTATCGCCCTGATCGGCATCTTCAACTTCAAAGACGCGCAAGGCAAAAATGTCCCCTATCAGGACGTATTGCGCTGGACCGCCGAGAACAGCACATTGCCCGATTGCAGTTTTTGGATTGATCGCGTGCATTACGGTACGTTGGCCGCTGTCACTGTCTCCGAGCGCGAACAGGGACTCGCGGCGGGCCGGTTGGCGCGGGCAATTTTGGTTGAAGGCCAGAATCCATCGAGTCTCCCGATGCGGCCTACTGTCAAGGGCCATGCTGTCGTTAGCTTGGCGCGCGCCAACAAACTGGGAATCAAGATTAAGAGCGGGGTGCTGCTTTCTGCTGAAGTGATCAAGAAATTCGATTGGGATCAATGAAATGCAACTTGGGCTGCGTGCCAGAATCGTACTGATCGCGGCCAGCATCGTAGGAGTAACAATCGCGGCTATCATCAGCGCCAGTGGATACCTCTTCTCAAGCCAGTATGAGAAGGCGCTTCAGTCGCGCTCGCTTGCTATCGGTAAGAGTTTGAAACTCCAGCTGGAGCGTATTCTGGCGTTGGGAATTGGTATCGAACACCTGACCGGCTTTGAAGAGCAGTGCCAGGAGGTCGTTCGCCTGTATCCGGGGATCAGCTATGCATTGGTCGCCACGGATGACGGTCGAATCTTGTTCAGTAGCGAGCCGGTGGAGTTGGGCGGCCCCATTACGCAGCCCGCCTTGCTCGAAGCGCTGCGGCGAGACCGCGACTCGACTACGAAAACAAGCTTTGGTGTGATCCCTTCCTATACCGCGGTGACTCCAGTCTTCGGGCAAGATGGTGCACAGATCGCAAGCGTCGTAGTTGGTTTTCCCACGGAGCTGGTAGCAGACGAATTGCGGCGAGTGCTTTTTATCAGCGTTGGCATCGCTTTGCCTATCCTTATCGGTGGGACCGTGCTGCTGTTAGGTGCGCTCGCCGCATTCGTCACACGTCCGCTAAACCAGCTCATCGAAACGGTGGAGCACATCAGCCTTAACGGCACCGATCTGTCGGTGCGTGTCCCCGGACAACCGGGCGTGGCTGAGCTGGGTGCGCTCATCACCGCATTCAACCATATGCTTGATCAACTAGAGCAGCATGACACCCAGCTTCAGCTTGCCAAGGAGGCCGCCGAACGGGCGAATCGAGCGAAGGGTGAATTTCTGGCTATGATGAGTCACGAGATCCGCACCCCGCTGAATGGTGTCCTAGGCATGACAGAATTATTACGGGAAACGGCGTTGACCGCTCAGCAACGCCGGTTTAGCGACACCATCCTGCATTCGAGTCAAGCATTATTGGCAATCATCAATGATATTCTGAGCTTCTCCAAGATTGAAGCGGAGCGGTTGGAGTTAGAAACCGTGGCCTTTAACTTGCGGGAACTCATCGAAGAAACAGCCATGCTATTCGCCGGGCAAGCACATAGCAAAGGCTTAGAACTAATAGTTGATCTGGCGGCGGACCTGCCGGGCAGGGTGCAAGGTGATCCAGGGCGATTGCAGCAAGTTGTGATGAACGTGGTCAGCAATGCCATCAAGTTCACCGGGCACGGCGAGGTGGTCATCCACCTTGCGGTAGTGGCGCAGGACACCCAAACCGCGCAACTGCATTTTACGGTCCGTGATACGGGAATCGGAATGACTCCGGAAGTACAAGCCCGGATTTTTGAAGCCTTTACCCAAGCGGATAGTTCCACCACTCGCCGCTATGGCGGTACCGGCCTAGGTTTGGCCATTTCCAAGCGTCTAATACAGCTCATGGGTGGCGATATGGGTGTTGAGAGTGCCCCGGACACCGGTTCGGCCTTCTGGTTTACCGTTACTCTGGCACGCTTGGAAGAATTGCCGTTGCCTCATGGCGATTTGCAAAATGTGCGCGTGTTGATGGTGGATGATAATGCTACCAGCCGCCAGATCCTCCATCGCCAGTTGAGTGGCTGGGGCATGCGTGATAATGGCGTAGCGAGCGGACGGGAAGCGCTCGCCGTGCTACGCCAGGCAGCCCAGGCGGGGGCCGCTTATGATCTCGCTATTCTCGATTGGCACATGCCCGGGATGGACGGCCTAGCGCTTGCCCAGCAAATTCGCGCTGATCTCAGCTTGAACACATTGCAGGTGCTCATACTCACTTCAAGCGGTTTGAATGAGACTGCGGCCCAGGCGTTGGCTGCCGGGATTGACTGCTGTTTACCCAAACCCGTGCGTCAAGCCGAACTCTACGATGCCCTGTGCCGGCTGAGGCAATCAGCCGCCGCCCCAATGGCTCAACCTGGATCCTGTTGCTCCCTTCCGCTTGGGAATCGGCCACACTTCAATGGCCGAGTGCTAGTGGCCGAGGATAACCCGGTCAACCAGGAAGTCGCGCTGGCCATGCTCCAGCACTTGGGTTGCCAGGTGACAGTCGTTGGCGACGGGCGCGAGGCATTGGCGGCGTTAATGCGCGAACCATTTGATATGGTGCTCATGGATTGCCAGATGCCGGTGCTGGATGGTTTAGCCGCCACCGCCACCTGGCGGCAGCAGGAAAGCACCGCCCATGATCGGCGGATACCAATCATCGCCTTGACCGCTAACGTCATGAAGGGGATAAAGGAGAAATGCCGAGAGGCCGGAATGGACGGTTATCTAAGTAAACCCTTCGAATATGAACAGTTGGCAACCATCCTAAGTGGCTGGTTGTCCCAGGAAGTCGTCACTACATCGCCCGCTATCATGTCTTCCATTTCAACACAATCTCAGCTGCCGGTTTCAGATATCACTGCCAGCAACCCTGAGGCGGCTCTGCCAGTAGCCCCGCCTCTTTCATCGTCCCTGACTTCGACCGATTCGTTGCTGGATGAACGCATTCTGGCCCAAATCCGCGCCTTGCAGCGGCCTGGCCACCCCAGCATGCTGGGTAAAATCATCGGTCTCTATCTGGACAGCGCGCCAACGCTGCTTCAGCAGGTGCGTGAGGCCGTCGCCCGTGCTGATTCTGAAACACTGTGGAAGGCAGCACACAGCCTGAAATCGAGTAGCGCAAATCTAGGAGCGACGCAGTTGGTGGCCCTATGTAAGGAGCTGGAGCACGAAGGGCGGAATCAGCGCCTGGAAGACGCCCCTGCCTTGCTACGGGAGGTGGAACATTACTTTGCACGGGTGCGGGAAGCGCTGGCCGTGGAGATGGAGAAAGAGGCGAACCCTCCCTCTGCTGACCCATGATGGTTAACCAGCAAACCACCCGCAAGCGCAACATCTTGGCCAGTTTGATCCGGGATTGCGGCAGATGCGCTGGAAACAACGCCGCAGGTCATTGTTGTTATCATGATGATTTAATTGGAAATAATAATGGGTTCTGATACTGTTTCCGCGCCAGCCAGGATTTTAGTCGTGGATGACGATCTTGCGACCCGCATCCTGGTGAGTGAATCCTTGGAGCAGGCAGGTTTTTACATCGAGCAAGCTGAAGACGGCCGTCAGGCGCTCACGATTTACGAGCGAAACAACATCGATCTTATCACGCTGGATGTTGTGATGCCCGAATTGGATGGTTTCGCGACCTGTGTCGAACTGCGCCGGCGGCCTGAGGGGGCGCAAGTGCCAATCCTGATGATGACTGGCCTAGATGATTATGAATCCATCAACCAAGCGTTCAAGGCCGGTGCGACCGATTTCATTACCAAGCCTATCAATTTTATCTTGCTCGAATATCGGGTCCGCTATCTGCTACGGGCTAGCGCCGACGTGGCCAGCCTGCACGAGAGCGAGCGCCGGCTCACCACTGCCCAGCGTATCGCGCGGCTGGGGTATTGGGATTGGAGCCAGGGTCAGAACCTTCTTCGCTTGTCACGGGAGGTTTGTGAGATGCTGGGGCTCGATCCGCAAACGTCTGAGTTCCCGTTCTGGGTTATCCTCAATCATGTGCATGAGAAAGATAGAAATTTTGTAGATCAATGGGTTGATGAAATATGGCAGGGCGGGAAATCCAGAGCGATCAGTCACCGTCTGATAGATGCCAATGGTAACGTACGTTACGTCCAGCAACAGGTCGAGGCTGTCTTGGATGCGTTTGGCAACCCTAGCCATTTGTACGGCACCTTGCAAGATATCACCGAACTACGTCGAGCAGAGGAGCGGATTTGGCAATTGGCCTTTACGGATAGCCTTACGCGGCTGCCCAATCGCGAGCTCTTCAAAGATCGCCTTGATACGGCGCTCAAGCTGGCTAAACGCCGTAATAGCCAGCTCGCGCTGCTGTTCCTGGATCTGGATAATTTCAAGCGGATTAATGACACCTTAGGTCACGGCGTGGGCGATCTCCTGCTCCAAGCGACGGCTGAACGGCTGAAGCTGAGCGTTCGCGCCAATGACTCGGTGTCGCGGAACGAGGCAGAAGAGCAGGATGAAAGCATTGCCCGGTTGGGAGGTGATGAATTCACTGTGTTACTGCCCGATATTCAGCACAGCGCAGATGCGGCTATCGTCGCTGAGCGGATTCAGGCGAGTCTTTCGCAGCCGCTCACCCTGAGTGGTCATGAAGTTTTCATCACTCCCAGTATTGGCATTGCGGTGTTCCCTCAAGATGGGGAAGATCCAGACACATTAATCAAAAATGCTGACTTGGCCATGTATTTCGCCAAGCACCAAGGCCGAAATCTCTATCAATTTTATGATGCCACCCTGAACGAAGCCGCTCACAAGCGCCTGACAATGGAGAATCAGTTGCGCAAAGCCATTGAGCGAAATGAACTTTCCTTATATTACCAGCCCCAGCTTGATCTTCCGAGCGGCCGCATCTGTGGCGTCGAAGCCTTGGCACGCTGGACCAATGATTTGCTGGGCACGGTGCCTCCTCTCGAATTCATTCCACTCGCCGAGGAAACCGGACTCATCATCCCTATTGGCGAGTGGGTTCTGCGCACCGCCTGCCAGCAAGCGAAAGCCTGGCAGGTGACGGGGATCGGCGTGGCGCGGATGGCGGTCAATATTTCTGCCCTGCAGTTCATCCAACCTCGTTTTGCGGAATGGGTGATGCAAATCCTGGAAGAAACCGGTCTTGAGCCAATGATGCTGGAGCTTGAGATTACCGAAAGCTTGTTGATGAAAGATCCAGAAGGGGCTTCGCATACGCTTCAGACCCTCAAAAATCTGGGGGTGCAATTGGCTATTGACGATTTCGGTACCGGCTATTCAAACTTGAGCCGGCTCAAGCAACTGCCGCTGGATCGGCTCAAGATCGATGAAGTGTTTGTCCGTGAGATCAATTTACAACCCAGTAATGCTGCCATTGCTACAGCCGTCATCGCCATGGCCGAAAGCATGGGGCTACAGGTCATCGCCGAGGGCGTGGAGAATGAGGCCCAGCTGCACTTTCTCAAAGCCAAGCACTGCAATGAAATCCAGGGGTACTATCTAAGCTGGCCTTTGCCTGCGGCTGAAATTACCGCAATGCTCCGCAATCTGCCTGCTTTACATGAAGAGGACGGGTGATAATCTCTCATGTGTAGCCTTATCCGGTGTTCATCATTCATCCTGAATGTGCGTTGTTCAGCTTGCACGCTGACGTGGCTGCTGGGATTTATTTTGGGATTAGGCGTTTCCGGCCCCCCCGTTTTCGCTAAGCATACTTCGATCGATCTGACGCGCTTCAGTCTCGAAGAACTCATGCAAATCGAAGTGTATTCAGCTTCCAAGTTCGGCCAGCAAGCCAATGAAGCACCTTCAGCGGTAACGGTCATTACCGCCGAGGACATCAAAGCCCAAGGTTACCGGACCCTGACTGACATCCTACGGAGTCTCCCTGGTGTTTATGTCAGCTATGATCGCAACTACAGCAGTGTGGGTGTGCGTGGATTCAGCCGCCCTGGCGATTACAATGATCATTTGTTGTTTCTGATCGATGGCCATCGGCTTAACGACAATATCTACGATGCTGCACTGGTAGGCACTGACTTCATTCTCGATGTGGATTTGATTAAACGGGTTGAGTTCTTACCGGCCGGTCCCGCTACGGCGCTCTATGGCAACAATGCTTTCTTTGGCGTGGTCAGCATCACCACCAAGCAGGGGCGGGATATCGGCGCCCTGGAACTCTCCGGCGCGGTCGCCAGCGCTGAGACGAATCGAGGCCGGGCGACCTTTGGCCGCAAACTGGATAATGGATTCGACTTACTGTTGTCCGCAACCGCCTACGACAGTCAGGGTAAAAATCTTTATTTTCCTGAGTTCGACCGTCGATTGACTTCTGGCGTAGCGATGGGTCTCGATCACGATAGTTTCCAGCAGCTTTTTGGGAAACTGTCTTTCGAGGGGTGGAGCTTGGAATTGGCTCACTCCAATCGTGAAAAAGGTATCCCCACAGCGTCTTACGGCCAGGATTTCAACGATCCTCGCAGTCGTACCCAAGACCAGCAAGCCTTCGTGAATCTCGCTTATCGTGCCCCGTGGAACGCGGATTTTGATGTACAGAGCCGGCTGTTTTATGGGACTTACGATTACCACGGACATTATATTTACGAAGATGCTGATTTTCCCGACCAGGCGATAGGCCGGTGGTGGGGTACTGAGCTTCAGTTTGTGAGTACTGCTTTCGAACGGCACAAGCTGGCATTCGGTGGGGAGTACCAACGTGATTTGCGGCGCGATCAAGCCGCGTTCGACGAAACGGGTGCCGTTGCTTTCGATAGCCGCATCCATGGGCATCGCTGGGGGTTTTATGCCTTGGATGAATTTGCGTTAGGCGAAAAAACAAACTTTGGCATCGGAATCCGTTACGACCGCGCTGCCAGCGGCGACAACAGCATCAACCCCCGGCTTAGTCTCGTCCACCAGTGGGATGAAAAAACTACCTTCAAGTTTTTGTATAGTGAGGCTTTCCGCGCACCTAATGCCTATGAACGCTATTACACTCCCTCTGGATATTTGCTGAACCCCAACCTTCAGCCTGAGACAATCGACACTTACGAATTCATTCTAGAGAGGCGCCTAGACGAACATACTCGTCTCAATGCTTCCATCTATCACTACGACATCACTGACTTGATCGATCTGACGACCGATCCTGACTCGGAGTTACTGACCTTCCGCAACCTGGGCCAGGTACGGGCTAATGGCCTTACGTTGGAGGCTGAGCGGCACTGGACCAATGGCGCCCGGCTTCGGGCCAGCTATAGTTGGCAACTGGTCGAGGATGAAGCCGGAGCATGGCTTGATAACGCTCCCCGCCATCTCGCCAAGCTGAATTGGAATCAGCCACTATCCGGCGATATCTGGCGCACGGGATTGGAATTGCAATACATTAGTAAGCGCCGCGCAACTCAAGGCAATGAAGTAGCTGGTGCGCTAATCACTAACCTGAATCTGCTCGGTCAGCCTTTCGGTAAAAATCTGGATGTTGCCTTAGGCATTTACAACCTGTTCGATCAAGATTACGCTGACCCTGGAGGGGATGAGCATTTCCAGGCGGAAATTCCTCAAGATGGCCGGAGCTGGCGCTTAAAACTCGATTACCGGTTTTAAACAGATCTATAGCTGGCTTTTGGAAACACCTCCTTGGGCGATGTTTACCGCAGGAGAAACACTCAACCCGCAAGTTGCCAGTTCAAGGTCTCTCCAGCCCGCAATGGGATCAATTCATCGGTGCCGAACGGAAAAGACTCGGGTATCGAAGCCGCCCGACGTTGTAAAGTGATGGTTTCAGCGTTGTGCGGTAGCCCGTAAAAATCAGCACCATGAAAACTAGCAAAAGCTTCTAACCGGTCTAAGGCGCCAGCCGCTTCAAAGACTTCGGCATATAGTTCTAACGCAGTGTGAGCGGTGTAGCAACCGGCACAACCACAGGCAGCTTCCTTGCCTTGGCGTGGATGCGGGGCGCTGTCAGTGCCGAGAAAGAATTTGGGGTTGCCATTGGTCGCTGCTTTGACCAGTGCTTGCCGGTGACGCTCGCGTTTTAAGATGGGCAGGCAGTAGTAGTGAGGGCGGATACCGCCCTGAAAAATTGCATTGCGGTTATAGAGCAGATGATGAGCGGTGATGGTTGCTGCAACGGTGGCGGGTGCAGCCTGCACATAATTGGCCGCCTCCTGCGTGGTGATATGCTCCAATACTACTTTCAGCTCCGGAAAATTACGAATCAGCGGGATCAATACCCGCTCGATGAAGACCGCCTCGCGGTCAAAGACGTCCACTGCCGGGTCGGTCACCTCGCCGTGAACCAGCAAGGGTATTCCTTGCGCCTGCATCGCCTCTAGCACCAGGCTAACATTTCGAATGCCGGTGACGCCGGCATCCGCGTTGGTGGTAGCGCCAGCAGGGTAGAGTTTAACCGCGTAGATGTGACCCGAGTCCTTGGCGCGAATGATTTCAGCAGGCGAAGTGTGATCGGTCAGGTACAAGGTCATGAGCGGCTGAAAATTCAGTCCCACTGGTACAGCGTCCAGAATGCGTGCCCGATAGGCCAGCGCCTGTCCGGTGGTCGTTACTGGCGGGCGCAGGTTGGGCATGATGATGGCGCGGGCAAACGAGCGGGCGCTGTGTGGGACGACTGTGCGCAGCGCAGCTCCATCGCGGACATGCAGGTGCCAGTCATCAGGGCGGGTGAGAGTGAGCGTATCCATAGCCAATTCCGGTAGAATGGTTGAGAAGAGAGCACCGGATTATACGTTGAGCCTGCCTTGACGCACCGGGGTAAAGTTAAGCGAACGGCTTGCGGCGGTTCGAGCCAAGGAGTCCGAACTGTTTTTGCAGGTCATTTAGAGCATGAGGAACATTATGTCCGACGTTAAAAAAGTCGTGCTGGCTTATTCAGGCGGCCTGGATACTTCAGTGATTCTGAAATGGTTACAGGATGTGTATCACTGTGAAATTATAACGTTTACTGCGGACCTGGGGCAAAACGAAGAACTGGAACCGGCGCGGCAAAAAGCACTAAAGGCGGGCATCAAGCCGGAAAATATTTTTATCGATGACCTGCGCGAAGAGTTCGTGCGCGACTTTGTATTCCCCATGTTCCGAGCAAATGCCCTCTATGAGGGTGAATATCTGCTGGGTACCTCGATCGCCCGGCCCTTGATCGCTAAACGGCAGATTGACATCGCGGTGCAAACCGGAGCTGATGCGATCTCACATGGCTCGACCGGCAAAGGTAATGATCAAGTACGCTTTGAACTGGGTGCTTACGCCCTCAAGCCGGATATCAAGATTATTGCGCCATGGCGGGAATGGGATCTGCTGTCGCGGGAAAAACTGCTGGCTTATGCTGAGAAGCATGGTATTCCAGTCGAGATGAAACGCGGAACTCAGTCGCCCTACTCAATGGACGCCAACCTGCTGCATATCTCCTATGAAGGCGGTGTGTTGGAAGACCCATGGAATGAGCCGGATGAAGCGATGTGGCGTTGGTCGGTATCGCCGGAAAAAGCCCCTGATCAGCCACGTTATCTGGAATTGGAATACCGCAATGGCGATATCGTGGCCATTGATGGTGAGGCTCTGAGTCCGGCAGTGGTCTTGGCCCGGTTGAATCAACTAGGTGGCGAACATGGCGTTGGCCGGTTGGACATGGTCGAAAACCGTTATGTCGGCATGAAATCGCGTGGTTGTTATGAAACTCCTGGTGGCACCATCATGCTCAAGGCACATCGGGCGATGGAGTCATTGACCCTGGATCGGGAAGTGGCGCATCTTAAGGATGACCTGATGCCGCGCTACGCNNCAACGGCTATTGGTGGAGTCCCGAGCGGAAGATGTTGCAGACCCTGATCGACACCTCGCAGGCGCCAGTAAATGGAACCGTTCGAGTCAAGTTATATAAGGGCAACGTGATCGTAGCGGGCCGCAAGTCCGATGATAGTCTGTTTGACATGAACATCGCGACTTTCGAGGATGACGCCGGTGCCTATGATCAGAAAGACGCTGGGGGGTTTATCAAGCTCAACGCGTTGCGGATGCGGATCGCAGCGCTAAAAGGGCGGCGATAACGCAGGAAACCAGCGTATTAGCTGAAGCTACTATCAGGAGAATATCTTGGCCAAGCCTAATTATCAGTACGAGAAACGTCAGAAAGATCTCGCCAAGAAAAAGAAGCAGGAAGAGAAACAGGAAGAGAAGCGCCAGCGAAAGGAGGAGAAGACCAGCGTTCCGCCAGCCGAGACACCGAGTCAACCATCGTAGCCGGGAATGTGGAATTTCGAGCTAATAAAAAAGCCGGCTTGTGCCGGCTTTTTTGTTTTTCCTTTAAGGCATTATCGCCTTATCATCCATGATTTATCCATATTTCAAGCGGCTTCGACGGTCCATACTTCAGGGGCCTTCTCCGCACGCTTGCCGAACTCTTGACGCTGTTTTTCGAGTTCCGGCGGCAGCTTCTCGCCAAACTTCTCGAAGAAGCCCTTGATCTCCTCGATCTCGCTGAGTGCCTCCGAACGGTTGATGCTGGTGATCATCTCGAATTGTTCCTTGGAGAAATCCAGACCTCCCAGGTCCAGATCTTCGTAGCGTGGCATCAACCCGAATGAGCTTTCCACCGCACCGACCTGACCGTTGACGCGTTCGACGATCCACTTGAGGACTCGCATGTTCTGACCGTAGCCCGGCCAGGCAAACTTGCCGTTCGCGTCTTTGCGGAACCAGTTGGTACGGAAAATCATGGGCAGCTTGAGACCGGCTTTCTTGCCCATGTTGATCCAGTGACCCCAATAGGCCGCCATGTTGTAGCCGCAGAACGGTAGCATGGCAAACGGATCACGCCGGATACCGGTCACACCGATGGCCGCTGCTGTCGCCTCGGAACCCATGGTGGCCGCCATGAAT
>DDST01000185.1:52041-52189 GCA_002343485.1 Proteobacteria bacterium UBA2383
CCGCCGAAGATGAAGGCCGAAATCGGCACGCCCGCCGGATCTTCCCAAGCCGGGTCGATGGTTGGGCATTGCCCCGCGGGTGCGGTAAAGCGCGAGTTGGCGTGCGCGCCCAACCGGCCGCAATCTGGCGTCCAGTCGTTGCCCTGCC
>DDST01000115.1 GCA_002343485.1 Proteobacteria bacterium UBA2383
TCGTCAAACCACTTCACAGTACCAATGCGCATTATGAATACAACCTCAAAAAAAATTTTCCTTGTGCCGAGCCACCTGGTGAATGCCAACGGGAACGCTCGCAAACTAGAGGATCGACGCTGGGTCTTCGGAGGTTCACACTCTCCACCCGGGGTGGAAATTACGTGAAAGCCGCGGATTCTGCAAGTAAATTTTATATGCGTCCGCACAAACCCCATGCGAGAATATGAAGTGCTTGTCAGGCGCAATACAATTAAATCATTTCAAACAAAACCTTAATAATTCCCGTGGAAACCCCTCTCACTGTTCTGCAAAACCGGCTGATGGAATGTCCGACCCGCGATCGCGCCAGGCTGGCAAATCGCCTGCGAGGGCTGCGGCGGCGGTTGCGCGAGGGCAAGCCGGTAGATCAAGGTCTGGCGCAACTGACCCGCGAATTGGAAGCCGCTGCCGCCCGTTTGGACGAACGGCGAGCCAGATTGCCGCTTCCTTCCTTTGAGGATCACCTGCCGATCAATGCCCACCGTGAGCGGATCGCTGCCGCAATCCGTGATCATCAGGTAGTTGTGCTGTGCGGTGAAACCGGTTCCGGCAAGACCACGCAGTTGCCAAAAATCTGCCTTTCACTCGGTTTGGGTGCGGCCGGATTGATCGGCCATACCCAGCCGCGCCGCATCGCCGCCCGTTCAGTGGCAGCACGGATCGCGACAGAATTGAAAACCACCGTAGGCGGGCAGGTCGGTTACAAAGTGCGCTTCTCCGACCGGGTCGGGCCAGATACGGTGATCAAGCTGATGACTGATGGCATTTTACTGGCGGAAACTCAGAGCGCTCGACAGCTCGATCAGTACGAAGTAATCATCATCGATGAAGCCCATGAGCGCAGCTTGAATATCGATTTCCTGCTGGGTTATCTGAAGCGCTTGCTACCCCGCCGTCCTGATCTCAGGCTCATTATTACCTCGGCGACGATTGATCCCGAACGTTTCTCCCGCCACTTCGACCAGGCGCCAGTTATCGAAGTCTCCGGGCGAACTTATCCGGTGGATCTACGCTACCGGCCCCTGCTAGCCGCAGAGGAAGACGAGCGCGACCGTGATTTGCCACAGGCGATTCTGGATGCAGTGGATGAGGTATGGCAACAAGGACCGGGTGATATTCTCATTTTCCTCTCTGGTGAGCGGGAAATTCGCGAAACAGCGGAAAGCCTGCGCAAGCACCACCCACCCAATACCGAGATTTTGCCGCTCTACGCCCGGCTGTCTGCCGCTGAACAGAACCGGGTGTTCCAACCGCATGGCCGGCCACGCATCGTGTTGGCGACCAATGTTGCCGAAACGTCGTTGACCGTACCGGGCATCCGTTATGTGATCGATCCCGGCATGGCGCGCATCAGCCGCTATAGCCCGCGCAGCAAGGTGCAGCGTTTGCCCGTGGAAAAAATTTCCCAGGCCAGCGCTCAGCAACGGGCCGGACGTTGTGGACGGGTCACAGCCGGTATCTGCATCCGTTTGTATTCCGAAGAGGATTTTCAGTCCCGCCCTGCCTTTACCGACCCGGAAATTCTGCGCACCCACCTAGCGGCGGTGATCCTGCAAATGTGTGCGTTGAATCTCGGCCGGCCGGAAGATTTTCCGTTCGTCGATCCGCCGGATACACGGCAGATCAATGATGGCTTCCGGCTGCTGTTCGAGTTGCAAGCCGTGGATGCACAACGGGGCATCACCGAACTGGGCCGGCAATTGGCAAAGCTGCCTGTGGATCCCCGGCTAGGGCGAATGCTGCTCGCGGCACAACGGGAAGGCAGTTTGCGTGAGGCGCTCATCATCGTAGCAGCACTGGCAATTCAGGACCCTCGCGAACGGCCACTGGAGAAACAGCAGGCTGCTGATGAGAAACATCGCCGGTTTCGCGATGAGCAGTCCGATTTTCTGGCGCTGCTTAAACTGTGGGACTACTACCACGAGCAGGCCCGTCAGCTTTCTAAAAATCAGTTGCGCAATCTCTGTCAGATCGATTTCCTCTCATTTGTGCGCATGCGGGAATGGCATGATCTGCATCATGAATTATTGGGGCGGGTCACCGAAATGGGGATGCGGATCAATGAGGAACCGGCGCCCTATAACGGCCTGCACCGGGCATTGCTGACTGGCCTGCTGGGTCACTTGGGTCTGAAACAGGAGGAACATGTCTATCTCGGCGCCCGAGGACGGAATTTCTACCTGTTCCCCGGTTCCGGATTATTCAAGAAGCGTCCGCGTTGGGTGATGGCCGCTGAACTAGCAGAAACCACGCGGTTATATGCTCGCACTGTGGCGCGGATCGAGCCGGAATGGGTAGAAGGGCTGGCTGGGCCGTTGCTCAAGCGCAGTTACGCTGAGCCACACTGGGAAAAACGCTCTGCCCAAGTGACTGCCACTGAACGAGTCACGCTATATGGCCTGCCGATCATCGTCGCACGCCGGATCAATTATGGACCGCTGGACCCGGCGCTGGCGCGGGAGATTTTTATCCGCCAAGCATTGGTACAAGGTGAATTTCACTGCAAGGCACCATTTTTTCAGCATAACCGGCAACTGTTGGAGGAATTGGCAGAGCTGGAAACCCGCGCTCGTCGCGATTTAACCGCCAATGAAGAAACACTTTACCGTTTTTACGATGAGCGGATTCCGGAAGAAATTTATAATGGCCCAAGCTTTGAGACCTGGCGGAAAAAAATTGAGCGGGAAAATCCTCGCCTGCTGTTTCTCGACCGGGAGAAGCTGCTAACACCTGCAGAGACGGTGATCGATAGCCAACGTTTTCCCGACTATCTGGATCTCGACGGATTGAAACTGCCGTTGCGTTACCGCTTTACACCGGGCGCGGAAGATGACGGAGTGACGCTCACTGTACCGTTGGCGGCGGTCAATCAAGTCGATCCCAAACGGCTGGACTGGTTGGTACCGGGTCTGCGGGCAGAACGTATGGCGACGCTGCTAAAGTCGTTACCGAAAGCGCTGCGGCGGAATTTCGTACCGGTACCCAACTATGTTCAGGCGTTATTAGAAATCATTGAGCCAGGCGAACGATCACTGACAGAAGCAATGGCAGCGCAATTGCAGCGTATGACCGGGGTGCAGATTCCCGAAGACGCCTGGAATCCTGACGCGGTACCGTCCCATCTGCGCATGCGGTTCCAGGTCGTGGATATTGAAGGTCAGGAACTGGCTGTTGGGCGGGATTGGGCGGCGATTCAGGCCCAATTACGGGGCGAGGCGCGAGCCGGGTTCGCAGCATTGCCCACTCCAGAATTTGAGCAAGAACGGTTACGCGATTGGGATTTCGGCGAATTACCGGAAGAGGTCAGTTTCGTCCGCAATGGCATTCAGTTGCGCGGCTATCCGGCACTGGTCACAGAAGCCGGTGGAACGCTGGCATTGCGTGTATTGGATTCACCCGTGCGAGCGAAAGTAGCAACGCGGGCAGGTTTGCGACGATTGATCGGCTGGCGGCTGGGACCTCTGTTCAAATCGCTGGCGCGTGATCTCCCTCAGTTTCAACGCATGACTCTGCATTACCTGGGACTGGGGACGCAGGAGCAATTACGAGAGGATATGCTGAATGCGATTCTCGACCGGGCGTTTCTAACCGATGAGCCATTGCCGCGTAACCAAGCGGCGTTTGAGGCGTTGCTTGAGCGTGGAAAAACCCGATTGTCAGCAGCGCGAATGCACGTTGGCCAGACGGCAGCAGAGATTCTAGCGGCGTACCACGACATCCGAAAAATGTTGAGCGGCGAACAATCACCGGTCTGGGCGGCGGCGTTGGCTGATATTCGCGACCAGTTAGCGCATCTGATTTATCCCGGCTTTCTTAGCGAAACCCCCCCGGAATGGTTACCACAGTTACCGCGTTATCTGCGTGCCATCACCTTACGC
Source organism: Proteobacteria bacterium UBA2383 (assembly GCA_002343485.1). Classification (GTDB taxonomy): domain Bacteria; phylum Pseudomonadota; class Gammaproteobacteria; order Competibacterales; family Competibacteraceae; genus UBA2383. Next base: position 3,921 of record DDST01000115.1, read on the forward strand.
TTGCAGAAACTCCGCCAGGCGCCGGATAAGGACCGCCAACGATGCGGCGACATCATCCGGCTATGGGAGAACTATAAACGGCAATGGGAACGGGACACCGAACGGGAACGATACGATCTAGAACTGGTGCGTTTCCGCTGGCTGCTGGAAGAATTGCGGGTTTCGCAATTTGCCCAGGAATTAAAGACACTCTTTCCGGTATCGGTCAAACGGTTAGAGGAACAGTGGGGACGGGTAAGAAAGGGGTGATTCTATAGCACTCCTGTCCGGCTTATGGAATTACTGTTTCCAGCCACTCCGGCGCTACGCGCTATCCCTCCTTAAAAATAAGGAGGGAATGATTCCATAACTGATAGGGAATTTACTCCGTCAGCGTATTTTCTGAACTGTGACTGACGCCATGGGATTCCGCCAATCGTATTCCGCAGCTTGCAAATCGCCGATGCCATGAATTCCGGCATGAATATGCACAAACCCCTCGCCGCCCGCACCCGGCGAACCTCCTTCACCGCCACAATCCGGACCGGGGATCGATTTACACAGTTCGTCGTTGGGCTCGGAACCTGCATCATACCCATTCACAATGAAGGTCTGGCTCCCGGAACGGGGGATTGCCACGCCATTCAGGGCAATGAAACCATCGTTGGTAGGCAAGATCATCGCTGCCAGGCTGATCTGATTCGCATTCCCGGCGGGAACCCGAACTGTGACCGAGTGACCCGGCCCCAGCAAACCGTCTGAGTGGCCTGTACCCACCACATTGCTATTGCTAAGCAACGTTTGCTCTAATGGCATGATATCGCCGCCTTCGGCGAGGGCCGCTAATTCTTCACTAGCCGCCTGCCCCAAGGTGAATAACTCGACCCCTGGCCGGTGGCTGGCTACTAGAATCGGGGTGAAAAACGAGCCACGGGTGATATTAGTAATTGTGACTTCATACATCAGATTATTATTGGATGATTGCGCCCAAGCGCCGGTCAGGGGGGCCACCAATAGCAAAGATGCGGCTAAGGTCGTCAATTTCATCGTCAAGTCCTCCGTAGGGGGTGAGGGTCAGCGTTCAGGAATCACAAGATGACTCGCCGCCTACTCTGCCAACTCCGGTTCACGGAGGACTCACGAAGAATTCACATTTTAATCACGACACTCCCTAAGCATGCAAATCCCGGTTGTTGGGATCACGGTAATCGCGCTATACGGAAGATGAACAATGGACTAACAAGCGCAATATATATCAATCACCACCTTAATCCTGCCCTCCTCTCTCTGCTGATTCAGGGTCAGCGTTTCCCATATCCTTTCGGCTTCTTATTCACAGCCAAATTGCCAGCGATTATGATCAAGGTCTTGGATTGTATCGTGAATCTGAATTCTCCAGCTGGGCCGGATACATTGGACCAAGGCTGATAGCCATTCTCTATTTTCAATGACGCTACTGCTTGTATCCAACATAAGAGATCTCGTTGTGCGGGCTGTAATCCAGTCTCAATGGCCGTTGCTCCAAGTCTAGAATCAGCGGGGTATCGCTATTAGCATTTAGAATTTTGTCATCTATCCGAGTAAGGCGGATAACTACTGTGCCCAGTCTGCCATAGTCAGAGGTCACACTGACTGTCTTGCTGTCTAGTTTAGTAATAGTCACAGAGACATCACTGCGTGAACCGCCTTTGGAGTCTGAAACGACGTTGCCATAGTAAATACCAACGACCCTATCGGCTAATTCAGGCGATTTTTCATTTTCTTTGGCGTTATCACTCGCCAGGCAGGTGCTGCCTATAAGGCATAAGGACATCAAGACACCGAGTAACTTTTTATTAATCACATTTATACCTCATTGATTTCAAGACATGGCATTGGGTTACGAGCCTTCTGAAGGCAGTGCCTATCGTGTATTGCTTTTTTTACTAGTTAATTCAAAATGAATTTTTCGTCGCCTGTTACACGGACGCGCGGATATCCAAGCACCTGCGGGAGCTGGCCCATGATGGCGATGCCCGGACACGGTTTCGCCGCGTTATCAAGCCAGTAATGACACGATAGACCCCACGAATCGATGCAGGCAGAAATAGAATCGCTGTTGCCATTGCAGTAGTGCAAATCTGAAAGCGCATTCGCCATGTCACGATAGAGTTTAGTGAGCGTATTCGACAATCCTTTGCTCATACCCGAATACGCCCAGGCTAAGCGGTTGGGAACAGATGTATGCTGTTCCCGCACCCATGCCCAAAGCTGGCGTAACTTGTGTAATTGCGCCTCGGTCATCTCCTGGCAAGCACCGCTGTTATCGCCTATCCCAACCATTTCTACGCTTAAAAAGTGACTATTCCCAGGTCCTTGTGCTTGCGCTTTGATAGATGCCGCAACGTACTGCACGATATCGCCGCCGCGATCAATCACAAAATGAGCCGATGCTTGGCGCGATTCAAAGGTATTTTTCAAACTATTTGCAGCACCTGCACCAGCGGTGATATGCACTGCCAAACCACGAATCATTCCCATTTTTGGGGCGTATGCATAATCACCGATCCCGCGCATCAGCGCCACAGCGGGCACAGGGGCACTTCCGATGAACGCACGCTCTGCAGGATTATTGCTGCTCAGCAACGCTTTGTTTTGTTCACCTAAAGTGGCAGTTTGAGGTACTTCACGAACCTCTAGCACCCCAGTAAACGGGCGATTGCCGGAAAAAGCTTGAATCCTGCTGGCGGTCGTCAACCCGCGAAAAGACCATACCTGAACCGAGCCACGTTGTTCCTTGGCGATTGCGATGCCCGGGCCAGAAATAACCCGTACGGTGCAGACGATGTTGCCATCCTTGAATCCCCACAATCCTAGTTGCGCAGTGCCGTTTGCAGCTGCGTACACAAATTCCACATCATCTTCCGGCAAGGGAATATATCTTTCCAAAGAAACGAAATGTGCCATGTTTGCCAAATCTCACGGTATTATAAATAGAATCATTTACTTATAAAATTANNGTCACCTTTAGCTCCTGTATTTTGGTGTACACAGATAATTAGAATTTATTGAACATAATAATACCTAAAAAATACCAAAAAAACCTATCATAAAAACTATAATGCCAGGCGATATATGGGATACCTATCTATGCCAGCAACTGAGATTTCTGTTTAATCTATTGATACAAATAAGTTTTAAGAATTAAACCAATCTAGCGGCGAGAAGAGAAGCTCATGCATATCTTCATGCTGGGCAACCACATGAATGCCAATTTTCTGCAAGCAGATCACCTGTCAGTAACAAGGGAATGCCTGGCGGCAACCCGCTTTCAGTAACACGGCGGCAAGGGTCTGAATCTGGGTGCAGGACTGCACCGTCTAGGTATTACAGCTGATGGCAGTGGGGCAAGAGGACGCTAGCGCGGCGGTTATACGCCGGCTGACCGATGAAAGGCATAAAAACAGATCGAGCCCTGGTCTTGGGACCCACTTCCGGTTACGGAGTGGATTCCATCGCTCCGGCAGCCACAATTTCCTGGCTGTCCATCTTGGCGCAAACGCCCTCGTGGCTGCCGATTATGTAGATCAGGCGCATGAAACTCCGGTGAAAGCCAGTTTGGGTATTAGCCTCATTTGAAACACCGGATCCAGGGGTTCGGCGAGCTTCTCGCTGGGCACATCGCCTGAGTTTAATTGCAGATTGATATGGCCGCTACTGCGCAGCCTGGCACCCAACAAAGCATTGTGTATCGGCAATACCCGCAGCGCACGGGCCGCCGCTTGCAAAGGTATTCTGGATAGCCTGCCCTACCCTGCTGAAGCCGCCCCCCTTATAGCGGCAGCGATCCCAAATTAAGGGTCAGGCGGTAAGCATAAGCATCCCCCCGGAAAGTACCCTCCACATATTCAATCATCTGCCCGAAAGCGCTATAGGTTTTGCGCTTCATAAGCAGGCACGGACCAGGTCTGGCGAATTCAAACACTTCGGTTTCGGCGTCAGAACTCATGACAGCCTCAATAGTTTGCTCGCCGTGAGTCAGGGAAATGCCGCAATAATCATAGAGATATTGATAGGCCGAACCCACTACATCCCAATCAGATAGTTCAGGAGCAGCCGTCAGATCATACCAGGCGACTTCCCGCGAGAGTGGTGTCCCATCTCCCAGCCGTACACGAACCAGGCGCAGGAAGCGCGCCGTAGTAGGCCGCCTAAACAGTGAGGATATAGTACGATCTGTCACGATATCGCGTTCCAGCAGGCGAGTGGACGGCATCATGCCCAGCTCTCGCATCTCTTCGGTGAAGCCCTTGAGCCGCCCCAACTGGGGCGATAAACGCGGCAACGCCTTGACAGCCACGCCAAAGCGGCCATGCGTGGACAAGTAATCTTTGGCGCGCAACTCATCGTAGGCCCGTCGCACCGTAGTGCGGCTGAGTTGCAGTTTTTCGGCCAGTACTCGCTCGGAAGGCAGGCTCTGGCCAGCCATAATCTCTCCCGATTCGATCAATCGAGTGAGTTTATGCGCCACCTGCAGGTAACTGGGCTCAGCCATTTTACGGTCAGGCGCTAGTTGCTCAATCAGATTCTCTGATTTCAATAGCTAAGCCCTGGTTTTTTTACTCTTCACCGGCTCTGGATTCGGCTCCACATCCACCGACACGCTCAATGTATGCGAACCGCCACCCGTCATCACACCTTGCAAGGGCGCTACATCACCATAATCCCGGCCCCAAGCCAGAGTGACATGTTTCTCTTGAGGCATGCAGTTATTGGTTGGATCGAATTCCGCCCATCCAGCACCGGGCACGTATACTGCCAGCCAGGCATGTGAAGCATCAGCGCCCACCAATCGAGGCTGACCCGGTGGCGGTAAAGTTTCCAGATAGCCACTGACATAGCGTGCGGCCAACCCCAGTGAGCGCAGACAGGCAATCGCCAGATGCGCAAAATCCTGGCAGACCCCGCGCCGTTCACTCAGCACTTCGTTAAGTGGGGTAGCGACCGTGGTGAAATGCGGATCGTAGGTAAAATCCTCGTAAATGCGCTGGTTCAGATCAGCCATCGCTTCCAGCAAGGGCCGATCCGGGGTGAAGCTCGGTTCAGCATAGGCGCGGAAATCTCGATGGATCATGACGAATGGTGAATCCAGCCGAAACAGCCGGGCTTCGATAATTTCGGGGTCGGGGTCTTCCCGCAGCATTTGACACGCTTGTTCCCAAGGCGGCGAGAGGCTGGATTTATTGAATGAACGCTCATTCAGTACTCGTACCTCGGTAGCGACCGTTACTTCCAGCCGCTGGTGAATATCCTGAATTGCAAAATACAACACCCGGTTACCGAAAAAATCCTGGCGCTCAACTGACAATGCCGGCCGCGGCTTAATCCGGATCTGACTGGGCCGGCACAGTTGCCAGGGGGTCTCTCTTGGCAACAACCGCGCCTCGTTATGACACAGAGCCACACCGCTGCTGTACTGGTAAATGGTGCGGTGGGTAATGGTGTACCGCATGATCTAGGGCCGCATGGTGATCAATTGCTGAGGAACTTCGGCATGACTGAAATGGCTGTGGGTCAGAGCATCGGATAGACCTGATAATGGTGTATGCAAGGCGTCCAGCAACCGATCCAACTCAGTGGAGTGCGGGTTATCATGGGACAGAGTTGCCAGTGCCGCGATGTCTGCCAATTGTAGCTTGGAAACAGCTTCCAAAATCAGCCGTTCCTCAGCGCTGCGGTAAGGGGAGCCATCCGGCTGCTGCAAGCGGCCAATATGCCGTTGCAATCGCTTCAATTGATAGCCGACTGAGCGCGGATTACCCTCATCGAACAGCAGCAGGTCAATAATCGCCGTCGGGTGCAACGCAGAACGATAGCGGCGCCGGTAAGCGGTCAGGTTATCGGTAATGGTTAGCACCACCTCCCAGAGCGGCACCCCAGGATGGCGGGCCGTAATAAAAGCCAGCTTAAACAATTCTAGAGTGCGCAGCACCCGCTCTAAATAGCGGCCGATATCGAAGAAAAGCCAGCCCTGGTGATGGGGCACGGTCTCATTGTTCAACCCACAGAAGGCCGCGACCAGCATCAATTCCTCCTCCAGCAACTCGCGCGCCTGCCGGGCGCCCAGTTCGGGTGAGGGTTGCTGAATCCACTGCTGCAACCGATTCAGCAGCCGCCAACTGTCATCGCCCAAGTGGTTGCGCACCGCACGTCCGGTCCGCAACATGCCGTTGAAGATCACTTCCATGCTGCCGGGATGCTCGGCCTCCAGCAACAAACTCAACAGAGTTTGACGCAAGGCAAAGAATCGGGCACGCGGCGATTGCGCCACCGGCGGCACAGGGATTTCCAGCGCCTCGAACAGGTCGTCCAAACAACGTTCATCAGTATTATCCTGCTCCCATTCCAGCAATCGGCCAAGCGCCTCCCGCAACAATCGGGCGGTGCCGTCAAACCGCTCACTGTAGCGGCCCAGCCAGAACAAGTTGTCAGCGACGCGGCTAGGCAAATCGCTGCCATCGCGGGTAACGACAATCGGACCGTGAGCCTGACGCAACAAGCTGACATGGCGTTGCGGGGTCTTCGCCAGCACCCACCAGTCCTTGCTAATACCACCCTTTTGTAAGGCGGCCTGCAAGGTATCCAACCCTGAGGAGACGCGGGCCAAACCACCCGGCATCACTCGATAACCATCGTCCTCAGCCACCACAAAGCCACGCAACATTACCGGTCGAGGTAACAGGTTGCCTTCCTCCAGCACAGGCGCAGTGGACAGCAGTTGAGGCTCCTGGGCGACAAATAGGTAGGGTGCGGACTGCATCTGCTCGATCAATTGAGTCCGGAGCGTATCATCAAGCTGACATCCTTCCCAATAAGGCCCATTGGGCAGAATCGAGCGCACGACCAGATGATCGAGGTTACTGAGCACATAGCCGTGATCATCCGGGTTGCCGCACCACCAAGTGGGCAGCGAAGGCAACTTGAGATCCTCACCCAGCAACTGCCGGCACAACAGCGGTAGAAACGCAGCCAATCCCGGGTTTTCGATGATGCCACTGCCCAAAGTATTGGCAAGGACGACGTGACCGCCGCGTACTGCTTGCAATAATCCAGGGACACCCAGCAGAGAATCGCCGCGCAGTTCCAGGGGATCACAAAAAGTGTCAAGCACCCGCCGTAGAATTACGTCTACTGGTTGCAACCCACCCAGGGTTTTTAGCCAGACCCGGCCATCGCGCACCACTAAATCCTCACCCTCTACCAGACTAATCGACAGATAGTTAGCCAGGTAGGCGTGCTCAAAGTACACCGGACTGTTCGGCCCCGGTGTCAACAACACCACATGCGGGTTTTCCGGATGGTGCCGGGCCAGTCCAGCCAATGTCGCACGTTCGGTTTCCAGAAAACTAGCCAGCCGGCGCAAGGGAGCATCGCGGTAGAGCATCGGCAGTGCCCGCGCCAGAATGATGCGATTCTCCAAAGCATAACCGGCTCCAGAGGGCGACTGGGTGCGATCACCGTAGACGCGCAACACCCCATCCGGCCCCCGTGCCAGATCAATACCATGAAAAATCAACCCGCGCTGCCCGCTTGGTAATGACTGATGACAGGCGGCCAGAAAACCAGGATGCGGATAGATCAGCTCCGGGGGCAACCAGCCCTGACGGATGGCCAGCCGCTGATCGTATAAATCCGCCAGCAGCGCGTTCATCAACCGGGTGCGCTGTTCCAGTCCTATCGCCAGTTCACTCCACTCCTCGCCTGTCATCAACAGGGGAATCGGATCAACCAGCCAGTGCCGCTGTGAACTGTGCAGATCATCGTAGGTGTTGTAGGTGACGCCATCCGTTTGTAATAAGCGTTGGACCTCGCCATGGCGGCGTTCCAGCTCTTTGCCACCAATTTCTTCCAGTGACTTAGCGATCTCTTGCCAATGGGGGCGCAACACTCCCGGAGCCGAGCACATCTCGTCATAGCCAGTAGCATTGACCGGATAGTTGGCGACCAGGGTTTCGCTGGGTGATTCCAATTCATCCGGGTAGGCAACCGCAGCTCTAATCATGAAACTCTCTGTATCGTTGGCGTGGCACGGCGCAACCGGTCAGCCATAACGCGCATGACCTGAATAGCGAATAGGGGGGTGCCCTTGATCAACGTAAGAAAATGCTCCCGGCTGATAGGCGTCAGGAGACAATCGGTGTGGGCTATGGCAGCAGCGCTACGGGGCCGATTATCGATCAGCGCCATTTCACCGAAGATACCACCCGGCTCGACCGTTTCAATGATCTGGCTGTCGGTCACAATGTCCACCTGACCTTCGACCACGATATACATATCGTCGCCTCGGGCGCCTTCTGGGAAAATAGTCTGACCGCGCGTAAAGGATAAGTATTCTTCAGCCTTATTGGATATATCCTGCGTTGGCATGGGGTACTCGTCATGCAGGGAGTCAACAGGTGTGGGAACGCCAGCATTAGCCGGCCTGTGGATAAAGATTAATGACAGTGTAGCCGGCTTTGCAGGATTCCGGGTAGCGGGGGGATCGCAACCGCTCCATTGAACGTCATCGAATAGAGAGATGCCGTGGGCGCAGGTGCGTTAAAAAGCGGCTGGATTATGCTTCTCACACCGTCAAATACTGCCGCACCAAATTGTCATTCAAATCCGCAATGGCTCCAGTGGCCACCGCCCGGCCCTTATCGATAATGCAGAACTGTTGAGCAACCCATCGGGCAAACGGCAGCTTTTGTTCGACCAGCAACACAGTCATCCCCAGTTCCCGGTTCAATTGCTGCATCGCCATGCCGATTTCCCGGACAATAGCCGCCTGTTCTTGAACCCGATCGAGTTGCTCCTGATTCAGCCGATGAATGACCCGGCCAATTTCCCGGACGACATTGGGCTGAATACCTTCCGTCGGCTCGTCGAGAATGAGCAGGCGCGGTTCCAGCACCAGGGCGCGACCAATCGCCAGTTGCTGTTGTTGCCCGCCGGACAGATCGCCACCGCGCCGCTTAAGCATGGTCTTGAGCACTGGAAAGAGTTCAAAAATTAATTCCGGGACTTGCCGCAAACGCCGGGGATTGGCGGCGAGACCAATTTTCAGGTTTTCCTCGACGGTCATGAGCGGGAAAATTTGCCGTCCTTGCGGCACGTAGCCGATGCCAAGTGGCGCACGTCGTTCTGCAGGCAGACGGCTCAGCTCCACGCCGGCAAAGGTGATCCTGCCAGAGCGGATAGGCAGCAAGCCCATCAGGCATTTCAACAGAGTTGTTTTACCCACCCCATTACGGCCCATTAGGCTGATCACCGCGCCTTCTGGGATTTCTAGCCCAAGATCCCACAGCGTATGGGATTCGCCGTAATACTGGTTCAGACCTTCAATGGTAAGCATCACCGGCTCCCAAATAGACTTCAATAACCATGGGATCAACCTGCAATTCCTCCAGCCGCCCCTCCGCCAGCACTCGCCCCTGATGCAGGACCGTGACTTGGTCGGCGATGGAGCGAACGAAGCCCATGTCATGTTCCACAACAACAACTGAGTGGCTGCCAGCCAACGATTTGAGCAGTTCAGCCGTGCGCTCCATCTCGGCTGGCGTCATCCCTGCTACTGGCTCATCCACCAGCAATAGGCGCGGCTCCTGCATCAGCAACATGCCAATTTCCAGCCATTGCTTCTGGCCGTGCGCCAGGATGCCGGCCAATCGTCCGCTATGCTCGGTCAAACCGACTTTCTCCAGCACTGCGCCGATGCGATCGTGCTCTTCGCCGGTCAACCGGGTAGCCATCAGTCCATACAGACGCTTGGCGCCCGACATGGCCAGCTCTAGATTTTCCAGCACTGTCAGCGGTTCGATTACCGTTGGGCGCTGGAATTTGCGCCCGATGCCGACCCGGGCAATCGCCGGTTCATCAAGTTTAAGCAAGTCAATGGTCTGACCAAAAAACACCCGCCCGGCATCTGGTTTGGTTTTGCCGGTGATAATGTCCATCATCGTGGTTTTACCTGCGCCGTTGGGACCGATGATGCAGCGCAGTTCGCCATCACCAATGTACAGCGACAGGTTGTCAATGGCCTTGAAGCCGTCAAAGCTGACCGTGACCTCTTCCAGATACAGCAAAATACCGTGTGTCGCATCGACCGGTCCAACCGGCGTGTGCAACCCTGCTTCCAATTCCGATATCAGTTCGCTCATGCCGCCTTCTCCCGTCGTCGCAACAGGCCGATCAAACCGTAGGGCAATAAAACCGTGACGGCTACGAACAACCCGCCCAAGGCAAATAACCAGACCTCAGGCAGGGCTCCAGTTAGCCAAGTTTTAGCGTAATTGACCAGCACCGCGCCGATCACCGCACCCACCAGTGTGCCGCGGCCGCCGACCGCCACCCAGATCACCGCTTCAATGGAGTTCAGCGGTGCGAATTCACCGGGATTGATGATGCCAACTTGCGGCACATACAGCGCCCCCGCAACCCCGGCCAGCATGGCTGACAGAGTGAACACCAGCGCCTTAACCCGTTCCACCCGATACCCGAGAAAGCGAGCACGATCCTCGCTATCACGAATCGCCACCAGCACCCGGCCCATTCGCGTTGATACCAGCCAGCGGCACAGCAAATAGCCGCCAGCCAGCGCTAGGGCCGAGAGGACGAACAGCACCACCCGTGTTCCATCCGCCTGTAACGGAAAGCCGAGAATGTCCTTGAAGTCGGTAAGGCCATTATTCCCGCCAAAACCCATCTCATTACGGAAGAAGGCCAGCATCAGCGCATAGGTCAGCNNCATCGCGGCGTAGGTCAGCGCCTGGGTGATGATCGAGAGGTAGACGCCGGAGACACGCGAGCGGAACGCGAACCAGCCGAACACGAGAGCCAAAAGCCCCGGCACAACCAGCACCATCAACGCCGCAAATCCAAAGCTGTCGAAACCGTGCCAGTACCAGGGCAATTCCTTCCAGTTTAGGAACACCATGAAGTCGGGCAACACCGGATCACCATAGACCCCGCGCGTCCCAATTTGGCGCATCAGATACATCCCGAAGCAGTAGCCACCCAAGGCAAAGAATGCAGCGTGGCCCAGGGTGAGAATACCCATGTAACCCCAGACTAGGTCGATGGACACCGCCAGCAGGGCATAACACAGATACTTGCCGAGTACGGTTACGGTATAGGCAGAAAGGTACAGGGGATGATCGGGCGGGACCAGCAGATTGAGAACAGGAACGCCGACACCGATGATCGCCAGTATAGCAAGCAGTACGAGTCCAGCACGGTCGGAAAACAGCCAGCGGGGTAAGCGCATGGTTTAGACCTCCGCCGCCCGGCCGCGTTGCGGGAATAACCCGCGCGGACGTTTTTGAATGAACAGGATCAGGAACGCCAGCACCAGGATTTTGGCTAGTACCGCCCCAGACCAAGGTTCCAGCAGTTTATTGGCAACGCCTAGCGATAGCCCGGCTACCATCGTGCCCCACAAGTTGCCCACTCCGCCAAACACCACCACCATGAATGAATCGACGATGTAGTTTTGACCCAGATTCGGGCCAACATTGGTCAGTTGCGACAAAGCCACCCCAGCGACACCGGCAATGCCGCTGCCCAGGCCGAAGGTCAACGCATCTACCCGCGCCGAGCGGACGCCCATGGCCCGCGCCATGGCCCGGTTCTGCGCCACCGCCCGCACCTCCAACCCCAGCCGGGTGCGTTGCAGGGCCAACCAGAGCAAGGTAAATACGGCGATGCAGAAGCCGATGATGACCAGCCGATTCAGCGTTACCTCCAGCGGACCAAGGAGGATCGTGCCGCTCATCCAGTCTGGAGCGGCCACTGAGCGGTTCAGTGGCGAGAAAATCGAACGCACTGCCTGTTGCAAAATCAGACTGATGCCAAAGGTAGCCAGTAGGGTTTCCAATGGCCGGCCGTAGAGGAAACGAATCACGCCACGTTCGATGGCAATACCCACCAAAGCCGTGACCAGGAAGGCTAGCGGTACAGCGGCCGGCAACGACCAGTTGACCGGTAGCCACTGCTGCGTTAACCACGTGGTATAGGCACCCAGCATCATCAATTCCCCATGCGCCATGTTGATCACGCCCNNTCACGCCCATCACCCCGAACGTGACGGCCAGTCCAATGGCAGCCAGAATCAGCACGGAACCCAGCGACAGGCCGAAAAATAAGGTTTCGGCCCAACCCAACATTTGTAGCCGGAATTCAGTTTTGGCCAGCGCGATTTCCGCTGCCTCGCGCACGGTGGCATCGCTGTCTTCCGCGGCAACGCGCAGCAACGGGCCACGGATCTCGGATTGCGTCCATCCGCCCAATGCCTTGGCTGCCTGGGCGCGCACGGTAGCATCAACGCTAGCTAGGTCGACCAGCGCCACCGCCGCTGCTAGTAATTCCTGGAGCTTTCCATCCGGCTCCACCTCCAGCCGCGCTTTCATACGGGCCACACCTTCGGATCCGGGCGTGCGCAGGAAAGCTTCGATAGCGGCCCGGCGCTGTTGCGGGTCGGCACTGGATAAGCCCAAACTGGCTAAACCGTCTTCGATCAGGCTGCGCAAACGATTGTTGACCCGGATACGATCCAGATCGCGCTTGGTGATGGTTCCCAAGGCTTCACCGGTGACCGCCGCCTCGATGGGAATCTCCACCTCATCGCTCAGGCCGATGACCATCCGGCCGCCATCCTCCTGATAGTACAGACGCCCAGCAGCCAGTGCGTTCAGGATTATAGCGACCCGGGGATGATCCATATTGACCAGGGTTTCGACCAGCGCGGCTTTTTCAGTGAAGTCAGCCTCACGGAGTTGCGTCAATGCGGCGCGCAGTGCTTCATCATCGGCGGCCTGGACGGATAGCGGTGCAAACAGCGCTAACAGCATCAGGGCGAGACCGGCTAACCCGGCGCGAAACGGCGTGCGGGATACCATAAGGGATGTCTCTATGTCGGAGGGGTGAGGAAATGTCATTTCCCAATGATCTTCAACGAAATAATCAGATGGAACCAAAACCATCTTCACATTGCGCGTCCCCTCCTTAACGCAAGGAAGAGACGCGCCACCATCTAGGTCATCGTTGAAAGATCAGAACAAGGAAGACAGCAGAAAGTATTGCTTATTGGTAATTCTGCCCGGAGCACTGCTTGGTGACCGTGTTGTAATTACCGCATTTGATCTTGGGATCGGCCCAATCGGCGGTGATATCCTTGCTGCCCGGCAAGTAGTCGGACCACGCATCGCCTTCCACTAGACCCTTGGTTTTCCATACCACATCAAACTGGCCATCGGCCTGAATTTCGCCAATCAGCACCGGTTTGGTCAAGTGATGGTTGGGTAGCATTTTAGCGACACCGCCCGTCAAATTCGGGAATTCAATGCCAACCATTGCATCAATGACTTTGTCAGGATCGGTACTCTTGGCCTTTTCCACGGCCTTTACCCACATATTGAAACCGATATAGTGGGCTTCCATCGGGTCATTGGTGACGCGCTTCTTATCCTTGATGAACGTGTGCCACTGCTCGATGAAGGCGTCATTGGCCTTGTCCTTGACACTCATGAAGTAGTTCCAGGCGGCAAGGTGGCCCACCAACGGCTTGGTGTCGATGCCGGACAACTCTTCTTCACCCACCGAGAAGGCAACGACGGGAATATCCGTAGCAGAGAGACCCTGATTACCCAGCTCCTTGTAGAACGGCACATTCGCATCGCCGTTGATGGTGGAAACCACAGCGGTCTTTTTACCGGCAGAGCCAAATTTCTTGATGTCAGAGACGATGGACTGCCAGTCAGAATGGCCGAATGGGGTGTAGTTGACCATGATGTCTTCATCCTTGACTCCCTTGGCCTTGAGATAGGCTTCCAGAATCTTGTTGGTCGTACGAGGATAGACATAGTCGGTGCCGGCCAGCACCCAGCGTTCTACACCCAAATCTTTCATCAGATAATCCACGGCCGGAATTGCCTGCTGGTTCGGGGCAGCCCCGGTGTAGAACACATTCCTCGAGGATTCCTCGCCCTCGTATTGCACGGGGTAGAACAAGATGCCATTCAGCTCTTCAAACACTGGCAACACCGACTTGCGGGATACTGAAGTCCAACAACCGAATACCACCGCCACCTTGTCCTTTTGCAGCAATTCGCGCGCTTTCTCGGCGAATAGCGGCCAGTTCGAGGCTGGATCGACGACTACCGCTTCCAATTTTTTGCCGAGCAGGCCACCCTTTTTGTTCTGCTGATCGATCAGCATTAACACAGTGTCTTTGAGGGTGGTTTCGCTGATGGCCATGGTGCCAGACAGCGAATGCAAGACACCGACTTTAATCGTGCCGGCGGCGTGCGCCAGCGTGGCGCCCAATGCCAGCGTGCCAGCCAAGACCCAAGAGATGGTTTTCGGTATAGTCTTTATCATATTCAGCCCTTTGATGTGGTGATTGGAAGTCCGCTTAAATGCGGACCTGAAAGGGGACTTATCAAAGACCATGCCATTTAGATAATTATTAATATCGATTGGATAGTTGATCAGCTTTATTCGCCTGAATGAGGATGTGGAGGACTGGAAAGGATACAAAACCAGTACAGGACGGTACAAAATAGGGCAAATAAGGAAATTAATGGGATTACGAAGCACCAAAAGAGTGCGCCAGTGCCATCATGATCTTAGTAATTGAAGATTTTCTACCATCCATCTCTGGATGGCGAAGAGAGGTGGTCTGGTTAAGTTTCTAAATCACTGAGTTGACCCCTGCTTCCAGCATCCCTCGCTCGACGACAAAACCGATCACATCCTCCAACCCTTGTTGGGTTTTCAAATTGGTGAACACGAATGGCCGCTCGCCACGCATCTTAAGCGCATCGCGTTCCATCACTTCCAGCGATGCGCCAACATGGGGGGCAAGGTCGATCTTGTTGATCACCAGCAGATCAGAACGGGTAATACCGGGGCCACCTTTACGAGGAATTTTGTCGCCAGCCGCCACGTCGATCACATAAATCGTCAGATCGGACAGTTCCGGACTGAATGTGGCGCTGAGGTTATCGCCGCCGGATTCGACCAAAACCAGATCCAGGTCAGGGAAGCGCTCACAGAGCTGATCCACGGCCGCCAAATTCATCGAGGCGTCCTCACGAATGGCCGTATGCGGACAGCCCCCCGTTTCTACACCGATGATTCGCTCGGGCTCCAATGCTTGCGCGCGAGTCAGAAACTGAGCATCTTCGTAGGTGTAGATATCGTTGGTAACGACGGCGATTTGATAATGGTTGCGCAGCGTCTTACAAAGAGCCTCGACCAAAGCCGTTTTGCCAGAACCGACTGGACCGCCGACACCGACACGTAGGGGTTGTTTGTTCATAATAATTAACCTGTTGCCATGAAGGGGAAGGGATTATCATAATCTTTGGACGGATCAGGGATGAGATTCATCGCGCATATCGGCTGATGCTGCGCGGGAAGAAGGTTTTCCGGTCGTAATCACGAAATCGATAAAGCTGTGCTGGCCGGCCCGAACCGTCTCGCAATTTGCCGGCAATCTCCTCCAGCATACCGGCTTGGACCACCCGCCGGCGAAACGAGCTTTTATCCAACGGTTGCTGCAAGATAATTTCGTAAATCTGCTGTAACTCCGGCAAGGTAAACGCCTCCGGCAGCAGATGGACGGCAATATGCGTATATTCCAGCTTGGAACGCAATCGCACCACCGCATCAGCCAGAATGTGCGCGTGATCGAAGGCTAATGCTTTATCCACGCCTTCGCCCTGCACCGGAGCCCAACGCACCCTTTCCTGATCCTTTTCCAAGGATATTGAATTCGAAGCCATCAGCGCGAAATAAACCGTCGTTGCGGTCCAACCGCGCGGGTCACGTTCACGGGAGCCATAGGTTTTCAATTGCTCCAGATAAGGTGCGCGTATTCCTATCTTCTCGACCAATTTGCGCATCGCGCAATTCTCGACGGAGTCATCGCATTGCAAATCCAGAAAACCACCGGGCAAAGCCCATTGGTCCTTGAAGGGATGCTCGGCGCGCTTGACCAGTAACACCCGCAATTGCTCATCACGAACGGTGAAAATCACCAGATCCACAGTGAAAGATGGCTTTTCGTACAATGAAACATTGTAGCAACGCAAAAATTCTGCTTCGGTCAATTCCATGTTTCCTGTCGAACACATAATAATGGCTGCTCTTCTGTTTCAACTCATCCTGACAAACACTCCCAGCCCAACATCATCCAGATTAAAAATCTTTTGCTGACCATACTCGACGAGCACATCGCGCATCTGGTGCTTGACAAACCCTGCTTCGAAGTTTGGAAAATCCAACAACCGTTGGGCGATCTCCAGCACTTCCACACGCGTCCCGGTTTCAATATTTATCAAGGAATATAGGCCATCGGTTGCCACCGCCACCGTAGGGAAGGCTGCCAAGCGAAAGCTGTATACGATAGGCGTATCGAACGGTATCTGGCGAATAGTCGTGCCTGTCTCATCGAACGTATGGATGCACTGCGCTGCCAGCGAGTCCCCCACCGCTTCTTGATAGAACGCACACCGTTCGGCATCCAGCAGATAGCTTAAATAAAAAGGGGCATTTCCAGCATATTCAATCTGGATCGCTCTGACGGTTCCATCTGCTTGCCGGGTCGCAATGCAACCATCCCCATAGAGATGGACGTGTATGCTTTCACCATCGCACCAAGCGATTAGCAAGGTGGCGTCGAGCACTGCCGTATCCACTCCCAAGTCTCGGGCCTGCCGGGCAGCGCGGCGGATAATCCGCTGTCCCAGCGACCAATGCCGGGCAGTCCTCTCAGCCTGGTTATACGCTTTCCGGGCAAAACGTGTGAGCAGGCGGCGCGCACTCAAGACCAGCAATCGCGCCCCCAGGTCACTATCAGGGGCCGCGGAGCAGCCATCGGCCAGAATTATATAGGGAAAAGGTTGCCAGCCTTGGCCCACATAATCCTCACAAAACCAATGCAGCTTGCCGATGGTGTAGTATGAATCTAACGCAATCATCATAATGGAAAAACCATATGGCAGCGGCCTACCAGGCCCGGCGCCGATCATCGCACCGGCTCATAAGCTATAAACTCCCTTTCGCGTCCTGGTAGAGAGAAATTAGGTTTATTAACTTTAACCCCATTAGTTATAACAAGAAACTATTGAAGTGAAATTTTGCGCTTTGAAGAACTGATATGATGTTGGATAACTCCCCTTCTATCAGGAGACCGCCACTGCCATGAGCGAATTGCCGATTCCCAGCGAACTCATCACCTGCTTGCGCGCCGCCCATCGC
>DDST01000172.1 GCA_002343485.1 Proteobacteria bacterium UBA2383
AAATAAAGCCGTCATATTTCAATTTAATGAAATTTTTGGCGATATTTTTGAATTGTTATGATGAAGCTGGATATTTTATTGATCGTGCTTGGGTTTCCTGATTATGATTGATAAAAATTTTTCAGGAACTCTTATGAGTATGAAGGATGATGTTCTTCTGGGAATCATTGAGGAGTTAAGAGAGATGATTCAATAGGAGAATGAAGAGAAACCGGGTGTTTGCAGGCGTTGGGGACCCACAACTTTCAAGTTGCCTAGCAGGGCATGTTTGAAGAGGGAAAACCAAAAAGGGCGTGTTGTGAGCACGCCCTCTCTTTATTTCATCGTGTCAAGGCTTCAGGAAGGATGATCGTTGGCCATCCAGCGATGGAAGAAACCCGCTGCTGCTGCGCCGGCGATCGGCGCCAGCCAGAACAGCCACAATTGCTGCAAAGCCCAGCCGCCGACAAAGATTGCCTGGCTGGTGCTACGCGCCGGATTAACCGAGGTATTGGTCACCGGAATGCTGATAAGGTGGATCAGGGTCAGACACAAGCCAATGGCAATAGGGGCAAAACCGGTTGGCGTGTTTTTATGGGTCGAACCTAGAATGACAATCAGGAAGAAGAAGGTCATCACCACCTCAGACACCAGTGCGGCATTCAGGCCATAACCACCCGGTGAATGCTCACCAAAACCATTGGCAGCAAAACCGCTAGCGACCACATCAAATCCTGGCTTTCCGGTCGCAATGAGGTAGATGATGCCGGCACCGGCAATAGCGCCTAGTACCTGAGCGATGATGTAAGGGATTAAATCAGCAGTTGGAAGGCGGCCACCAGCCCACAAGCCAACCGAGACAGCGGGGTTAAGATGGCAACCAGAGATATGACCGATAGCGTAAGCCATGGTTAATACAGTAAGGCCGAAAGCCAGTGATACCCCCACAAGGGCGATACCGAGAGGGTATTTGTCAGGGCCGTAAAACACAGCAGCCAGTACGGCGCTGCCGCAACCGCCCAACACGAGCCAGAGAGTGCCGATGAATTCAGCAGCAAGACGATTGGCAATTGGCATATGAATCCTTTATGAATTAGATAAATAAGATATTTAATCAAATCAAGACACGTGCAAAAGGTTCTTGGTCCCGGAAGTCCCCTCAAGGTTGAAACCTCAAATCCAATGGAATTACCGATGGCAGTTTAAGCGCCAGACGGTGTCTCATTATATAGCCCCTTACATCCGCAACTCCACCATCTGCGTAAGGGGGCGCTATTGTAGCGGCAAACCGCAATACCAGCGAAATCATAGAGTAGCTAAATACATTGTATAGTTAATAGCTGAATGAAATAGTTATGTTATTAATGAGCGATGCATATCCATTCACTGTCTGTTTGTGCGAATAGCGTTCGCCAATTCGAGGCTGAGCGCCGCCAGCGCGGTACTGTGTGCGGCCACCAGCGCCTCGTAATCCGAGGACGCCACTGGCGATAGATGCTCGAACCGCTTTGTAATCAGTGACTTACCTGTGCGCTCATCCAGTAGCGTCCAGATGGCATTGAGGGTGACTTCCTTGCCGGGACGGCCATCGAATTGCTGGACATCAATAGCGAATCGATAACGAAGATCCAACGGTTCTGAGCTTGGATAGCCACGCACCGGGTGCGTGGCTAGCAGCCGGGATAGATTCTCGATCAGTACCCGGGCGAAATCCTCTTGGAGAGAGCCGCCCCAACGATGGAATTCATCGATGTCAAGCCGGTTGGCAGTGGTTCGAGTCACGATCTGTGGCCGATCCAGGAACTCAGGAATGGTGATGGGGCCGACGCCAATGATATCCCTGTGGGATACGCTGGTTTGAGCAGTCTGCAAGGACCGATTGAGTGGACTCAGGGTATAAAATTCGGTAGGCGGTGTACTGCCGCAGCCTATCAGCATGAAAATCATAGTTATAGTACAGATAATCCGGCTGTGTAGACTCATCGCACTTACCTCGTCTTGCCTTGAATCAATGCTTCCGGATGCCGCTCGAGATAGTCTGTTAGCAATCTAAAGGAACGGGCGGCGGCTGATAGCTCTTTCAACATCCGTTGCACTTCCCGTTGAAGTGGCGAATCGGCTGCCAGTGACTTTTCAGCGGTACCTAAGGTTTTCTCGGCAGTGGTCAGGGCCTTATCCGCAGTTTCCAGAGTCGTTTGAAGTTGTTTCAAGCGTGCAGTCGCTTCGGGCAATGCACGCGTGTTGAGTTGATGAGTGAGCTTAGATGCCTCGATGGCTGTCTGGCGCAGCGCGGTTAGACTTTGCTGCAAATCGGTACCTATCTGCTCTAAAGGTAACCGCTGCAATTTTTCCAGAAACTTGGTTAGGACGTTTCTGATTTCTTCCAGCGATGTCGGGACTGTAGGCAATTCAGGGTACGGTTCCTTCCAAACAATCGTTCGGGGCGGGGAGCCGGGATAGACATCCAAATCGATAAAAAGAGCTCCAGTCAGTAGATTGCCGGTCTTAAGCTGTGCGCGCAGCCCTTTGGCAATGAGTTGATCCCAGAGGTTTTTCTGGAACTGTTTAAATATTTGCTCATTGTCATAGTCAGGTGATGCACCGATCCATTGGAAGCGATCAGCCTCAATCTCGATGAGAACGGGGATTCGCGCAGTGAAGTCGTTGAGATCGAATTCTAATTTAACATCGATTACCTGGCCGATGCGAATGCCCCGGTATTCTACAGGCGCGCCTATCGTCAGACCGCGGACCGAGCCGGTAAAGTGCAATAACCAGTGGCTTTTATGGATATAACTACCCTCTTGGACGCTTTGCCGGTTGGGGTGTAATTGAAAAATTGCACCTTCTTCAGCTAATTGTCTGGATTCAAGATTAATGGGTGTTTCGAACGCGAGGCCGCCGATCATTAAGCTAACGACGGAAGCGGTGTCAACTTTGACGCCATTAGCATCCAGAGTGACATCGAATCCAGAGGCATTCCAGAAATAAGTGTTGGTACGCACTAACTGGTCGTAGGGGGCATTGACAAAAATCTTGATTTCCACAGTTTGCCCGTTCTCGGAAAGCCGGTAACTTGTTACCTGTCCCACTTTGATGGCTCGAAAGTAAACTGGTGAGCCAACATCGAGCGAACCAAGCTCGGCGGCGCGCAGCGTAAAGCGGCTTCCCATTTGGTCAGTAGTCACCGCGGGCGGTGTTTCTAATCCTGTAAAGGTATCGGTGCGTTGACCCGTGGCGACTGGATCAACAGCGATATAGGCACCGGCGAATAGGGTGCCGAGTCCACTCACACGACCGGCGGATACGCGCGCGCGCTCTACCCAAAACCGGGTTTTTTCAGTGAGATATTGTTCGGTGTCCTTAATCAGCTTGGCGGTTACAATCACCCGGGAAAGATCTTCCGTGAGTTTGATGCTGCTCACTTGCCCGAACTCGACATCTTTGTATTTAAGTTTAGTTTTGCCTGCTTCCAGGCCATCAGCGGTGCGAAAAGTGATGGTAATGGTGGGTCCCTGCTCGGAATAGGTTTTGTAGGCGAGCCAGGCACCAATGGCGAGGGCGACCAATGGAATGAGCCAAACCAGCGAGAAACGGCTGCGTTGTTCGAGGATGACTTCAGGGAGCGGTGCGGCTGCAGGGTTGTCGTTGTGCGGATCATTCATGATTTTTTTCCAAACTGTCCCAGATCAATCGGGGATCGAAGGTGAGGGCAGCGAAAATGGTGATTACCACCACTGCCCCAAAAAAAACCGCGCCAGTTTCTGCGCGAATGGCCGCCAGATTTCCTAAATGCACCAGGGCGACGAGGATGGTCACCACATAGATATCCACCATGGACCAACGGCCAACCGCTTCAGTGATGCGGTACAGCCGGGTTCGGTCGCGAGGCCGCCAGGGGGAGCGGAGTTGCACTGAAATCAGCAGATAGATGAGGATCATCAATTTCAGGAGCGGCACCACGACACTGGCAAAGAAGATCAGCAAGGCCAGCGGCCACATGCCGTGTAATAGCAGATAGGCGACGCCGCTCATAATGGTATCGGACTGGGTTTTGCCCAGTGACGTCACCGTCATGATCGGCAGGATATTGGCTGGAATATAGAAGATGAACGCGGCGATCACCAATGCCCAAGTGCGCGCTAGGCTATTGGGTTTGCGGGTGTGCAGCGTTGCACCGCAGCGTGGGCAGCGCATACGAATCTGGCCATCGAAGCGGGCGGGCGCCTTGCACAATAATTCGCAGGAAGGGCAACCGATAAGGGATTGGTGGACGGCGCTGGGTGGCCAAGGCTTCACGGCGCGTATCTCACCTTTTCCCAGACTTGATGTGGATCGAGAGCCGCTGCTGCCGCTGCCAATACGAAGATTAGCAGGCCAAATGCCCACAATGCCAGACCCGGTACAATGGTAGCCATCCCCGCCAGCTTCACCACCGATACTAGAATGCCCAGCATGAAGACTTCCATCATGCCCCACGGCGTAAGGTTTTGCAGCAGCCGGAAAACCCCGGCGAGATGTCCAGGCGTGCGCCCAAGCTTGATGGGTATCAGCACATACAGCATTAGCATCAACTGCACGGCGGGTACAATGATGGTGGTAAACAGCACCAGCGCCGCCAGTCCCCACATGCCTTGGTGGTAGAGATCGGTGACACCGGTGAACAGCCGTGTTTCTGTGATCTGCCCCTGCATTTCAAAGGCTAGGAAAGGAAAAGCATTGGCGATCATAAACAAGATAAGCCCCGCCAGGCTCAGCGCCAAGGTTCGATTCAGACTATTGCGTTTACTGCGATGCAGCACCGCGCCGCAGCGCGGGCATCGGGCGCAGCCACCGGGAGGAGGTGGTTTGAGTTGTTGCAGCAGATCACATTCATGGCAGGCAATGCGTGTCTGTTGATTCATGGTTCTAAGGGATAGCGTGAAACAGGCTTGAGAGGCGTTGGAATGCGAATAGGGTAATCTCGATTTTGTCCTGCTTGTTTCATTAGGGCTTGGCACGCCGATTCAGTAATGTGCGTAACTTGCGGCCTAGCTCGGCTTTGCGATAGGGCTTTGCCAATACTTCCACGCCTTCCGCGTGCTTGCCACTTGCAAACAGCATACGTTCAGTATAGCCGGAGGTGAACAGTACGGGCAGTTCGGGTCGGCGGCGGGTGGCTTCAGTAGCCAGATGGACCCCGTCCATATCGCCTGGCAGCACAATGTCGGTAAAAAGCAGGGCAATCCGGGCGTTTACGTTGAGAATCTCAAGGGCCGTCTTAGCGTCGCCAGCCTGACAGGTCTCATAGCCTATACTGTGCAGTGCCTTAATAGCGAATAGACGGACATCGGCGTCATCTTCGACCACGAGAATGGTCTCGCCGTGACCTTCGAGCGGGGTATCAGCATCGGGTAGTTCAAGCGTCGCTAAGGTTTCGTTGTGAATTCGCGGCAGGTATAGCCGCACTGTGGTCCCTCGGCCAGATTCACTGTATATCGTCACATGGCCGCCGGACTGCTTGACCAGGCCATACACCATGCTCAGACCCAGACCGCTGCCCTTGCTGGTTTCTTTGGTGGTGAAGAATGGTTCAAAGGCCCGCTCCAGCACTTCCGGCACCATACCAGTACCAGAGTCGCTGACGGCCAGCACGACATACGCTCCAGGCCGTATGTCCTGGTGACTGGCGGCGTAGTCTTCGTCGAGAATGGCATTCGCGGTTTCCAATACCAGCCGGCCGGCTTGGGGCATGGCGTCACGGGCGTTGATTACCAGATTGAGCAGGGCACTTTCAAATTGGTCAGGATCGACAAAAGTTTGCTCCAGATCCGGTGCCAGCGTGGTTTCGATCTGAATGGTGGCGCCCAGAGTGCGGCGGATCAGTTCGATCATGCCGAGCACCAGCTTATTCAAATCGGTCGGTTGCGCTTGCAGCGGCTGGCGGCGGGCGAAGACCAATAAACGCCGGGTTAGCGCCGCACCCCGGTCGACTGCTCGCAGGGCTTGCAGCGCCAGCTCGTACAGCCGGGGATGAACAGCCAGTTGCTCGTGCAATAATTCCAGGTTACCCATGATGATTGCAAGTAAGTTGTTAAAATCATGGGCTATCCCACCAGTGAGCTGGCCAATGGCTTGCATTTTCTGCGCTTGCCGGAGCTGATTTTCCGCCTGTTTGCGCTTGGTGATGTCGCGAGCGACCACAATGGCGGCTAATTTTTCGGCAGACGGGGTCTCTAATAAATCAAACAGGTTCATTTGAGCGCCACTGATCATCATGGTCTGCTGATCAACAAGCGGGATATCGAGCGGTGCGGTGCGCGACTCGAACCAGCGCAGTCCTGAACTGGTTGCCAATTCGTATTCAGCGACCTGAATTTGCCGGGTTTCCAGCGCGCGGTGAATGATATCGATGAAGAATTCTGCCATCTCCGGGGTATGGACCTCACTTAGCAGCTTGCCGCGGACCGGGATGATCCCAGATGCGGTGCTCTCGCAGGCATCAGCGAGTGTTTCAAGGGGTTTTGGGAGGTTCCGGGATCCAGTTTTTGCCAGGAAACGGCCTCGGGCCGGGGTAAGCCGGTGGGTATCCCATTCCCGGCCAGCCGCTAAGACCTCACGATAGCGGCCTTCCATATCGACGACGAACACCAGGTCGGGAATCGCCCGGGTCATGGCGCGTATCCGTGCTTCGCTTTCGCGCAGGGCTTTTTCCGTTTGGTTACGAAATTCGATCTCTTGGGTAAGAGATGCGTTGGTGAGCGCTAGCTGGGTCGTGCGTTCTAAAACCCGTTTTTCGAGTAACGCATTAGCCTCACGCAATTCCGTCTGTGTTTGCTGCATCGAAGCACGCATGTGGTTGAACGAGCGGGTGAGTTCGCCAAGCTCATCATTGCGTTTGATAGGCAAATCATCGGCGGGAAAACCGCTCTCCAAACGCCGGGTTGCTTCGGCTAATGCCGCGATCGGACGAGCAAGGGAGCGCGCGCGTTTCCGGGACATGTGGTAAGCCGCAGCTAACATAGCCAATGCGGTCATGATTAGGATCGAGATGGTCACGATGCTGGCTAAGCGTGCGGCGTGAGTTTCCCGCTCCAAACGTGCTTTGGAATCAACGGCCATTGCCGAAATCAGGGTAGTAACCCGGCCAGCCAGCGGATCCGTTTCAACGGCCATGCGATGCAAGGCCAGGTTCCAATCTGCGGCTTGCCGGCGTCCGGTCATTTTTCTGGCCAGCACCACAAAGGTTTGCAGCTCCTGTTGAAAGCGATCGAGGGTTTGAGTTTGCTGGGGGGTTAGCAGGGGATTTACGGTTATCTGCGCCATCAACGGCTGAACAGTATCCAGTTGTTCTAAGAGGGCTTTAGCATAATGCAAGCCGTTGATCCCCAAGGTCTCTCGTAATAACAGATGAATACTGAAAACAGCATTCTGAATTTTCATGATCTGCCCCAGCAGGAATTTACGTCCTGGGGCATCGGGTTGCGCGCCTTCTTCGCGCTGTAACGCGGCAAGCAGTGCTTTTAGCTCCGTTACATTCGGTACAATCTCGATTTGGTAAATCAGCCGTGCTGGTTCATTGTCAGGCGTGTGGGCTATAGTTTTCACCCACTGCTGGGATTCTTGCAGATCAGTTAAGAGCGTCTGAAGTTCAAGGAATTGCGGCAGAATGCACGTTTGCTCGAACCTGTGCTGGCATTGTTTGATCGTCGCGATGGCCGGCAGGATGCGCTGGTCCCAAGCCGCGCGCCAGTCTTCCAGAAAGTGAGGATCACCCAGACTGACCCAGCCGCGGAGACTGGCCAGCGAGTATTGCACACCTGCCAATACCTGCAGGGAAGCCTGGGCCATAGGCGCGCCTTCACGGGCCAGCAGGACAACCCGGTTACGTAATTCATAGGTCGAGACCAGCGCGGCTAGCAGCATACTGATGCCGACCAAGGCTACTGACAGATGGGAAAATAGTAATTGACGATGCAGGGGACGTTTTTTCGCAGGGTGTTCGGTATTCTGGGCGAGGACATTCATGTGTAGCCTTTTCCAAAGGCACTGGGAGTGCTGGCGAATAGGATGAGGAACAGGCCGGTTGACAAGAGCAGGGTGCAAGAGGGTGTCATGGATGCTCTTGGCGGCTGAGAACAGCGCGTAACCGGGCCAGACTGAAAGGCTTGACCAGTGTTGTTACGGTTCTCAATCCATTGAATTCAGCCAGAATTTTTGCATCGCTGGCATAATCTGGATTATAGCCAGTGGTGATGATCAGATCGGAGGCATAGCCTTGTTGCAGCAGCCAGAGCAACAGTTCATTGCCGTCCATATCGGGCATAACCATATCCAACATGATTGTGGTCGGCTGGAAATGGGTATAGCACTTCTGGGAGGTCCTGCCGTCTGTAGTCACCATCACTTCATAATTCAGTGACAGGGCAACCTGGCGGACAAATTCTCCGAATGCGGGTTCATCGTCAACGATCAGCAGGCGTTTCTCATTCATAAAGGGTTCTGATTCCAGATTATTCAAAAGTTACTTAAAGTGACAATTAATCAATTGAGTATGAATAGTCTTTCGAAAACCAACTGTTGATCATGCAATTATGTCAAATTCCGGTGTTAATTCGGGGAAAGCGTAACGAAAAATCCGGGAAACGCCTAGTTTAACCCCCCCCAAGGCGCAAAAATGAGGTAAGCCTCTGTTGTCTCACTGCCTGCTGACGGAAGCGTGCCGCTCGTCAGTACGGCAAGCCGGTCGTTTGATCCTGGCGTTGACGTGATCGCTAACCGGGCTTAACATTATTTTACAAACAATACCGGTTCCCAGGGGTAGTTGGCCCTAGGGGAATAAAATTGGGAATCTGGTGCGGCAGCCATGGCGTTGCCCAATCCAGAGCTGCCCCCGCAACTGTGAACAGCGAGTCACGCCCCCCGTAAACCACTGGCCGGCAAGGTTGGGAAGGTTGGGCGAGCGACGAGGACCTGTGAGCCAGGAGACCTGCCGGTATTGCTATTTCATCACGTATTTCCGGGCGGGGTGTTCCGGGGTCGCGGACGGTCTCCTGCCTGTGTTGCCGCGAATTTATTGCGGTCACTGACATCTTTTAGGGCGACTTCCCTGAACCTGCCGCTTGCAAACTCAGGGGAGATCGTTATGCATATTACCGAAGGTTTTTTACCACCCCTACATGCTGTTGCATGGACTGCAGCTTCCTTGCCGTTCGTTTTTTTTAGTGTCTATCGCGTCAATCGATTGATGCGCGAAAAGCCCGAAATCAAATTGCTACTGGCGGCGTCGGGCGCCTTTGCCTTTGTCATTTCGGCGCTCAAGCTGCCATCGGTTACCGGCAGTTGCTCTCACGCGACTGGGACAGGCTTAGGAGCGATTCTGTTTGGCCCTTCGGTGATGGCTTTATTAGGAACCATTGTGCTGGCGTTTCAGACGCTATTGTTAGCGCATGGCGGGGTAACCACTTTGGGGGCGAATGTGTTCTCAATGGCGATTGCCGGTCCTTGGGTCGCGTATGCCGTATTACGTAGCGCGAAGGGATTGAAGGCACCTTTGGCTGCGGGGGTGTTTCTAGCAGCGATGCTGGGTGATCTGGCCACCTATCTGGTGACTGCGGGCCAACTGGCTCTAGCCTTTCCCGATCCAGCCAGTGGGATCGTTGGATCGTTCCTCAAATTTGCTGGAGTGTTTGCCCCTACCCAGTTACCTCTGGCAGTGGTCGAAGGGTTACTGACTGTGGTGATCGTTAATTTCTTGCGGGAATACAGCGGCGATGAATTGCAAAACCTCAGATTTTTACCGAAGCCCCTTGTCTCGGAGGCTCGCCCGTGAAAGCGCGAAATAGTGGGTTGTTAGCGGTGGCAGTGGCTTTAATCGTGGCCTCGGTACTCATTGGCAGCCGCCGTGAAGGGACTGAGTTTGCGGGAACGGATGGACAGGCGATGAAGACGATCGCTACGCTGAATCCGGATTATCAGCCTTGGTTTGGTTTTATTTGGGTGCCGTCTCCTGAAATTGCCAGTGGGTTATTCGCTCTACAGGCAGCCCTGGGTGCGGGAGTGTTGGGCTACTATCTGGGTTTCAAGCGTGGCCAGCGCCAAGGCCGGCAGAGCCGCTCCGATGCGGGCGATTGATCATTATGCCTGGACCAATCGCTGGCGGGATTGGCATCCTGTGGAAAAGGGGTTACCCGCTATCAGTCTACTGGTGCTGACCCTGATTTTGCCACCCTTAACTACCGCGCCACTCGTGTTGGCAGGCGCGATGTTAACCACAGTATATGGCGCTGGAATTCCCTGGAGAACGCTGGTAAGTGTCCTGGCGGCACCATTGATGTTTTTGCTGGCAGGTATCCCGTTTCTAGCGATCTCGGTAGATTTCGCTTCCGGTTTTGACTTGGCTCTTTCCCCTGAAGGTTTGCAGTTGGCGCTGGTAACGGCGCTCCGCGCGCTTGCGGCGATGAGCTGCCTGGCTTTTTTGATCCTGACTACTCCGTTGACCGATGGGGTTCTCCTGTTGCGGCGAATTGGAATTCCTGCTGGAGTAATTGAACTGATTTTGTTGATTTACCGATTGATCTTCGTGTTTTCCGAGCGAGCATTGACCGGGCGCCAAGCTCAGGCGGCGCGATTGGGTTATTCACGCCTGGATCGATCCGTGCGCTCGTTAGGTTTGTTGGGGGGCAACCTGTTTCAGCGAGCCCTGGAGCAGGCACGCCGGCTGGAGATTGGGTTGATGGCGAGGGGTTATACCGGTGAATTGCGGGTGCTGCCGCCACAATGGAAACCGTCATGGACCCGGCTGGTCGCCGGGATGATGGGGGTTGGTCTGGTCGGTCTGGCCAGCGGCTGGCTGGCGCGCAGCCTGTCATGAACGAACCGTTGCTGGCAGTTCGTGGATTGGAGTATATCTACCCCGGTGGAGTAGTGGCGCTGCGTGGCCTTAATTTGAGTATCGAACGAGGCCAGAAATTGGCGATTCTCGGTCCTAACGGGTCCGGCAAAACAACCCTGTTGTTGCATCTAAACGGTCTCTGTAAACCCACCCGGGGTGAAATTCAGCTTGATGGCCAGCCGGTTGGCTACGATCATCAGACGCTCAATCATTGGCGGCGGCGGGTTGGGCTGATCTTGCAGGAGCCGAATGACCAGTTGTTTGCTGCGACCGTCAGCCAGGATGTGTCTTTCGGGCCGCTAAACCTTGGTTTATCTGACGCCGAAGCCGGTGAGCGGGTGCGTGAGGCGTTAGAAGCATTGCGCGTCGCGCATCTGGCCGGCCGGCCTACCCATGCGCTGAGTTTCGGTCAAAAGAAGCGGGTGGCGATTGCCGGGGTGTTAGCGATGCGTCCGGAGATTCTGGTGCTGGATGAACCGACGGCCGGCCTTGATCCGCATGGCGTGACGCATCTGCTGGGTGCTTTGCAGCAGTTGTATGAAGCAGGCACCACCCTCGTGTTCTCAACACACGATGTGGAGCTTGCGTATGCCTGGGCCGATCAAGTCGCTGTGTTCTATGAAGGCGCCGTGTTGCGCCAGGGGGAGACAGCGCTGGTGCTGGGAGACCGGGAGGTCCTGCGTCAGTCGCGGCTGCGGCCGCCTTTGCTGCTGGAAATCGCAGAGGCGTTAGGGAATGGTGGCGATCACCTGCAATCCGCGCCGCGTTCCCGTGAAGGGGTTCTGGCGCTGCTTCAGGAGCGGCTCGCCGGTAATAGCTGAATAGCCAGTTATTCTTGGCTTGTTGAAGGAATTGGCCTAGCCATCGTCCGGTTGCGGTAGTCCAGCGCGTACACGCCAGCCAACCGGATTGCTTCCGTCATGCTCAATGGATTGGCTTGGCCGGATCCGGCCAAATCGAAAGCAGTCCCGTGGTCGACCGAGGTGCGAATGAAGGGCAGGCCGATGGTGATCGCGATGGTGCGATAGAAATCCACCATTTTGGTCGCGATATGTCCCTGATCGTGATAAAGGGACAGCACGGCATCGAATTCGCCTTGGCGGGCGAGATGGAACACGGAATCAGCGGCGATGGGGCCAGTGACATCGAGGCCCAGGGTCCGCGCTTCAGCGATGGCCGGTTCTAGCACGCGCATTTCTTCGCGGCCAAACAGACCGTGCTCGCCGCAGTGAGGATTGAGTCCGGCCACCGCCAATCGTGTCCGGGGAAGGCCGAGCGCTTTCAAGGCTTCGGTACAGCGTTGCAAATAATCCAAAACCCGTTTGCGGGTGATGAGCTTGATCGCTCCAGCAAGAGAAACATGCCGGCTCAGAAAGAAGACTTTCAGGTCAAGCACCTGGAACAGGGTCAGCGGATCGGTCGTGCCGGTCAATCGGCCCAGCAGTTCAGTGTGGCCGATGTCCTGGATGCCGGCGGCTTTGAAAGCTTCCTTGTTGATCGGGGTGGTGGCCAGCGCATCCACTTGGCGGGTCTGGCACAGTTCCACGGCGTTCTCAATGAATTGGTGTGCAGCGCGGCCGGCTTCGGCCTGCGCCCGTCCGAAAGGTATCCATTTGGCATCGATATTGGCCAGATTGATCAAATCGATGCTTCCGTACTGATAGCGGCCCTTAGCCGGGCCGGACACGACATGGATGTCCAGGTGATGAAGCCCTGTAATCCGTAGGGCCCGCCGCAGAGCACTGATCTCCCCAACCACCAAAGGCCGCACTGTTTCATAGATTGCTGGTTGCGCCAGTGCCATAGCAACAATTTCTGGACCAACGCCAGCAATGTCACCCAAGGGAATGCCGATAATGCTTCTGCTGGTTTCCGGTGTGTCGTTTACCATGTCCTCACCTTGATCGTTGTGCGGGGTGGGTTGCCTGTCCAGGCTACTGCCCGGTGATTTTAAATCCTGATGATTGAGTTTGTGCTTCAAAACGCTGCCTGCAAGGTCAAGATAAGCTGTGTTTCGCATTCAGAGATATCTGACAGGCCCATTCACCTAGCACGCAGGCAATTTTGAGGGAGACGCGAACCAGTCTTTCGCTTGCGCCCGGCGCGCGAGGGTGATTGCATGCTCATTCGCCAGATTCCGGCAACTTCCGCGAGCCGTTGCTGTTCTGCCTTGCCAGGGTAAATTGAATCCGCTGGAATTCCAGCGTCAGTGAGCAGGCGAATGCTTTAGCTAGAGTCGTTTTGCCTGTTCCCGGCAAGTCTTCGAGGAGCACATACCTGCTGGCGACGAAAGCAGCCAATAACCAGCGAAGGGTCCGGCGCGGGCCGGTCATGCCTGTTTCCAGATTCTCTAACAAAATAAAGCAGGTCCCACGGATCATAGTGGAGGTGTTGGGCGGGAAATATGAATAGTTACAGGTTCCGATGGTCTCAGGAATACGGTGGCCAACCCTGATGGTGATATACTCCGCCGCTTCATAGGAGTGGGTCATTCGGACGGCGCGCAATGGAGCGGCCATTCCATTTTCATTCTAGTTGATTTAGGTAGAGCAGCATGGCAGAGAATCGTTATCTCCTGAACACGCAATTGGCGCAGATGCTCAAGGGCGGGGTCATCATGGATGTGGTCAATGTGGAACAGGCCCAAATCGCTCAGGAAGCCGGTGCAGTGGCGGTCATGGCCTTGGAGCGGGTGCCAGCGGATATCCGCAAACAGGGCGGGGTGGCGCGGATGTCCGATGCCGGCTTGATCAAGGCGATCAAGGGGGCGATGACGATTCCGGTCATGGCGAAAGCGCGCATTGGTCATTTCGTCGAAGCCCAGATCTTGCAAGCCCTCAAGATTGATTACATTGATGAAAGCGAGGTGCTCACGCCGGCCGACGAGGAATGTCATATCGACAAGACCGGTTTCGAGATCCCTTTTGTCTGTGGCGCACGCAATTTGGGTGAGGCGTTGCGGCGGGTTGCCGAGGGCGCGGCGATGATCCGCACCAAGGGTGAAGCCGGTACGGGCAATGTAGTTGAAGCCGTGCGCCACATGCGCACCATGAACCGGGAGATCCGCCAACTGGCGAACATGCCTGTCGAGGAAGTGGTGAGCTTCGCCAAGAACAATGGCCTGCCTTATGAGC
Source organism: Proteobacteria bacterium UBA2383 (assembly GCA_002343485.1). GTDB lineage: Bacteria > Pseudomonadota > Gammaproteobacteria > Competibacterales > Competibacteraceae > UBA2383. Next base: position 13,987 of record DDST01000172.1, read on the forward strand.
TGGCGCTGGAGGTCAAGAAGCTGGGCCGGCTACCGGTGGTCAACTTCGCCGCGGGCGGCATCGCAACTCCAGCCGATGCTGCGTTGATGATGCAACTGGGTTGCGACGGCGTATTCGTCGGTTCAGGTATCTTCAAGTCCAGCGATCCGGTACGCCGCGCCCGCGCGATTGTCAAAGCAACGGCCTATTACAACGACCCTGATAAATTGTTGGAGGCATCATTCGATTTAGGCGATCCGATGCCGGGACTGGATGTGGCTTCTATGCCTGATGAAGAGCGATTAGCGGGGCGTGGCTGGTAATGAATGCAGCAACCGGTTCTGGTGTGATCGGTGTCCTCGATTTGCAGGGTGGCGTACAGGAGCATCTGGATCACCTGTGCCGGATCGGGGCCGCGGGCCGGCCGGTCAAACGCACTGCGGACCTGGAAGGACTGGATGGACTGATTATCCCTGGCGGCGAGAGTACCTGCCTGTCCCGGTTGCTGAATATTTTTGGTTTACGCCAGGACATCGAGGCGCATTATCGTCAAGGTTTGAAGTTATGGGGCACCTGCGCTGGGGCGATTCTGCTAGCGCGGGAGAATATTGGCGAGGCGCCATTTTTTGGGCTGATCGATATCGCCGTCAGCCGCAACGCCTTTGGCAGCCAGCTTGACAGTTTCAATGGCCAGGCGATGGTGCCGATGGTGGCATCGGAGGCGATTCCGCTGACCTTCATCCGCGCGCCGAAAATTGTCCGGACCGGACCCGGGGTACGGGTGCTACTGTCCATGGATGATTATGTGGCCGCTGCCGAGGATGACCAGATTCTGGTCACGGTCTTTCATCCGGAGCTGACGCCCAGCCTGGCGTTTCATCGTTATTTCGCCCGCAAGTGCGGTTTGCACCTGGCCGGTGATGATGCGATGGGCCTCGATCCAGGCTGGACGCCGCAAAGCTGGGTTCGTTTCAGCCACCACATCTGAATGCCCAGCGAGAATGGAGCTTCAAATCCATTCTCTTCAATTGGTTAGTTAAAACCGTCGGGTCGGCTCTTTTGCGTGGTTTTGTAAAAATCCGCCACGAACCGTTCCAGCCGGCTCTCAATGATCGCTGCGCGTAATTCGCGCATCAAATCCTGGTAATAATGCAGGTTGTGAATGGTATTGAGCCGGGCGCCGAGAATTTCATGACACTGATCAAGATGGCGCAGGTAGGCGCGGCTATAGTGCCGGCAGGTGTAGCAGCCGCAGTTTTCATCCAACGGCCGGGTATCGGTGCGGTACGCGCTGTTGCGGATGCGCAGGTCGCCATGCCGGGTAAACAAATGACCATTGCGGGCATTGCGGGTCGGCATCACGCAATCAAACAAATCGATGCCCCGGCGCACGGCTTCAACGATGTCCGCGGGTTTGCCGACGCCCATCAGATAGCGCGGTGCGTTTTCCGGTAGCAGCGGCGTGGTGCATTCCAGCATCGCCAACCGCTCCGCCAATGGCTCGCCGACCGCCAGCCCGCCGATGGCGTAGCCGTCGAAACCGGTTTCCTGCAATCCCTCGGCGGAAACGCGCCGCAAAGCCGGATACATCCCGCCCTGAACGATGCCGAATAATGCCGAAGGGTTGTCAGCGTGAGCGGTCTTGCTGCGCCGCGCCCAGCGTAATGATAGTTCCATGGACTGGCGTGCTTCGGTTTCCGTGGCGGGGTAGGGGGTACATTCGTCGAAGATCATAACAATGTCTGAACCCAGCGCCCGTTGCACCGCCATCGACTCCTCTGGCCCCAGAAACACCATCCCGCCATTCACCGGTGACCGGAATTTCACCCCGGCCTCGGTGATTTTACGGATCGCCGCCAGACTGAAGACTTGAAAACCGCCCGAGTCAGTCAGAATCGGGCCATTCCAATGCATGAAACCATGCAATCCCCCGTGCTGCTCGATGATCGCCGTACCCGGCCTGAGCATCAGATGAAAGGTGTTGCCAAGGATGATGTCAGCGCCGCTGGCACGCACCTCTTCCGGGGTCATCGCTTTGACTGTGCCATAAGTGCCTACCGGCATGAAGGCCGGGGTTTCTACCGTGCCACGGGGGAAGGTGAGCCGGCCACGACGGGCCGCACCGTCGGTCTGGAGGAGTTGAAAATGCATGAATACCATCAACCATTGGAATATTTTGAGATAAGCATCCAGAATCCGTGAAAACTACCCACAGGACAAGATCGTGATGCTGCGTTATCGAAGATTCATTCGACAGTTCGTTTGGCTGGCGGCACTGACCGTCAATCCGGTTTTCGCGCTGGACAAGACACAAGTGACCGTCGGCCCGGCGACTTTTCAGGCCGAGATCGCGCAAACGCCGGACGCGCGTCAACGCGGTTTGATGTTTCGCCGGGAACTGCCATCTAATCAGGGAATGTTATTCGTCCAACCACCCGGCCCGGCGGTTTTCTGGATGAAAAACACCTATATTCCCTTGGATTTGCTGTATTTCGATGCGGAAGGCCGGTTAGCACAAATCGTGGCGGAGGTTCCGCCCTGCAAGACACTCAACTGTCCAGTCTATCCCAGCCATACAGCCACTGTGCGTTATATCCTGGAAATTAACGCAGGTGAAGCGGCCCGGCGCGGTATCCAGGTCGGCGATTCCTTGCGGCTGGCACCGCAACCCAGCCCCTGAATCTCCTTAAATTGCCTATCCCATCCCTGGAATTTGCTGCAAAATCACTGGATTTTCGATCAAGCAACCGGGGATGTTCATGGCTGGCGAATTACCTGATTTCATCCGTTGCGGCCGGGCGCTGTGCGGCGATTTGATCCAGGCTGAGCGGCGTGAGTGGTGGCTAGCCAACGGTTCGGCCACATGACGCCGGTGATGTCCTGGAACGCGACAGCGGTTATCACTAAGGGCCGGTATGGGGTTGGCTGTTGGGATATTTTGCCCTGGCTGTGTATCGAGTGAATAGTGACGCGGTGGCGGTGCAAGCTTGGCTGGAGCCGATCCGCGATCATCTCAGTGATACTGGGTTGGGTACGGTCAGTGAAATCTTCGATGGCGCTCCCCTGCATCATCCTCGCGGTGCGCCAGCACAGGCTTGGTCGGTGGCTTGTGTGTTATTCCATTTCCAATTCTATAGTGAAGCTATAATCCAGGGCCAAGCGACGATGATTACCCACAATTCGGCAACCTGTTGATTTTTCATAGCTGCCAAAATTTGGTGTTCAAAGGAAAAACATAGGCATATCAATAGGCTATTATGTTGCGTCGCAATATGTAAGCAATCGGTTGCCATTAAAAGGTAAATTTATGCCAAACCTAGATACCACGTTACATTTAGATATGCATAAGACCGGAAAGCAGCTACGAAGCTTCTCTTCAAGGATAAGAAATGCGTTCAAGGTCCTAGTGGGAAAAGACAATATTTACGGACTGGAGTGGGGTGATCCAGAACAGATCCCGCCGTTAAATTATGTTCGAGAACATTTTATAATACCCTACGTTACATCGAATTCAACTATTGTGGAGATAGGTCCCGGTGGTGGGCGATGGACTCGATACATGCTCAATGCAAAACCAGCAATTCCCGCTCTCTTTATTTCAATATGTAAGGTTAAA
>DDST01000166.1 GCA_002343485.1 Proteobacteria bacterium UBA2383
ACGGTAGAGAGTAAGGTGGTAAGTTGCTAGACGAGGCATGAATTATCAAAGCAACAACGCCATGAAGTTGAGGGAAAGAGGGTTCGCGGAAGGGTAGGGGAGAGTACAATCCGGGATAGAATGGCCGTCTGGAATCACCCTGGAAGGTTATATGGGGATTAAGGCGCAAAAACATCAGATTAAGTCACTGATATTGTTAATAAAGGAAAAGCAGCATGGGTAATCGGCTTTCCAAGATCTACACTCGAACGGGTGATCAAGGTACGACCGGGTTAGGTGATGGCAACCGGGTAGCGAAGGACTGTCCGCGCATCGAGGCCATTGGCGCAGTAGACGAGTTAAACTGTGCCATCGGGCGGGTGCTGACGCATGATCTGCGAGGACCAGTGCGTGATTGTTTGCAGGAGGTTCAGCACCGGTTATTTGATCTGGGCGGGGAGATAAGCATTCCCGGTTATCAAGCGGTCAAGGACGAGAACGTGGCGGAGTTGGAAGCCATGTTGAATAATTTCAATGAACAATTACCTCCACTGAAAGAATTTATTCTACCAGGCGGCGGTCAGGGAGCGGCAGATTGCCATATGGCGCGGGCAATCTGCCGGCGTGCTGAACGGCGGGTTATCTCGTTGGCACAGGAGGAAACGGTCAATGAACCGGCACGAGTTTATCTAAACCGGCTATCGGATCTGTTATTTGTGCTGTGCCGGGTCATCGTGCGTGACGAAAGTGGCCTCGAAGTGTTATGGCGTAATCCTAGTCGTAGCTAATATATTAAAATATAAAGTTTTTCAATCTAATCCCAACTTCTTGAGCCGATATCGCAGTGCCCGGAAGCTGATACCCAGCTTTTCTGCGGCAGCAGTCTTGTTGTAGCGGGTCGCTTCCAGTGCGCGCATGATCGCTGCCCTTTCCAAGTTTTCCAAATAGCCTTCTAGATCGCTCACGATCGGCGCCGAGGGATAAGGCACTGTCTTAGGTTCGAAATCGATCGATGCAGGCAGATCAGGCAACAGGTCGGCAGGCATCGCTTCCTGGGCAGGCGTAGTGACTGGCAATGGACGAAGCGAGGTGGATTCTCTGGTTGGCAGCAGCAAATCCTCGGCCTGGATCACATCGCCTTCACAGAGAGTAAACGCTCGTTCCAGAATATTTTCTAGCTCGCGAATATTGCCTGGAAACGTATAGGTTCGCAGTGTGGCTAGGGCTGTTGGCGCCAGTTTGGGCGACGTCTCGCTGGTGTCATGACTCAGCCGGTTAAGAATGGCCTCAGCCAGTTCCGGGATATCCTCGGGATGCTCACGCAAACTGGGCAACCGCATCTGGATGACATTCAACCGGTAGAACAAATCCTGGCGGAAGATGCCGTCTTGAACGAGTGTTGTCAGACTTTTATGTGTGGCGCTTAGAATACGTACGTCGGTGGCGATTTCTACCGGTGCGCCCACCGGGCGCACTGCCCGCTCTTGGATTGCTCGCAGCAATTTTACCTGCATATGCGCTGGCAGTTCCGCAACTTCGTCCAGGAACAGGGTGCCGCCCTGCGCTGCCTGGAACAGTCCACCTTTGTCCTGGGTCGCGCCGGTGAAACTGCCTTTTTTATAACCGAAGAACTCGCTTTCCATAAGGTGTTCAGGAATTGCCCCGCAATTGACCGGCACAAACGGCTTGTCGGCTCTTGGCCCCGACAAGTGGATGAGTCGAGCGGCCAATTCTTTGCCAGTCCCTGACTCGCCGTTGATCAGGATAGGTGCTTGGCTGCGTGCCAGTTTGGCGATCAATGCTCGAACCTCCGCCATCACCGGTGACTGGCCGAGTAAAATGGGGCGGCTTTCGCCAGAACGGCTTTCCCCGCTGCGGTTCAACCGCAGAGCGGTTGCGACCATGTTGCGCAGCACCGCTACTTCAAAGGGTTTGGGAACGAAATCAAAAGCCCCCATTTTGAGTGCTTCCACTGCACTCTCGACATTACCATGGGCAGTGATCACCGCTACTGGCAGGTTGGCATAGTGCTTTTGAATGTGCGCGACCAGATCCAACCCATTACCGTCGGGCAACCGCAGATCGGTAATGCAGAAGCTGAACGGCTGACGTTTGAGCAAGGCGCGTGCCTCGCTCAGGTTTTCTGCCGGCAGGCAAGTTACGCCTAGCGGTAGCAAAGTCATTTCGATCAGTTCGCGGATGTCGGCTTCATCATCCACAATTAATGCATTGCAGGCATCCATTAATCCTTCTCCAGTGTGGAATGGGTGGGAGCGAAGTTGATGCGAAAACAACTGCCGCCTTCGGCGATCGGCAGATATTGCAACTGAGCGCGGTTGGCCTCGCACAATTCCCGGGCTAAATACAGGCCCAGGCCGGTACCCTTAGCCCGAGTAGTGAAAAAAGGTTCGAACAGGTGGGTAATGTTCTCTGCGGTAATGCCAGGTCCAGCATCGCGCACCTCAAGGAACGGCCGTCCATGGCTGTTTTCCTGGCCGGCCCGCAGTTCAACTTGGGGTGTCTCGCCTGAACGGACTCCATGCTGGTAAGCATTAGCGCACAGATTCCAGAGTACCTGCCGTAACTGATGAGGATCAAAAACGACGGTCAGGCCGGCTGGATCGATCTGTTGACGCCACTCGGGTAGCGGGCCGTCCAAACTTCTCAACAATTCTTCATGGAACGTTTCCAGCCACGATGCTAGGGCAACCCGCTCCGGCTTTATGCGGTCGCGCCGTGCCAGGTCGAGAACGTCGCCGATAATACGGTTGGCGCGCTTGACATTGTCATGGGCGATCCGGGCCAGCCGCTGGTCGCTGGTGCTAGCGCTAGTCGACTCTTCTAACAATTGAACGGCGTGGCTGATCGCCGCCAGCGGGTTGCGGATTTCATGGGCGATGCTGGCGGTCAGCCGTCCTAATGCCGCCAGTTTGATTTGCTGTAGCTGGGCAGCCGTCTGATCAGAGTCTTCCAGTAGAATTAAAACGCTGGCTGCCTGGCGGCCGCTAAGCCGGGTAAAGCGTGGAATCAATTCCGGGCGATATTCAGCGGGCCGGAAAGGAGAGATGTCGGGACCGCCATCCTGCAACCAGCGTTCGAGACGTTGGCTTAACGCTGGCGACAACTCACGTAGGGGAGTGCCTGGCTCAGCATTTCGGATGTCGAGCCATTCGCGGGCAGTGTCGTTGAGTAATTCGAGCCGGCCGGCGACATCAACCACCACTACACCGTTTTGTAAGTGGCGGATAATCCCCTGGCTTAACTCGGCGACTTCTAACAATTCCCAGGTTCGTTGCCGCGCCAGCGCCTCGCTACGCCGGGCGCGCTCAGCCAAGGCATGGGTCAGCCCGGCAGCAATGAATAACATGGAACCGAGTATCCCTAGCCGAACCCAGTCATCGCTGGTATTCCCCAGATGATCCCAGAAAGTGATCCAGGGATCTGACCCACGTCCTAGTTGAGCCTGTGTACCGGCAGCCTGCCAGCGCTCTATCAGCCAGGAGGCGATCAGTAGGAAAAAACCCAGCGCAGCGGCAAGCAGCGCTGAGATCAACGGTAGTAGGATGGCACTGGCGGCGACCGCGGCGATCAGTAGGCTGTTTAAGCTACTGGCCAGTCCGCCCGAGGCGTTGATCATGATAGTCAGTGCTGTCAGGTCGATGAGCATTTGCAAGTGGACCTGAACCGATAATCGAGGTTGTCGCCAGTAGCTGCCTGCAATCGAAATGACCGCTAGCATCATGTAAATGACTGTGGTACCCAGGAACAGCCATGGTTCCTGCTGACCGAACAGCCGGTTTTGTTCGTCCAAGACAAACACCGCCAGCAGCAATGCCGCCAGGATCAGCCGGTAAATACTGGTGGCCCGGAACACGAGCCATAGATGGCGGCGGTCCACGAAGCGGTCAGTGGCTGAATGAATGGGTAAGTAGGGTAGAGTCATTACAGAACGGTGCGTGGCAGCGGCTTCTCGGTAAGGCGGCGACATCGCTATTCTAATCGCTATGAACGCAATATGGGCTGATTTTCATGGGCCGTTCGATCGTTCGTGGATAATCTTGTAGTCAGTATTATGATGATTAGGGTTTTTCAGGATACAATGCTCTCTTCAACACAAGAGGGAGATGTACTCCACCATGAACCTGCACGAATACCAAGCAAAAGAACTTCTCCAGCAATTTGGCGTGGCGATTCCCAAGGGCATCAAGGTTACTTCCCAGCAGGAAGCGATCGAAGCCGCCAAGCAGGTGCGCGAAGGCGGACCCTGGGTGGTTAAGGCCCAGGTCCACGCGGGCGGTCGCGGCAAGGCCGGCGGCGTCAAGTTCGTTCGCACCATCCAAGATGTTGAGGAAGTGTCCGGCCGCCTGCTGGGTTCGACCTTGGTGACCAAACAGACCGGCGCGGAAGGCGTCAAGGTTCACCAATTATTGATCCAGGACGGCGTGGACATCGCCAAGGAATATTATCTGAGCTGCCTGGTGGATCGCAGCAAGAAGCGCGTCATCCTGATCGGTTCCTCTGAAGGTGGTATGGATATTGAGGAAGTCGCTGCCAAGACACCGGAGAAGATTCTGACTCTGACGGTCGATCCAGCCGCTGGCATCCAGCCCTATCAGGCCCGCGATCTGGGTTTTAAGATGGGCATGGGCAAGAAGGAAGTCGACCAGCTGGTCAAAGTAGTGAGCGGCGTTTACAACCTGTTCGTCCAGAAAGATTGCAGTATGGTCGAGATCAACCCGCTGATCGTGACTGCCGACGGCCAGGTCATGGCGTTGGACGCCAAGGTCAGTTTGGATGACAACGCCTTGTACCGGCACAAGGATACCGCTGAAATGCGCGATCCCACGCAGGAAGACGAGCGTGAACATATCGCTCATGAGATCGGCCTAAACTACGTCGCCCTGGACGGCAGCATTGGTTGCATGGTCAACGGTGCCGGTTTGGCGATGGCGACCATGGACGTTATCAAGCTGCATGGCGGCGAACCGGCCAACTTCCTGGATGTCGGCGGTGGCGCGACGGCAGACCGCGTGGCCCGCGCGTTTAAGCTGATTCTGTCTTCCTCCAAGGTGAAGGCGATTCTGGTCAATATCTTTGGCGGCATCGTCCGCTGCGATACTATTGCCGAGGGCATTATCACCGCTGTTAAGGAAGTGGGTCTGACACTACCTGTGGTCGTGCGCTTGCAAGGCACTAATGTGGAAGCGGGTCGCGAAATGCTGGCCAAATCCGGTATGAATATTATCGCTGCTGACGATCTCACCGACGCCGCCATGCAGGCGGTTGCCGCCGCGAAGTGATCCGGCGCGCTTTCGGCTTCCACGAACAGAGAGAACCAGACGACCATGAGTATTCTGATCAATAAAGACACCAAGGTGATCTGCCAAGGCTTCACCGGCTCGCAAGGCACTTTCCATGCTGAACAGGCGATTGCCTACGGCACCAACCTGGTTGGCGGCATCAGCCCCGGCAAAGGGGGCAGCACCCATCTGGGCAAACCGGTATTCAATACTGTATATGAAGCGGTCGCTGCGACCGGTGCCAACGCCACCATGATCTATGTGCCGGCCCCGTTTGCTGGCGATGCGATTCTGGAAGCGGCGGACGCTGGCATCAAGGTTATTGCCTGCATTACCGAAGGTATCCCCGTCATGGATATGCTGAAGGTGAAAGCGGTGCTGACCAACAATTACCCGGATGTGTATCTAATCGGCCCGAACTGCCCCGGAGTGATCACCCCAGGCGAATGCAAGATGGGTATCATGCCCGGCCACATCCATCTACCCGGTAAGATCGGTATCGTCTCCCGTTCTGGCACCCTGACTTATGAGGCGGTCTGGCAGACCACCCAGGCCGGTTTGGGCCAGAGCACTTGTATCGGCATTGGTGGTGACCCCATCCACGGTGTGAGCTTTGTCGATGTGCTGAAGTTATTCAAGGATGACCCGCAGACCGAAGGCATCGTAATGGTCGGTGAAATTGGTGGTTCGGCCGAAGAAGAAGGGGCTGCCTTCATTAAGGCCAACATTACGAAGCCGGTGGTTGCGTACATTGCGGGCGTTACTGCGCCTCCCGGTAAGCGCATGGGTCATGCTGGCGCCATTATCATGGGCGGTAAAGGTACTGCTGCTGACAAGTTTGCAGCCCTGGAAGCCGCTGGTGCTACGATTGTTCGCTCCCCGGCAGACATCGGTGCAGCGATGAAGGGTTTCTTTAGCTAATATCTGTTGTTGAGAGTTCGGCGCGGGGCGCAATAGCGAAAGCGTATTGTGTCCCGCGCTTTTTTTGTGCGGCGGAGGCGTGATCGTATTCTGCGTAATCCCCCGTTTTGTTGTTTTGACTCGGGTACAGTCAATGATTGATGCGTCTTCCCCTTTTCGGGTTGTTATGGCCCAACTGGATTTCCTGGTTGGGGATATTCAAGGGAATACCGGCAAAATTATCACTGCTGCTATTGATGCTCGTGACCGGTTACGCGCCGATCTGATCGTGTTCCCGGAACTGACTTTGACCGGTTATCCCCCTGAAGACTTATTATTGCGTCCGGGCTTCATCCGTCAGGTTGATCCAGCATTGCAGCGGCTGTGCAGCGAGATTCACGATATCGCTGTCGTAGCCGGTTGTCCGTTGCCGACCCCGGACGGATTGCGCAACGCGGCTGTGGTATTGGCGGGTGGTGTGGTCCGGGCGCGTTATTTCAAACAATGGCTACCCAACTACAGCGTATTCGATGAGAAGCGCTATTTCGTGCCGGGCGATGATCCCGTGGTGTTCGAGACTGCCGGGGTACGGGTAGGGGTGACCATCTGCGAGGATATCTGGTTACCAGGACCCGCCGCCCAGGCTGCCGAAGCCGGAGCGCAACTCTTGGTTAACCTCAATGCCTCACCGTATCACACAGGCAAGGGGGAGCAACGGCTGATGGCATTACGCCGCCGCGTGCGTGAATGTCATATTCCTATCATTTATGTCAATCTGCTGGGGGGTCAAGACGAATTGGTTTTCGATGGCGGATCAATGGTGGTGGGGGCAGATGGCGCGTTGGTTCAGCGCGCGCCCTTCTTTGTGGAAGGGTTATATCCGGTAGACTTTACAGTATCCGCTACCGGAGTGGAGCCTGAGACAGGCGAAGTGGCAGTAGAATCGGGGTTGGAAGAGGGTATTTATCAGGCATTGGTGTTGGGTGTACGGGATTATGTGCAAAAGAATGGTTTTCCCGGCGCAGTACTGGGATTGTCTGGAGGCATTGATTCAGCTCTGACTCTGGCGATTGCGGTCGATGCCTTGGGAGCAGAGCGGGTTGAAGCTGTGCTAATGCCTTCGCGCTATACGGCGGAGATGAGCAATACCGATGCTGAGCAAGAAGCTCGGGCGCTCGGTGTAAAATACCATATCATGCCAATCGAGCCGGCATTTCAAGTCTTCCTGGAAATATTGCAACCGGTACTGGCTGGCTTGCCGGTGAACAGCACCGAAGAGAATATCCAGGCACGCTGCCGAGGGGTATTGCTGATGGCAATTTCTAATAAGACCGGCAAATTGGTGCTGACGACAGGCAACAAGAGCGAAACGGCAGTTGGCTATTCCACGCTGTATGGAGATATGGCTGGCGGTTTTGCACCGATCAAGGACGTGCTGAAGACGATGGTTTACCGGTTAGCAGTTTGGCGTAACCAGCAGTCGCCGGTGATTCCTCAGCGGGTCATCGACCGTCCGCCATCGGCTGAGCTGCGCCCTGAGCAAACGGATCAAGATAGCCTCCCGCCTTATGATCTGCTGGATACGATCCTGCACGGCTACGTGGAGCAGGATCGTTCGGTGGATGAATTGGTGGAAGCGGGTTTTGACCGGGATATAGTCGAACGGGTGGCCCAACTGGTGATCCTGAATGAATATAAACGCCGCCAAGCTGCGCCAGGGGTGCGCATTACCCCGCGTGCTTTCGGGCGAGACCGGCGTTATCCGATGACATCCGGGTTCCGGAGATAAGGCGGGGCAGGTTCCAGANNGCCAGGGAACCTGATTCATCTTGACCCTTACAGATGTGGCTGTATCTCCTGTAGCAGTGCCTTAAATACCTTGGGATTACCGGCGATGATATCGCCGGATTTCATGAAGTCGTTGCCACCGCTGAAATCACTGACTAATCCACCGGCTTCCTGTACCAGTAATACGCCTGCACCGATATCCCAGGGTTTCAAATTCATTTCCCAGAAACCGTCCAATCGTCCTGACGCAACGTAAGACAAATCAAGTGAAGCAGTACCGGCTCGGCGGATCTCCACGCACTTGCCGAACAAGCTATTGAAAAAGCTCAGATAGGCGGATTGGCGTTGCGGGAGGAGGAAGGGAAAACCGGTACCGAGCAAGGCATGCTCCAAGCTATTGACGCCACCGACCCGGATGCGCCGGTCGTTGATCTGAGCTCCTTCTCCACGTGATGCGGTAAACATCTCTTGCCGGATTGGATCATAAACTACGCCCGCTTCTAGTCGATTTTTGTGGCGAAAGGCGATGGAAATAGCAAAATGTGGGATACCGTGCAGAAAGTTAATCGTGCCGTCCAGGGGGTCGATGATCCACTGATAGTCGTCTTGCCCCGCTTGTGCTCCGCTTTCTTCAGCCAAGATACTGTGGTTTGGGTAGGTTTTATGCAGGATTTGAATAATATCCCGTTCGGCCTGTATGTCCGCTTCACTCACAAAATCATTGCGTTGCTTTTCAGTGACGTTCAGCCGTTCAAGGTGATCAAAGTGGCGGAGCAGGATGCGACTGGCGCTTAGGGCAGCGCGTTTAGCGATGGTTAGGACTGGATGCATGGTGAGTTAGGATCGGTTGAAGAACGCGAACGTCCGATAATATCAGGTGCGGGGTTTCATGATAGCAGAATGACACTGTTCTCGAATGTCAAACGCGCGATCTCTTTCATGGAAGGAGAGATGTTGTGATTTGGATCAATTTGAGCCGGTTTGGCAGCCCATTTGTAACTATGCAGCGTTCTCTTTTGGCCTATAAAAATTCGAGTAAATCACTAATATGATGCCGTCATGGCGATAAGCAACAGAAATCTTATAAAATTAAAAATTTATGAAAGTTTCTTTATATGGAATGTGTCT
>DDST01000184.1 GCA_002343485.1 Proteobacteria bacterium UBA2383
ATTTTAGCATATTTTAATTATATTTCAATATATTGAAATATAATTAAAAATTAAAAGGAAACACTATGTGAGCAGCGAGAATTAGCCCAAGTAACGCTAAAATCGAAATTTCCCCCACCTTTTTGTAAAGGGGGGATGAGGCGTTCGGCCCCTATTGGGGTTCGTGCCTCAGCTCGTAGCTCGTATCGGGTCGGTTGGGGTGACGAAGGAACCCCAGCGGTCAATTCTGGCGGCCAATGGCAGGATGAATTAGAAGTCGATGGCAAGATGCCACTTGGCGCCTTGAGCGTGCGCCGTCTGTAGCGCCGCACAGTAGCTCTCAAGGTCATCGGCGACAGCAGATGCAGACCGAATACGCTTTGGATTGGCCTTCAGCTCTGCAATCAGTCTCTCCAGCACGGTGATCCCTTCTGCTGGCTCGAACCAAGCCGCAGCGCCATCCGAACCATCGTCCATTTCAATGTCCTCGCCCAGCATGTCACCGATGTCGTCCATGGACTGTCCCATGAACTGCTCAAGCGGGCTGACCCCAATTTCTTCGGCTAGCGCGTTCAGCTCATCCATTGCCTTGGCTACCGACTTGCCATCTGTGTAATCGACTTCCAGTGTTTCGTTATCGAACTCAATATAGTATGCGACACCCATGCGATGCTCCTTCAAGGGTCGAGAAGTGAAAACTTTGGTTTGTGACGCCTAACGTAGAGCTAAGGGGCGGTTACAGACGGCGCGGCCGGCTGTGGGCTGTCCGCTTAAGTTCGTAGTTCGTAGGTTGGGGTGACGAAGGAACCCCAACATTCAATCGCATCGGGGGCATGTTGGGGTTCGTCCCTCACCCCAACCTACGCGATTGGCAGGCTATCCAAACAATCCGCCTTGTGCCGCAAATGCTTCAACATCCTCGGTTGTGCGCAATACGCCGATGATGCTGAATGTGCGAGGATGCGCCAGCAGGGTTCCCATCACTAAGTGCAGATTCTGCTTTACAAAGACCTCTTGCCACATCTCCTGCATCCGGGGCAGGGCTTCATCGCCATATCGCTGCGAATAGTGGTAGTAGGTCGCTTGTACTTCCCAATCCAATATCTGACAGCGATGTTGCTTATTGCCTGTGGTAAAGGTGTAGAAGAAAGTAAAATCTTTTTGTAATGAAGTCAGCTCCTCTTCAAACAGCATCGCTTGCCGGCTGAATCGGAGGTTCTCACGCTCTTCCTCGGAAGAGGCTGTGGCAGATTTCCAGGTAAATTGGACCGATTCCGGATCGGGGCGAATAATACCGAGACTTCGACCTCTTTCTCTATTATCGGTTTGCAGTGCTTCTATTGAATCGGCAACGAACGGCAGCCATATTTTGAACCGCTCGCGCCGGGGTAGCGTCCGTTGGGATACCAGGGTGATCGAGCTTTCAACCACTCGAACACTTTCCGGGCGATGGTCGGACGTGGGCCGGTAGGTTTCTAGTGAGACTAAATCATAGCGATTGAACCGTTGCGACGGGTTTAGTCGACGGTAACGAATGGGATAGAGGCGTAGGAGCTGGCTGCCGTCTTCGGTAATGCCCGCGCAGCACACCGTTTCCTCATATTGCCGACTCGGTTGAGGAAACGCTTTGACTAAAATCCAGACACATTGTTGTTTTTTGTCGTTTTGCGGCATGTTCTTTTTGCACTCCCAAATGCTCAGGCGATAGTCCCGTCAATTCCGCGAGGGCGAAAGCGACTGCGCGGCGGTGACAAACGTCCGGGTCGCGTTCGTAGCACATCAAGGCCACCTTTCCGGGCAAGGTGGTTGCCAACGCTTGGAGTAAATCAGTTTGGGTGCCCAGATAATCGTTGAAGTGTTTGAAAAAGGCGATGTAGTCGTGGTCCTGGCGCAATTGATCCCGGATCGGTTTTGGAGAGCCTAATCGTTTTTCATGGAGATAGTGGATATGGGCGGATTCTGCGGCCTGTTTGAGGGCGGATTTGGAAAATCCTTTGCGCCGGGAAATCGGGATCTCCCGAATATCAAACAATAATGTTACGCCTGCTTGGCGTAGGGTTCTGAGGAAGTCGTCAAGCGATGCTCCCTCGTAGCCAATCGTGTAAATCGCTTTCATCAGAATTCCCGTTCGTTCGTCGTTAGGCTCTAGCTTAGCCGGAATTTCGCGGCTATTGCTTGTCTCGACGAAAAGTCTTTCCCGTAGCGCCCTCCCTGGCGCGGTAATGAATTTTGTTACTGCGGTAATGAATTTTGTTACCGCGACTCAAAGGCGGCGGCGGTTAGTTCGTAGGTTGGGGTGACGAAGGAACCCCAACATTCAATCGTACCGGGGGCATGTTGGGGTTCGTCCCTCACCCCAACCTACGCGACTTTCTTGATCCGTAATCCGTTGAAACCGGCTATCACAAAGTGCTTGCAGATGATCTAACTCAGCCCTCTTAAGACGCAATTGGCGTGTGGCAACTACCCAGCATGAAGCTAACCAGCTTAACAGTACACCACCGATCGTGAAGATCGTTGACAATTGTCCAATCGAATCCAGCTTGAGAAATTCGGCCCATGATGTTGAAAACCATTCAAGCATTTTCTTGCTTCCTTCATTACTGAATCCCCATTCAAAAATATTTTATCTGGGTTTCTACTACTTGTTCCATAGACATTTGCACAATATGTCACGCTGGCATTTCATCCAGAGATTTCCAGTTCCTTAACCCATCCATCGGCTTGCACAGCCAGCCTGGACATTTTCTCGGACAATCTTTTGCTGATGGTCAAGGTAAGCTATTCTGCTTGAAGAAGAAGATGGGCTTTTTGAGGTGGACATTTTGCCGGACATCGAAAACGCTTTAGGTTCGCTTTCCGAGCCGGAGATGCGGATCGAAACCCGCCGCTTTGGGCCGTTCACGTTTCGTCTGGGCGTGGATGGATCGGCGTTGACGCTGCCGTATCAGCGCGTTTTGGATGCCCACGAGCGGTTTAACGCTTCGCCGCTCTCTCAGGTCGCCCGTCAATTGGAACGCGAGGTCGTGGCTAGCAGCATTTTTGGCACGAACTCCATCGAGGGCGGGACGCTGACCGAGGAGGAAACCCAGCAGGTCTTGGATTTGGACCCGGCTCAGGTGCGGGAGGAGGAGAAGCTCCGGGCTGTGAATCTCAAGGCGGCTTACGATGTGGCGCAACAGGCCGCGATGACGCCGGGTTGGCAATTGGATGTATCGTTCCTGCAAACGGTGCATGCGGCGATTACGCGGCATTTGACCCATGCCTATAACCAGCCGGGTGTTTTCCGCGATAACCCCAAGGCGATCAAAACCCACGTGGGTAGCCAGGCGCATGGCGGCCGGTATCAACCACCCCAACACGGTCATGATATCGAAACGCTGATACAGGCGCTGGTGACTTGGCATCGACGCTTGGAGGAATGCCGGGTTCCGGCGCTGATTCGAGCGCCGCTCGTGCATTATTACTATGAGCTGATTCATCCGTTTTGGGATGGCAACGGACGTGTGGGGCGCGTCCTGGAGGCGGCCTTGTTACAAGCGAGCGGGTTTCGTTATGCGCCCTTTGCCCTGGCGCGTTATTACTTGGCGCATATCGACGATTATTTCATGCTGTTCAATCGCTGCCGCCGTGATGCGAAGAAGCATGTCCCGTATCCCCATACTCCGTTTGTCCGGTTTCATCTGGAGGGGATGCGGGTCAGCATTGATCGCCTGCACGATCGAGTGAACCAGATTGTAAAATTGCTGTTATTTGAATCCCACGTCCGTCAGTTGCATGACGAAAAGCAGTTGAATGCTCGGCATTACACGATCATCAGTCAGTTGTTGGCTGCTAAGGAGCCGTTATCGCTGGCGGAATTAAGGCGAGCGCCTTGGTATCAGTCCTTGTATTTGAAATTGACCGATAAGACCCGGCAGCGTGATCTGCGCCATCTTCAGGATTTGGGACTGGTGACGGTGGACCGGGAAGAGCGGTTATGGCCGGGTTTCGTGCCGGTGCAAAAGGCATCCGCAGGACGCATAAAATGATTTTCAAAGTGTCCATGTCCGTTGAACGCTGCGCACGGTTTTAGGATCACATCCCCGGCGGCGGGCAATCGCTTCCGGCGACAGGCCGCGCTGCGTGTCCTCGGTGATTTGCTGGTTGCGCGTCTGCCGGTCGATCTTGGGGATGAACACCCGCTCCCCACCGTAGCGTTGCCGGAGCGTGTTGATAACCTGCTGGATGATCGACGGCGCGACCTGATGCTTGGCCAGGAGCAGACCGCAGTCGATGAGCAGGTCGGTGGACATGGTTAGAGGCCCCATCCGCCCGCATTCCGGGAGGCCGGCGCTTTCGGTTTCGCGGCGGGTGGATTCGGCGGGACCGGGGCCGGTTCGCCGTCGCCAATCAGGGCGATGCCCACGGCGGCGCGTTTCGGGTCCGCCCAGGCGGGCGGTTTCTCCCAGTGGATCCCCTCGAAGCGCAGCAACAACGCCGCTGCATGGTTGTACACGCACAAGTCGAATGCCTCGTTGCGGTCGTTGCTCAGGTTCTCCCAACCCTTCACGCCCCGGGTTTCCGCCGTCAGTTCGTCGTAAAACCACGGGCCGAGCCAGTTCGGGAAATGGATGTAGCCGGGGCCGGGTTCTTTGCGCTCCAGGTCGGCAGCCAGGCTGTCTTTGAGGATCAGGGTATTCAGCAACCAGACGGGAATCTCGCCGCGCGCGTCGGCCTTGCGGTCGGCGCGTCCGCTGCTGTCGGGGTAGGTCTTGCTCAGGCGCGGGCCGCTGTTTTTGCTGTCGCCCTTGATCAGCATGACGCGCTGGCCTAACCCACGGGCGCGGGCCATCCGCCAGAAGTCGTAAGCGCGCTCGGTGACGCCCGCCTTGCCGCCGGAATCCACGGCGGTCAGGACCGGAATCAAGCCTTGCGCGGGATCATCGGCGAACGGGTAGGGCTTGCAGGTGACCTGGTCAAACAGAATGGCCCAGTCGGGGAGCTGGCGGGCGGGGTCGATGGGTTCCGGTTCGCCGTTGCCGCCCAAGCGCCGCGACCAGCGCAGGTTGTAGCGATCGATCAGCCAGCGTTCGCCGCCGATCCCCCAGCCCATCACCTGCACGACGAACCGGTCTTTCTGCACGTCCACGGCGGCGGTCAGGAAATACACGCCGGGCGGAATCGTGCGTTTCTCGCCCTCTTCGGCACGGCTGGCCAGCAGGCGGCTGTCGCGGGTGATGTGGAGATGACGCGGACGGTAGGCGGTGCCGTAGTCGGTGGTAATCAGCGCCTGTAGGGGCTTCTCGTCGCCGGTGCGCTCCAGCGTGGCGTAGGCGTGCTGATAGCGTTGCAGCAGGCTGTCCCACCCCTGGTAAGCCGCAGCAGGGCCGGTCAGCCAGTACGAGGCGAGACTGCTCGGGGGAGGATCGCCGCTGATGACGCCCTCGGCGCTGATCGTCTGGCCATCCGCCAGCCAGACCCCGGCTTGGTTCATGGCGGGCTTGTGGCGGGCTTCCAGGGCGCTGCCGCACTGCGGACAGATCAGGCAGGCATGGCCGTCAACGGTCGTGAATGCTTCGGGACTGGGGGCGGCGGTGAAATACTCGCGGCATTCCGGGCAGGGCCAGTACCAGCGCTGGCGGTCGCCTTGGTTGTACAGGGCAAAAATGCCGTTGCAGGGGGGGCCTTCGTGGGCGTTGCGCGGCTGCCATTTGGCGTCATTGAGCACCTTGCCGGGACTGGACTCCACGAGGACGCGCCCGGCGCTCATGAATGTCTGCGTGCGCTTGCGGGCGGGGGTATAGACATCGCCCTCGTGGCCGACATCTTCGGGGTAGCGGTCGTAGTCGGTGAGCGCTACGTAGCGGAAGTCGAAACTGGACAACTGGGTGATCGACGGCCAGCCGATGGTCAGGTTCATCCCGTTGCGGTAGCGCTTGGCATACACGTTGTCATCGTTGGCGTAGGGTGAGAGGCGTTCACGCATCGCCGGGGACAGGCGGTTGAGGCTCTCGATGCGCGTGCGGCTGTAGTGTTGCGCCGTCGCTTGGGTCATGTGGATGATGTGGAAGTCGCCGGGATCGCACGTCGTCGCGTAGTACAAAAATCCTTCGACCAGGGCGGCGCTTTTGCCGGAACGGGACGGCCCCACAAAGATCACGCCCTCCAGTTGCCGGTTGGCCAGGGCGTTCATCGGCGCGACCATGTAGGGGGTGCGGGAGCGCTTCCACGGCTCATTGGTGCCATAAACGATCATGCCCTGTTCCACGGCGTCCGCGACCGGGATGCGCCGGGGTGGCCGTAGAATCTCGGCAGCGCCGCGCAGGATGCCGGTACAGGAGGCGTTAGCCATGTCGAGATTCCAGGGCGCTCATCAGGGCCTCGTAGAGCGATTCGCGCATGACATCGATGGATTGCTGGGCGGCGGTGACAGCGGCCGGTGATAGACCGCAATCACGCTCCAAAGCGTCCGGCAGGGCATCGAGAGTTTGGGAAAGGGTCTTGAAGGCCATGCCGATGGTTTGCTCGATGTCCGCCGCGGGAATCATTTTGCGGGTGTCTTCCGCGAGCTTGATCTTTTCCCGTTGCGCCCGGTAGTAGTCGAGGGCCTCTTTCGGCTCCATGTTGTTGGGATCATGACGGCGGGTTTCCGGCTTGAGAATCGCGGGCATTCCATCGCGGACATGCCAGACACGAACGCCGTTGTGCTGTGTAGAGGGCGCTTTTTCCAGGGCCTGAGCGACAACACGACGATCCATCTGCAGCACGTCACTGTAGCGCGTGGCGGTCCAGAGGAGATTGTCGATGGGTGTCGCTGAGGGGGCAGGCATGGTATAAAGCTATGTGTTTGCTAGGAAAGTGGAAAAACTCTCAAAGACCGGGCGCGCGATTACCCGCTTGCGTGTACGCGCTTGGGAGTACCTATGCGCGCCCATACGCCCATGCCTGCGCCTGCTGTCATGCAGGTCGCTACTCACCGCGCCGTCCTGATCGCGCGCTCAATCGCCGCACGCATCGCCTCCGGCAACAACCGCCTGGCTGCCTGTTCCACCGTCTTGCCCCAGTCCAGCTCTGCCCGGTATTGCGCCCGACTAACAAACAGGTACAACGGCATGACCGCCGCCCCGGCTGATCGTGATCGAGTCCGGTAAATGCCCGGCTTGAGGTACGAACGTGCGCCCACTGGAATGCAGAAATAGCGCCGCGTGCTAGCAGGCCCGGTCGGGCCACTGGCCAACGCCGCCATGATCTGAGTGATGGCGCCTTGCTTGGGGTTGCCGTAGCTGTTGCGCGGCATCTCATTACCGGGCATTGCTCGCCAGCCTTGTGGCAACCAACCCTTGCTTTGTAGCCATGCTTCGATGCGTTGCCGACCGCGTGCGCCACCGAACTCATGCCACTGGAGCACTTGCGCCCGTTTCGGCTCGATGTACACCGTAGCGGTTAGGCTTTGCTTCGTGCTCTTCTCCACGCGCGCCGCCGACTGGATAAAGGGGGTCGGTCGATCAAACACCGTGGCGATACGCTGCTTACTCTCCTTTTGCACCGCAAACGCCGTACTGTTCAGCGCCGTACTCACCGCAAACGGCATCTGATCTTCCGCCAGATTGCGCAGCATCCGCTGAATCTCCGGCAGGCCACGCACATCGATAGCGATCACGCCCTTAACCCCTGCAGCGCCAGTGGAATCAACGCTGCCACCGACGCGCCCACCACCCCCCACAGTGCCCACATCAGCCGCTCCAGCCATGTGATGCGTGTCGTCATTCCCTCGGAATGCTTGAGATGCTCGTTCAGCGCCGAGCCAATCTGCGTCAGCACTTCGTGGGCTTTGTTGACCGAGGTCCATTGGTACTCTTCCATTTCCGCGTGGACGCTGAACCGGTTGGAAATGGCGCTCATGCTGGCGGCGGTGGTCTCCAGATTGGCGGCCATGTCTTTTTGGGCTTCCTCCACGCGCGCTACATCTTTTCTTACTATTTCAAAAATCGCTTCCATGCGTGTCACTCGGCCTGACATATTACGGATGCGCTCTTGCGTCGAGTCGTAGGACTCCAAGATCCGCCGATCCAATTGGCGGCGCGGCAGGTCGGCGGGAATCGGTTCTTGAAAAACCGAGTCATCCCTATGGCTTACTTTTGTCGGTTCATTGCTCATGCGTCTCTCCTAAAAGCGCCGCTCGCAGCGCAGCCACGCCTCACTGATTGCCAATCCAGGGTGGTGGGGTTGGATCTTCGTCGCGGCTGGCTTTGCGGCTGGATGGCAAGCCCACGTCGTGCAGCCGCTTGTCAGGATCAGCGTCAGGGCGGTCGCTCTGATCAACATCTTGCTCCTCCTGTCTATGACCCAACTGACCCTTTTCCGGAAACAGGGCGAGCAGCGCCACGGCGGCGGTCGTGCCAAGATCGACCAGGGCCTTCCATTCGGGACTTAACGCACCGAGACCGAAATGGCCGAACGCCATGCCGACGGCCAGCCATGAGTAGCGGTTCGTCAGCACCTTGATAACCGGTCGGATCGGGTCGATATTCATCACAGCCCCCCGGCGGCGCGTACTCTATCGACATACCCCTGGTTGCGCCATTGGTTATGCTCGTCACGGGTGGCGCTCCCGGCGTTGTAGGCGGCCACGGCGGCCTCCAGGTTGCCCTGATAGCGCTTGAGTTGTCTGGTCAGGTAGCGGCAGCCCCAGTCCAGGCCGGTTGCTGGATCGCAGAGCTCCGCTAAAAAATCGCCCTTGTATCCATTCTCGCGCGCGGTCTGCCCCATGACCTGCATCAATCCCCAGCTCATAGCTCTCGATATTTCCTCCGTGGAGCGCGAACAGTGCCCAAAGGTCGCATGGCCCTTGCCATGCACATAGCGGGCATAGAAACCCGGCTCGTAGCGCGTGGCCCAGGGGTTGCCGCTGCTCTCCACCGCAACGATGGCGCGTACCAGCTTCACCGGCAGTTCATGACGTTCCGCGGTCTCGACAATCAAGGTATCAGTCATTTTCAGCCTCCTATCAGGGCTTCTTGGGGCTAGCAACACCAGCAACGGGTAAAATCACCAGCAACGGTTATCCAGCAACGGTCTAATGGTTTGAAATACATAAAAAGCAACGCGTGCAACGGGTATATGCGCGCGCGCATGCGGGAAAGATTTTGTTGATGGGGGTTGGTGTTTTTCCTCTCGCGTATGCGCGCGCGCGAGAGACCGTAATTGGCGTGGTTCGCTAGAAAAAACAATGCTCAAAACCGTGGCAGGCATAGTGTGGCCGCCACGCCTGCACCGTGGCTCTGGTTGATTAATCGCGCGCATAAACACGTACCGACTGTCCATTCTGACTCGTCAATTTCAACTTAAACCCCAAGCGATTCAGAATCTTGGCGATGCGATTCTTTTCTGCCTGGGTTCGTCGGCTCTTTTCGATCATCAGCACCTCCGCCATGATGGCGTTGATCGTGACGCGAGGATGGTTCATGACGAAGGGAATGATCAGCTCCTCCCAGGGATCGGTCTGATAGCGCGCCTCTTGCGCGTCGGCCAGATAGGTCATGTCCGCCGTGGCCCAGGTCTGTTCCCCCTGGCGGTAGAGCGCCAGGGCTTCCGCCCAGAGTTGATCGCGATCCTCGCGCAGCCGATCCAGATCGATCCGCCCGACGCGGATCGGCCAGAACCGCCGTCCGCCGGTCTCATCTTTCAGGTATTGCATGGGGTTGCAGGTCGCGGCGAACACCCCCTGCCGGGGCACGGTGATGGTGCGGCGGCCATAGGGAGGCCGGTAGGTGTCATACGGGGCGCTGATGTGCTGCTTGATGCGGCTGGCTTCCACCCGGCCTAGCGCGTCCAGTTCGGCAAATTCGAGAATCCACTTGCCACGCAACACCATCAGCGAATCCTTGCTGCCCACGTCGGTCACCGATTCGGCATGCCACTCCCCGCCGAGAATCGCCAGCACCGTCGACTTACCCGCGCCTTGCGGGCCTTCCAGCACCAGGACGTTGTCGAACTTGCAGCCCGGCTCATAAATCCGCTTCACCGCGCCCACCATCCACGCCTGGCCAATAAACCGGCTGGCGGGAGTGTCGTCCGCGCCGAGATAGCGGATCGGCCAGGTTTTCAGCCTATGCTGACCATCCCAGCGCAGCCCTTCCAGATACTCCTGGACGACATGCACCGGATGGCGGTCGCCGACCACTTGGATCGCCTCATCGACCAGCAAGGTGGTGGGATTCATCTCGAAATCCCGATGGGTCTCGAACCAGATCCGCGTCTTGCTGCTGTCGATATCCAGCCACGGGCCGGGATCATGCGCAAACGGCAAGGCATGCCGCTTGAGCACATCCCCGGAAAACCGATCCAGCACCAAGGCATGCCGCCAGGCCGGGGCGTTATCCAGCACAATGACCATGTTGGCCAGGGTTTCGCGCAAATTGCCGTTGTCATAGCGCAAATCCGCGCGCCAGCCGGACGCATCCCGATCGTCCGGTTTCATGACCTCGCGCAAATCCGCGATGGGCACCTTGACCTTGGCCGCCAGCCGCTTCAGCAGGTAGGACACCGTCGGTTTCGGCAGGCCGCTGTCGGCGATCTGGCGCGGCAAGGCATTGACCAGCGTTTCAAAATCCTCGGTCTCGTCAATCGTCCGCTCCAACGCCTGGCGGCGATCCGCTTCCGGTTGGCAGCCCTCCAGGGCGCGCGCTAGTTGCGCCTTCAAGGCAGGCAGACCGGCGAGCGTGTGCAGATCATTGAAGTCCGTCGGCTTTCCGGGCGCGTTCAGTCCGGCGAAATCCGGGAAAAGGGCAAATCCATTGAGCGCCTGAGCGGCAGCGGTGGCTTTTTCGCGGCCAGGGTTGCCCTCGGTCCAGCGGTCATCATCGCCGCACACCACCAGGGCCGACTGCGGATAAACGGCGCGAACCGCCTCGCCCACCGGCAACAGGTTCCCGGCGTTGAAGGCGACAAACACCGGATGGCCGGTGGCGAGGTGCAGGCTGATCCCGGTCGCCCAGCCTTCGCAAATCAACAGGGTGCTGGCGGGTGATGCCGATCCGATCAAATGGAAATGCCCCTGAATCGCCCCGCCGGTCAAAAATTTCTTATTTCCATCCGGGCCAATGAATTGCAGGGAATGCAGCGCCCCTTGGATATCACGCAGCGGAATCACCAGCGTTTGCTGCATCTGGCGAATGCCGATGGCGGGAATCTGCTTTTTCAGCAGATAGGCGTGCTTGGCGTCGACCGTTTCCCGGCTTTTACTCAACAACTCCTGCGCGCGCTGTTGCGCATGGGCGCGCACCTGGATTTCCAGGGCCTGGCGGGCGGCCTTAGCGGCGGCGAGATGTTGATCACGCTGGGCTTTTTCGGCAACGCTCAGTTCATGATCGCCCTTGGCGCACCAGGTTTCCGACTGACCGGTTTTCCACGAGCCGAACGCCCCCGAGGGAATACCGTCGCCATAGAACACCCTCCAGCCGTTCTTCGATCCGGCCTTGTCGCCCTCCACGCGGTAGCGGTGGAGCTGGCCATCAAAGACCGGGGCATCCTTGCCCGCATCATGCGGCGCCAGGCCGCTGGCGCGCAGGGCGTCCAGAGCGGCGGCGGCTAACTCCGAAAAGTTGAAGTTAGTCATAGTGATGCTCATCCGCTAAACTGAAAAATTTGACTTCATCCCCCAAAGAAACGGAGCACGGCCAATGACGACGCAACCTGCCTTGACGAACGACGAGATTATCCAAGCCTACACTGACATCCTGGGCGCATTGGTGCTGGCCATCGGTCGGCAGTTGGACCCTGCTCGATTGCGCGCCGATCTTCAATTGCTTGCGAATGCCTACGCCCAGACCGGCAGCGGGCCGACCGCCGGACTGCTGGACGAGCTGATCCG
Organism: Proteobacteria bacterium UBA2383; assembly: GCA_002343485.1. Classification (GTDB taxonomy): domain Bacteria; phylum Pseudomonadota; class Gammaproteobacteria; order Competibacterales; family Competibacteraceae; genus UBA2383. Next base: position 11,834 of record DDST01000184.1, read on the forward strand.
GCATGTGGACACCCATCTGTTGGGACGCCAAGGGGAACACTGATTCAGGAACCGTCATCGTCTTTAACTTAGTCATTGCGGTACACCCGGCAGCCATTCCCTTGAACGCTGGTGACATGCAAGCGCCAGCCGAGCCCTTGCAACAGCTTGGAGAGACGATTCTTGGTGCGCTGGTTGGGTTCGATGGCGAGATGGAGAAGAACCTCCGTGAGCGTCACCTCCTGCCGATTCGCGACATACGCCTGTACGGCAGGAATCCACGGGTCGGCGGGGTCGAAGCGGCGCTGTGCGGCGAGGCTGGACGGGCGACCGGCGCGAGGCGGCGGCGTGGAAGCGGGCCTGTAGGACGCCAGATCGGCGATCAACGGCTGGCCGCATTGTTTTTCCAGGTCTTTCGCCAGCGGGACGATGTGCGGCAAAAACCCTTCCAGCGCAAACACGATCCGCGTGAGCTGGCTCAGGGTATCCACATCCACCAACACCTTCCCTTGCAGCAATTCCGCCAGTTGCGCGGCCAAGTGGGCATTCGCGGGTTGCGGCGTGCCGTGGGCTTGCAGGGCGATCCGTTCGCATTCGATGAAATACTGCCGCGCCTGCTTGCCCTTGGCGGTGCGCTCGACCATCGATAGCTCTTTGGCCATGTCCAGCGCCAGGCAGTATTCCTTGGAGGGGCGGCCGCCGGTACTTTCGCTAAAAAATGAGCGAAAGTCCTTCCCCTCTTCAAAACCGTATTCTTCGATGCGGTTATTTATCCAGTCTCTGAAATGAGATTGCACTTCGAGGAAGGTATGCAGGGCGCGACCATCAACGGTCTGGACGGTCTGAGAACCAATAGCGGCGGGCGCGACAGGGATGAGTTGCGTAGTCATAACGGACTCCTTAAGGATTTGGAATCCGCCACCTTGCTTCTCACGGCTGGGGTGACGGACAAACGCGGGGGTGAGAAACCGGCCCTCAAGGACACCGGCCAGCCTTTCGGCTGCCCCGCGCTGTCCGCCATAGAGGAACAACAGGCAAACAAAAAGCGCCTGCTGATGGCGCTTGCGCGCCTTAAGGGACTCGGGTTCTCACGCCCGGCCACGGATTTTGCCGTGACCGGGGTAGGATAGGCCGGGGTGGGGTGGGATGCAAGCGTGGTTTTGCCGAAATCGTATAGACAATTTGCAGTAACCTGCTTACGATTACGCCTATTTTTCGGAGAGACCGGATGCCAACTCAACCCTCCTCGACGGGACAACCGGCGCCACGGCGACGTGGCGCGCAAAAATCCCCAAAAAAACAGATGATCGCTATCCGCTTGGCGCCGGACGTTATTGAACGCTACCGAGCGACGGGACGCGGCTGGCATCGGCGCATCGAAGCCGTGTTGCGCGAGGGCGCGCCATGAAGAAGCGGCAAGCGAAAACAAAATCATGTTAATCCCTCCTAAAAGGCCCGATCTCAATGCAAATCCGCGCAGTAGGCATGGTGTGGTATCGCCAAGAGGACTATTTCAAAATCAAAAACATCATGGTGGATTCACGGAAGCTCCCGAACACCTACGTCAAATGGCTGAAACAAGCGAACCAAGGATTCCAGCAACTCACCGCTCAAGGGCATCTCGTTGAAAAGGTTTACCTCGACCCGAATACATTCCCCGCTTGGTGCAGCGAGCGGGGCTTGGATGTCGATGCCAATGCACGCATGACTTTCGCCAACGAATTCGTTGCCCGGAAATATCGAAATCAAAGCTGAACTACCCATACCTCCGCTCCTGTTCTGCGTTGCGCTGGCGCTCTTTCCAAGCATGCCAGGCCCAGCCCGCGCGATATCCGCGCTGGCGGCCAATCGCTTGTAATTCCTCCAGACTGCGGGCTTGCGCCACCTCTTGGCGCTTGGCGCGCGCCGCTTCCACCGCGTCAATCTCTTCCAACTCCCCGGCGCGGGCTTGCGGCAACACGACCGGGGCGAATTCATGGCCGCATTCCGGGCAGACGCGGGCATTGCGCGCCAACACCACCGCGCATTGGGGGCAATCTTTGGTCAGGTCAGGGAGATCGGCGTGACGGGGTTTTTTCGGGCGATCACTCAAGGTCCAGTCGCCGGGTTCGGTGGGCAGGCCGTGGCGACGGGTATTGCCCGCATGATCGAGAATCAGGCAGTTATGAACTAAAAGCCCTGATACTGTGAAACGATGAAAGGGTCCGGCTTCGAGAATGTCCCATACACGCCTTTCGGTTTGCAGGATGGCGTCATCCATTGCTCGATGATTTCTTGATCGGACAGTCCTAAGCCGATCATTCTGCGCAAGGTTCGGTCCGCATAGTTCACTTCCGGGTAATTCGTTCTGAATAAATGAACCGCTGCAAGCAATCGTCTCCTTCTTGTATGAGACATATTTTGAGAGCTGGTTGACCAACGAAGATTTCCAGCTTCGTAATGTCCATCGTTGTCGATACGATCTATCTGTTTCTCCCGAAAAACACCTAGATTGTTTTGTACCCACAGAGTGGCTGTTAAAGCAGAGTCGAAATTGAATTTTATTCCACGCGCTCCATAATTTTTCCATTCTGGATATGCAGGATTGTTGCAGCGTTGTTCCGCGCCTTGCATTCGTTGATACAGCCATTTGATAACCTGAACCGGCTGGTTGCAAACACGACAGCCCGCAGTTCTTCCACGCTTCAAATTGCATAATGAAATGATCGACATACGCAAACAAGAAACGCATCGTGTACGAACAAAAAGCTTTCCATTTATTCGAAACGCCTCCTGAGAATAGATTTCTACGCTTCCATATCGGGAATTTGCCAAATCCTGTTGTAGTAATTCCTGACTTATTTCTTTCGCACTCGCCAAAGTTCTGCCATCCGCATTCAGTGAAAACAAGATGGTCTTCAGTTGCTGTAAGTCCTGCATACGTAATAACCCTCTTTGTTCCTCGGCAAATAGCCCCTTGATGAGATACAAAGTTATCGCCATCCCAAACCAACATATTGAGCGTCACGTTTTCAATTTCCACTAATCCATGATCGGTAAGTACTAGCTGTCCTTCCGCGATGCATTTCTCCTTGCCGGGATGGATGCGCAGCACCCGCCCCATCTGCTGCATGGCCAACGCATAACTGGCGGTGGGGCGCAAGAGAATGGCGGCGCTGACGACAGGAATGTCAGTGCCTTCGCTGACCACGTTGCACGAGGTCAGCACGTTCAAGCGGCCTTTTCCCAGATCATCGATCAACGTCTGGCGCAGGCCGTCCGGCGTCTGTCCGCTCAACGCGGCTGCGCGGTAGCCGGCCGCGCGAAACTCCGCCGCCACATGCTCGGCATGTTCCACCGTCACGCAAAAGGCAATCGCCGGTTGCCCGGAACACAGTCGCCGATAGTGGCCGACCGCGTCGCCGGTGAGCGGCGAGGTGTCCATGACTTTTTCCAGTTGACCGGGCGCATAATCCCCCGCAACCACCTTCACCCCGCGCAAATCCGGTCCCTGGCCCTCGGGCGGCGCATAGACCACCGGACGCGCCAGGTAGCCGCGTTCGATCAATTCCAGCACGGTCGGGCCTTCCACCAGCGCATCAAAAAAGCCGTTCGCCGCCACCCCCAAACCGCGCCCATCCAACCGGCACGGCGTCGCCGTCACCCCCAGGCGCCGGGCGTCGGGCAGACCCTCCAGAATCGTGGCCAGCCCGGAACCGGATACCGCATGGTGGGCTTCGTCGATCACCACCAGATCAAACCGGTATTTGCCGGGATACCAGCGGCGGATTAGCGTCGGGATGCTTGCCACCTGGACGGAAAGGGTGGTTTCCTCGAAATCCGGGGCGATCATCCCGTGGCGCACATCGAACGACCACAATGCCCGGCTGATCTGGTTAATCAGTTCGCGGCGATGCGCCAATAACAGAACGCGCAGCGCCTTGGCCGCTGATTGCATGGCGATATAGGAAAAGCAGACAGTTTTCCCAGCGCCGGTCGGCATCACCAGCAACGGCGCTTTTGCTCCATCCCGATAGGCGGCGCGCAGAGCGTCAATCGCGGTTTGCTGGTAATCCCGGAGGGTGATCATGATGGCTCCTGGTTCACCGGGCCTTTTCCGGTGCGGAGCGGGATTACAACCCCTGGCTTCTTTTGAGGGGAGGCGCTGGCAACACGCAACATATGAAGGCGCATAAATTTAGCCGCCGCCGCTTCGGGTGAAATTCCCATGCGATCCGCATGCGCGAGTAAGTCGGCCTTTTCCTGATCGGAAAGCGCAATCTCGTAGTCGTGAGCCATAGAAAGTCCTCTTTGTGGCCTTTCTATGCGTGCTGCTTTTGTTCACACTCTTCCTGCGCTGCGCAGAGCTTCATTCCCGCCATCATCCATTCATAGGCCAGCGTCGCGCGCTGCTTGCGTGAGAGACGGGAGAACGCGAGCACGCAGGCGTGCTCATCGTCGTTCAGCCGAACCTTGATGACGTTTCTGCGGACATGGCCGCGCATTTCGTAACTCATGGGTAATCCTCTATGCGGCTTGTTGAGATGGCAGGACAGGGGAGGACACAACTCGCGCTTCCAATGCGGTGCTTTCCAGGATTTTCTTCCGGTCGGCGTAGCTCACGCCGCGCCCAATCAGCGTGGCGTTCTTTAATTCCAATTTGGCAAGGAGGTTGAGTTCATGAATTGGCAAGGCTTCACGATCCAGCGCCTTGAATTCACCGGCCAGCGCCCAGTTCACCAGGCGCGCTTCGTTGATGTAGTGATGGGCTGCGGTTGGCTTACCCTGGTCGGTCCGAACGGCAGCCAAAATGTCATTCATGACCTTGAAGCTGGCTGAGGCTTCGTGGCGCTGGCGCTTCCAATCGAAATGGGGATGCTGCTGCATCAGAAGCGTGCGAATCTGGCGGTCACACCAGATAGCAAACCGCACATCCATCCAACGGGCGAAGTGAACGCCTAGATCGGGATGAAACCAGGTGCCGCCGTTTCGTCCTCGTTTTGCCCGAACAAAATCCCCGACTTTCCGGGTATTTTCCCCCTCGCAGAGAGCCGCGATGTAGTTCTGGGTTTCTGCGTTGGCGAGGTAATGATCAACGCGCTTTCCGAACCGGTCAGCGACAGCAGTTGCGTTAAACCAACCGTCTTCATTAAAGGAGACGGTCAGCCCTTGATAGTCCAGCGCGACAAGGGCGGCTTTCATGGCTAGGCGGCCTGGTTGGTTTCGATGGCTTGAGTTTTCCCAAAAATATTTGGGCACAACTCGTAACGAGTCACCCGGCCCTTGGATGCCTGCTCAATGGCGATAGCGTTTAGCGGGCTAATCTTGGCTTTCCCGGTAAGCCATTTATGGATGGCTGGCTGAGTGACGTTGATCTCCCGCGCAATATCCAGTTGAGTTGCACCGGGGAATGCGGTTTTGAGGAGTTGGGCGATGTTCATAGATCAAAAGTATAACTTTAGTAATCCTCAAGTCAATAACTTTAAGTTTTTGACGAGCGATAACTAAGGTTATAAGTTGATATTCATGAGCATGGTCGACCGGGTTAAGCAGCGGATGCAGGAACTTGATATCAAGCAGGATGAGCTTGCCAAGGCGGCTGAGTTGACTCAGCCAGCCATCTTTAAGCTATTGGCTGGAAAAACCAAACGAACGACACGGTTAGCAGAAATCGCCAAGGCACTAGGCGTCCGTCCCCAATGGCTCGCCACCGGCGAGGGGCCGATGCAGGAAATGGGGTCAACTCTAGAGGCGCGGGCGGTGATTGAAGAAATTGAACAGCGAACCCGCACTCATGAACTCGGGTCTGCTGAATTAATATTGATTCTCGATCTTGTCAAACGCATTTCATCCCCACAAAAAAAGGAATCGTGATGGAATCCCTTCGGCTTGGCGTCTTACTGCCAGGGAGTGTCGCTGTTGGGGATGGGATCAATCATGCGCGCCGTGGACAAGTCCGCACTGCGCAAGGCGATGTGATCGCGATTATCAAATCAGTGCCCTCCCGCGAAATCGCGGTAGAGCTTTTTTGTGCGTTATTGGCCCAACATTTGGGGCTGCCTGCGCCTGCACCTTTATTAGTGGCGATGCCCGATCGTGCCTTGGCGGTCGGTAGTGCCGATATGGGTTACCCCAGCTTGCGGCATTTTCTTCAAACCAACGATAATGACCCGCAGATTTTGCGTCGGCTGTTAGAGTGGCCGCATTTGGTGCCTACCGCCAGTTTTGATGATTGGATTGCCAATCCAGACCGCCATGTAGGTAATCTTCTTTTTGATGGAACGGCCCAATTCTGGCTGATTGATCATGGACTCGCCCTGGCCGCCACATTAGCGCCAGCGGATAGGGTCGACAACCACATGCTGGAGCTGGCTCGCGAGGGTCGCGATGAAATAGCGCTGCAACGACTGAAGCGGGAGATGATGGAGCGAGCAGCCACGTATGGCTCTGGTGATGTGTATGAGGTGGGGCAAACAATCCCTGTGCCGCATATTGACGAATTGATGGACTTTTTAGTCCAGCGCCTTCCTCACCTCACAGGGTTGGCGCGTAAGCGATTGCGAACTCGACAGCAGGATTTGGATTATGGCGGTTAATTCTCTAGCGTTTCCGGCGCTACCCGCCCAAACTTTTCAGGGTGCGCCTCTTTATTTGGAGCCGATGATGGGGTCGGGAGAGCGGCTCACCGCCTTGGTCGCTGTTGTCGGGGCGACCGATGTTCAGGTGATTCCTTCGATTCGTCCTGCCGTGATTCGCGCGATGTATGGCGATAAATCATTAAATTTTAATGGCTTGGTTTCACTGCTTAAAGAAAGTCTCCAGGATCATTTAAGAAAGTGGCGATCCTTCGATGGATGGCGATCCCCTTTAAATAGCGCCTGTTTGGGGGAAATTCGCCCCTTGTTAGCGGATGACGCGCAACATGCGCTTCGTCAGCTCATTTTACTTCACGCCAGTCTATCTGCCGTCGATGAGGGAATGGACGAGGGGGAGGATGAAGCGGCGGATTCTGAATCACAGAGCGCCTATTGGTGGAAAGCCGTCAAAAGCCAAGTCATCGCCGGTCATCCTGCCTTGGCGACAGGGTTCGATATCGCGATCGAAGGGCGAGCCTCCGGGTATCAATTTCGAATCGGCTTCCTTGCGCAAGGCATCGCGGCTCATTTTGGTTTGGCGCGTCCTGATCGTCTGAAAAGCGACGGTCGTGATTTAAAGGCCAAACTCTGGGAGCTACAGGCGATACGAACAAGCCGGCTGGATGTTCGTGAAGCGAACCTGGTGCTCTGCGCACCGCTTCCCTCTCCGCTGTATAGCACGAAAAAACTCGAATCGGCGCGTATACTTGTCAACGAAATTCAACAAGAAGCGGCTGAGCGGAGCTTGTCGCTTCATTCTGTGACTTCAACGGAAGAGGCGGCAGCTTTCCTTGTTCAGCGTCTAGCGGCATAACTTAACTTCTTTTTTACCCCGCCCCGCTCCGGCGGGGTTTTTTATTGCCTAAAAATAACTTTAGTTATTGACAGAATAAAAACTAAAGTTATACTCATTCTCAACCTCACCGCCCCTGCGATGAGGCCATATCCTCCTTTGATTTACCCCTCCCCGCCGGTGGGAGGGGCTTTTTAGGAACGAGAGATGTCAACACCCCAAGCCACGCGCGCACCAAGAACTTTTCATATTGGCCAGCCCATCCGCTGGAATCCCCCGAAAGGAGCGTATGGGCCAAAGTGCCTTCAAACCCTCATGGCAGGACAAACCGGCGTCGTAACCCGGCTTTGGAATGAATCCTACCTGCTGGCCACCATCGGCAACCGCAACGACGTTTTACTGAATCAAGACTTCGTGGATGCGCTCGCATGAAAGCCAAGCTTAATCCGAAAAAGAAAGCCCCCCTGGCTCCAGTCATCACAAAATCCACCGTCACCAGTCGCGCTATCCAGCGCGCCTCACAAGCCAATGCGGATAAATCTGCCGAGTTGCGGCATCAAGCCGCTCTGAGAGAAATCAAGCGCTGGGACGTAGCGCGCAAGACCCGTCCGCACGTTCCGGCTATCGCCAATGACCTCCTGCGCAAGGATGACTTACAGGATATTTCCCCGATCATCCAAACCATCATCGACCGGGGCAAGGAATGCCCGGATACCCCGCCGCTGGACCTTCCAGACTCGCTCTTTGCCCCGCCACACGCCGAAACGCGAGACTTACTCGCTATTGGGGCTTCCTTGCTGGGAGTGATCGGCTGCATCTTGGTGGCGGTGTATCTGGCCAGCGGGTCGAAGTGATGAGTGACGTTATCGATATCGCCGCCCGTCACGGTGAGCGGTGCACGGTGGAACGAACAAAATGAAGCTATTGCGAATCGAAGAATTTTCTCAGCGTTATTTTGATGACACATGCCGTCCCGCATTGCGCACAGTTCGTTACTGGTGCGAACAAGGATCGTTACCCGCGAGAAGAATCGGAAAGCCCTGGTATGTTGATGTAGATTTGTTTGAAAAAACTCACGAGGGTGAGCTTTTGGATCGCATCCGTACTGGAGGATTGTGTTGTGGGGAGAAAACGTAACACCAAGAGCCGGGATCTACCGCCGTATCTTTATCGATATACCAACGGATTCTATTTGTTTGAGCGCCCGGACGGCCACCGGTTTTCTCTTGGCAATAACAAAGCCCGTGCTATCCGGTTAGCGGTACAACTGAATCAAGAGTTACGCACCCCCGGTGCCCATGAAGAGCAATTACTGCGCAAGGTAAAAGGGGAGGACGGCAACCGGTTTTCAGACGTTGTGGCCCGCTATCTGAGTGAGTACCTTCCCGAGCGCGGGCTTGCTCAAAAAACGCTAACAGAAAACCAGCGAATGCTCACTGCAATGGCCGCGGTTTTTGGAGAAACCGCAACCGACAAGCTGACCATCAAGCAAGTGGCCCGTTATTTGGATGCACTGCCAGCGAATACCAGCAATAAATATCGGGCACAGCTCGGCCAATTCTACGCCTGGGCGATTGCAAAAGGGCTTGCCGGTGCTAATCCGGCCGAAGCAACGCTAAAGAAACGGGAAATTGTCGCCAGACAACGGATCACCCTTGATCAGTACCAAGCGATTCATGCTGCGGCTGATCCGTGGTTTCAAAATGCAATGGACATAGGACTGCAAACACTGCAACGGCGAGAGGATTTGTGCTGGATCAGGTTCGATGATATCCGGGATGGCCGCCTGTTTATCAGTCAGCGCAAGGTATCAAGACATAATAGCGGGCATCTCGCAATCCTTATTCTTCCTCCGCTCCAAGAGGTCATTAGCCGGTGCCGGGATGATGTTTTATCCCCATTCCTTATTCATCGCGCACACGAAAAGCGCCGGATATCCAACAAACGAGAGCATTGGTCACAAGTTTTGCCAGAGATGCTTTCCAGGGAATTTCAGGATATTCGTGACCGGCTTGGATTGTTTAGCGGGCTATCCATAGAGCAACGGCCTTCATTTCACGAAATCCGAGCGTTGGGGGCGCATCTTTACCAGAATTGCGGGGTTGACCCTCAAGTTTTGCTGGGTCATACCAGCAAAAAAACGACCCGGGTCTACTTAGACCGGCATAAAGTCGAATACCTGGAGGTTGACGCGGGCATTTTACTTAGCGCCCATTCTTAGAATTTTCTTATAATTAATTTAACCTAGCCATATTGGGTATGGCTAACTTATTGAAAATTGGTCGGGGCGAGAGGATTTGAACCTCCGACCACCTGCACCCCATGCAGGTGCGCTACCAGGCTGCGCTACGCCCCGTGGTTGACGGCGGATCTGCCGTCGGAAAGAACAGCGAATGATAATGCAAACTATCGAATTTGCCAAGTATTCGCTGCGGAATTTAACCTTTAAACTTGTCAACCCGGGCTTTAAGCTTTTGCCCTGGCCGGAACGTTACCACTCGCCGTGCGGTAATAGGGATTTCTTCACCAGTTTTAGGATTGCGTCCTGGCCGTTGATTCTTGTCGCGCAAGTCAAAATTACCGAATCCGGACAATTTCACTTGATGTCCCTGCTCCAGCGCACTGCGAATTTCCTCGAAAAAAATTTCCACTAATTCCTTGGCTTCACGCTTATTGATACCTAATTCTTCGAATAAACGTTCCGCCATATCAGCTTTTGTTAATGCCATACCCCTAAACCCCCTAGATCCTGAGTGTTGCTCCAAAATGTTCCGTGAGTCCCGCAATAATGCCGGATACGGTCTCATCAACCATGTTATCGGTAAGATTGCGCGAAAAATCCTGTATATTCAACCCAAAAGCTAAACTTTTTCGACCTTCGGCAATCCCTTTTCCCCGGTAAACATCAAACAGCCACACTTCACGCAGTAAAGGGCCGCCACATTGGCGGATATAATCCTGTACTGCCTGGGTAGTGACACTCTCATCGACGACGATCGCTAGATCGCGACGGCTGACCGGGAAACGGGACAATTCATGAAATACCGGCAACCGTGCCGCTTGCAATCCGGCTAACTGCAATTCAAAAACGAAGGCATCACCTTCCACATCCAGTTCTTGTGCAACCCGTGGATGTAGTGCGCCTAGCCAGCCGATTGACTCGCCAGCCCGCTCAATCCGGGCACTTTGGCCTGGATGCAGTGCCGGATGTGTGGCAGCGATAAACCGGAATGCCTCCAGCTCACCTGTCAAGGCTAACAGCGTCTCGACATCCGCCTTGAAGTCGAAAAAATCCAGTGCCCGGACGGGCGTGCCCCATTGCTCTGGTACAATGGCACCCACGGCAACGCCACCTAGATACGTTTCCTGCCATAAGTTTTTGTCGGTGGGCAGAAAATTCAGACCATGTTCGAATAGCCGTATCCGTGACTGTTGGCGCTTTTGATTATAGATCACCGCCTTTAACAAACCTGGCCACAAACTGGTGCGCATCACCGCCAGATCAGCAGAAAGTGGATTGGTTAATGCCAGAGGTTCATGCTCGGGATCCAGGCATTTCTGAAAAACGGGATCGACAAAGCTATAAGTGATCGCCTCCTGAAAACCACGCTGTACCAGCGCCTCCCGCAACCGTTCCAAGCTGACCTGCTCTTCCGGTTGCGGAGGCATCTCAAGCCGGGTCAACGGCCGGTTACTTGGTGCCCGGCCGTAACCGTAAATGCGAATGATCTCTTCGATCAAATCCGCTTCCAGGGCAATATCGAAGCGGCTGCTGGGCGGAACCACCAGCCAATGATCGGTTTCCGGTGCGACCGCCATGCCCAATCGCCGCAGGATATCTTCGACTTGGATGGTAGGGATATCCATGCCCAGCAGCTTATAAATGCGCGTTGGCCGCAGACGAATCGCCGGTTCTACCGGCAGATGTTCCGGCGATACCGCTTCGACGATAGGGCCTGGTTGGCCACCAGCCATATCGATCAGCAGCTGAGTAGCACGTTCAGTAGCACGACGCTGCAGTTGTGGGTCCACTCCGCGCTCGAAGCGGTAGGAGGAATCTGTTTGCAAGCCATAACGGCGGGCACGGCCGACGATGCTGGCGGGCGCGAAGAAGGCACTTTCCAGAAATACATCGTGTGTTTCGTCAGTGCAGGAACTAATCTCACCGCCCATAATCCCGGCCAACGCCAGAGGACCTTGATGATCGGTAATCAGCAAAGTCTCTGCATCCGGTTCAATGACCACACCATTGAGTAATTCCAGCCGGTCGCCTGGCCGGGCGTAACGTACTTCGATGCCGCCCGTCAGCCGGTTCAAATCGAACGCGTGCATCGGCTGGCCAAGCTCCAGCATGACATAGTTAGTGATATCTACCAGTGGACCTAGGCTGCGAATACCCACCCGGCGCAGGCGTTCTTTCATCCACAAAGGCGTTTCGGCAGTGGGATTGACATTGCGAATTACGCGGCCAACGTAACGCGGACAGGCAGCAGGATCGAGCAGTGTGACTGGGAAGGTGGCATCAAGCACCGGTTCCACTGCTTCTGCCGTGAGCGATTGGAATTCACAGCGGTTGAGAACCGCTACCTCGCGAGCTACGCCTTCCATGCTCAGGCAATCACCCCGGTTAGGCGTCAATTCAATTTCGATGATGGCGTCATCCAGCGCCAGCAGTTCACGTACACTTTGACCGGGGGGGCTGTTGGCTGGCAAAGGCAACAGCCCATCGGAACTTTCTGCCAGTCCCAGTTCCTTGGCCGAGCAGAGCATGCCCTGTGATTCGATACCACGCAGTTTGGATTTCTTAATAATCAATCCGCCTGGTAACTCTGCCCCAATCAGTGCGGTTGGCACGCACATGCCGATCGTAACATTAGGGGCGCCGCAGACGATGTGTAGCGGGTTAACATCTCCTATATCTACAGTTGCCACGCGTAAGCGGTCGGCATCGGGGTGAGGAGCTAAGTCAGTGATACGGCCGACGACCACAGAGTGAAAAGCGGGTGCAGCGGGTTCGATGTGGTCCACTTCCAGACCCGCCATGGTCAGTTGCATAGCAAGTTCGGTGTTGGAAATGCCGGGATCAACCCATTTCCGCAACCATTGGCTACTGATTTTCATAATGAAATCCTGTAAGTCATTCGATTTTCTCGCTGACGGTTCGTGTCATTCATCAAGAGTCAGACGAATTTTACTTGTCTTGGGTTTCCGTTCGATATTATTGGGCGGCAGAATTTTGATCTGCGTGGGCGCCGTCAGCGGCATATAGCAAGGCTTCATACAGGGTGGGGGGCTGAGATCACTTATCAAGTTCGTGAAGATTCCATTCTCAACCGGGGAATAGCCAAACTGACAAGTTAATGGCATCGCCTCCCAGGCGCTGGTTCCCTTCTAGTGGAAGGCGCTAGATAACGTCTCAATCCGCTATTGTACGTGCCTATTTGTGTAGATGAGATTCGATATTACTGAAACTGCCGCAGGAAACGCAGATCATTGTCGAAAAACAGTCGTAGATCATTGACGCCATAACGCAACATTGTCAGCCGTTCGACGCCCATGCCAAAGGCATAGCCCGTGTAGCGCTCGCTATCGATACCCACTTTTTCAAAGACTGCGGGATGCACCATGCCGCAACCGAGCACCTCCAGCCAACCACTCTGCTTGCATACCCGGCAGCCATCGCCACCACAGATTACGCATTGGATGTCGACTTCAGCGGATGGCTCGGTGAAGGGGAAATAGGACGGACGGAAGCGTACTGCCAGATCACGCTCGAAGAAATGCCGCAGAAAATCGTCCAGAACCCCCTTTAGGTCAGCGAAACTGACATTTTCATCGACCAGCAATCCCTCGACCTGATGGAACATCGGAGAGTGAGTCACATCGGAATCGCAGCGGTAAACCCGGCCAGGGGCGATGACTCGTACCGGCGGTGGCTGGGTTTCCATGACACGGATTTGTACTGGTGAGGTGTGGGTGCGTAGCAGGGTATGGGCATTAAAGTAGAAGGTGTCATGCATCGCCCGCGCTGGATGTTGCGGTGGGATGTTCAGAGCTTCAAAATTGCGGAAATCGTCCTCAACTTCTGGCCCCTTAGCAATGGTAAAACCGATTTTGGCGAAAAGTTCCTCAATCCGGGTCAGCGTGCGGCTGAGTGGATGATAGCCACCTGGATGTTGGCCGCGTCCGGGTAGAGTCACATCGATGGCTTCATTAGCGAGCCGGGCATCCAGCGCTGCTGCTTCCAGCGCAGTCTTACGGACAGTCAGGGTAGTTTCCAATATCTGTTTGGCTTCGTTGATTGCCTGACCAGCCTGACGACGCTCCTCAGCAGGTAATTTGCCTAGTTCCTTGAGCCGCTCAGTGAGGGCACCTTTTTTGCCCAGATAATGGACACGCACTTGATCTAGAGTAGCGAGATCGCTAGCTCCAGCAATAGCGGTTTGAGCAGTTTGCAGTAGTTTGGGCAGTGCATCCACGCGGGTGGGTCTCGTAACGATAGCTCACAAAAAAGGGAAAGGACCGTGCCCTTTCCCCGTTTGAGAAGTGGGGTGGAACGATTTAGGCGATGCCGAGCGCAACCTTAGCGCGGTTGGCCAGTTCGGCAAAAGCCGGCTTGTCGAATACTGCCAGGTCAGCCAGCATCTTACGGTCGATTTCAATAGTGGCCTTTTTCAGGCCATTGATCAGCCGGCTATAGGATAGACTGTGTTCGCGCGCACCGGCGTTGATGCGCACGATCCACAGTGCGCGGAAGTCACGCTTTTTCTGGCGGCGATCGCGGTAGGCGTACTGGCCAGCTTTGATAACGGCTTGTTTGGCAACCCGGTACACCCGGCTGCGGGCGCCATAATAACCCTTGGCTAATTTAAGGACTTTCTTATGACGGGCGTGGGCGGTAACGCCACGTTTCACTCGAGGCATGATTAAATTTCTCCAGTCCAGGGGGGCATCAAGCGTAGGGCAACATCCGGCGCACAGCCGGAGTATCCACTGCAGCGATGGTTGTTGTACCACGCAACTGGCGTTTCCGCTTGGCGCTCTTCTTGGTCAGGATGTGCCGGAGATGTGAGTGAGAACACTTGAACTGGCCGGACCCGGTGCGGCTGAAGCGCTTCGCTGCACCGCGATTGCTTTTCATCTTGGGCATTGCATAACTCCGCAATTTTTAAAGAGTCGATTCAGGGATTAAATCCCGATATGTATCGGAGGACGGGAAGGTCAACGCCTATTAGGAAAGATCATTTCTTTTTCACCGGCGCGATGGTCATGACCATTTGCCGCCCTTCCATTCGGGGTCGCTGTTCCACTGTACCGTATTCGATTAGGTCGTCTTCGACGCGTTTGAGAAGGTTGGCACCAATATTCTGGTGTGCCATTTCGCGGCCTCGGAACCGCAAGGTCACCTTGGCTTTGTCACCTTCGCTTAGGAACCGGATCAGGTTGCGTAGTTTGACCTGATAGTCCCCTTCGTCCGTGCCCGGACGGAATTTGATTTCTTTAACCTGGATCTGCTTTTGCTTTTTCCGGGCTTCACTTTGCTTCTTGGCCTGCTCGAACCGGAATTTGCCATAGTCCATGATACGGCAAACCGGCGGCTTGGCATTTGGGGAGATTTCCACCAAATCCAGTTCGGCCTCCTCGGCCATCCGCTTAGCGTGCACCAAGGGGACAACCCCTGCCTGCTCGCCGTCCTGATCGATCAGGCGTACTTCACGCCCGGTAATCTCTTCGTTGAGCCGGAGTTCATTATTCGCAGCGATGTTGCGGTCCTCCAGTGATTATTCAGTTCGCCCGCGCCGGGCGATGTCGGTTCGCAGGGATTCGGCGAAGACGGCCAACGTCATGCCGCCTAAGTCCTGGCCGGTGCGGGTGCGTACAGCGACGGTCTCGGTTTCCATCTCCCGGTCGCCGACGACCAGTAGATAAGGCACGCGCTGCAAGGTATGTTCACGAATTTTAAAACCGATCTTCTCGTTTCTCAAGTCAACCGAGACTTGGAAACCTTGTCGCATCAGGGATTTTTCAACCTGTGCGGCGTATCCGGCCTGATGATCGGTGATATTGAGCACCACTGCCTGCACGGGCGCCAGCCAGGCTGGCAATGCGCCGGCGTATTGTTCAATCAAAATGCCAATAAACCGTTCCAATGAACCGAGAATGGCTCGGTGCAACATGACGGGCGTCCGCTTGCTGCCGTCCTCGGCAATATAGTGTGCATCCAGTCGGCCAGGCATGGAGAAATCGACCTGGATGGTGCCGCATTGCCAGAGCCGATCCAGGCAATCGCGCAACACGAACTCGATTTTTGGGCCATAGAACGCGCCCTCGCCCGGTTTAAGCTGCCAAGGCAGCGCGGTGCGATTCAATGCTAGTTCCAAGGCCTTTTCCGCCTTGTCCCACACTTCATCACTGCCCACGCGCTTGCCGGGGCGGGTCGCTAGGGCTAGTTGCACCTCGTTGAAGCCGAAGTCAGCATAGACTTGGAACAGCAGATCCATGAACGCCGTGACTTCCGGCTGAATCTGCTCCTCGGTGCAGAAGATGTGGGCGTCGTCCTGGACAAAGTTGCGCACGCGCATTAATCCATGCAGGGTGCCAGACGGTTCATTGCGGTGGCAGGAGCCAAATTCGGCCATGCGTAACGGTAGATCGCGGTAACTCTTCAGCCCCTGGTTGAAAATTTGGATGTGACCAGGGCAGTTCATCGGCTTGACCGCATAATCA
>DDST01000102.1 GCA_002343485.1 Proteobacteria bacterium UBA2383
GCATTATACCAATAATATGGCATTTTCTAAAAAATGTAGTATTTGCTAAAAATAATTTCAATAAAAAAAATAATGTTAATAGTGCGCGAATTAAATGATGATGGGCGATGCTGGGGATAGACACAAAAAGCTCGCTATGGAACCTAGGCGGCTGCGAAGAATTGTCCTAGCAAGTTAGCGCAGGGTTCAGGGTCTTCCAGATGCGGGTGATGCCCGCCGGGTAGGATTTTAACGGCTAGATCGGAAATACGCGCATAACGCTCCTGCATGTAAGCCCTCTTAATCAAATAACCGTCTGCGCCGCAAATAAGCAGCGCTGGGGCTTTAATCCGTTCCATATAAGCCAGAATTTGCGGTTCGCTCAGATACAACGGCGAGACAAAGCGCAGCCGGGGATCCGTGCGCCAACCAAAACCTTGATCGATGGGCTGCAAACCGCGCTCGACCAGAATAGCTGCTGCCGGCCACGACAGACCGCTGGCTTCGCAACGGGCTTGGATAGCAGCATCCATGTTCGGGTAAACCGGTGGGCGCTTGTGCGGTAACGCATTCATCTGTTTCATGGACTTGAGCAGATCGGCCGGACCGTCAGCTGGATTGCTGGTCGGCGGCCCCAAACCTTCAATCATTGCCACCCGAGTTACTCGCTCCGGTAGGATGGCGGCCATGAAGCTGGCAATGCCACCCCCCATCGAATGGCCCAGCACAGCAAAGCGATCCCAATCCAGCGCATCAACAGCGGCAACCATATCTGGGATGAAATCCACGAAATAATAATGCGCACCCGGCGGACGGTGCCCTGAAAAGCCATGTCCAGTTAAATCAACGGCTACTAGCCGGATTCCGGGCAGCAACGGCGCCAAGGCATCAAAGCTGGCAGCGTTATCCAGCCAACCATGCACCGCCAGCACGGGCAACCCATCTAGCGGCCCCCAGGCTCGCGCTGCCAACCGCAACCAGGGGGTTTGAAGTTCCAATTCTTCAGCCATTCATACCACTAAAATAAAGGGGTTTTATGAAAATAACACCCTGTTTCTGAATAGATACTAAACTTTTAGCCGGTTGGATTGCACGCAGTGAAACCCCATATCCCAGGTCATTGCTGGGCAATGTTTCGCCTTTTCTCAACCTACGGCCTACGGTCAACAATGTAGAACCTATAAAAAATTTATAACATATTGATTACGAAAAATGGATAGTTAGGATAATCCTTATTCGTTTGGATCACTCACTACGCCAGCTTGCTAGGCAGTCAAGAGCAGGATGTTCAGCGCTAGGCCGGTCAAGGTGATAGCCTTGAACGAGATCCACGCCTAGGTCCCGCAACATATCGAGGGTGGCAGCATCCTCGACAAACTCTGCGACGGTTGTTTTGCGCAGACCACGCGCCACTTCCACCATGGCCCGGATGAACACCTGGTTATCATAGTGGTTGAGCAGATCGCGGACGAACAAGCCGTCAATCTTCAGAATCTTGACGTTCAGGTATTTCAAGTACGCGAACGTGGAGAAACCGCTGCCAAAGTCATCCAGACACACACCGCACCCTACCTGCTGAATCGCTTCAATAAAACGTTGTGCATCCTGAACATCCGACACAGCGGCGGTTTCGGTGAGTTCGATGAGTAGCCGCTGGGGATCCACACCGTGTTGTGTGAGCAATTGCTGAATGTTTTGCGGCAACGCCGGATCGTCAAAGGTGCGGCCCGAGATATTGATAGCAAGCGGCGGCAAGTCAGTGCTCTGGCCCAATAGGGCGATGCTCTTCTGCAACACCCAGCGATCGATGTCGAGCACCTGCCCGCTTTTTTCAGCCAAGGGAATAAATTGGCCCGGGAGAATGAGGTGCCCGGATTCATCTGAATTGCGCATCCGGATTAATACTTCCAGATGGCTAAGTGATCTATCTCTTATATGGTACACCCCCTGAAAGTGCAGTTCGAATAATTGGCCTTCCAACGCTTGGGCGATCCGGCTGTGCCAATTCAGGCGCCGTACCATCACCTCGGTCGAATCACGGCGAGGATCGTATATCGCCCAGGTATTCTTACCCTGGTTTTTTGCCTGATACATCGCTGCATCAGCGTGGGCCACTAAGTCTTCTATGTTCTCACCGTGTTCAGGAAAGAAGGCAACCCCCACGCTGGCTGTCAGGCGCAGGTTCGTCCCGCGGAAGCGAAACGGTATCGCGGATACCGTACCCACGATGCGGGCAGGGAGCGCACTCGGATCGTACTCGGCCCCAATGGTGCTGATGATGGCAAACTCATCGCCACCAAGCCGCGCGAACATCTCCGTAGCACGCACATGCGTGGTAATCTCACCCGCCGTGCGTACCAGCACCATATCGCCAGCCCGGTGACCGAACGTGTCATTGATGGCCTTAAATTCATCCAGATCGAAGTAAATCACCGCAAACTTATCGTTGCTGCGCAGCGAAGAGGCAATTTTCTGTTCTAGGTACTTTTGGAAGCTGTGCCGGTTAAACAGGCCGGTCAACGGGTCACGCTCGGCCAGATAGAGCAATTGCTGAGCAGTTTGGCGTTCATGAGTAATATCCTCGTAAAGCCACAGCCGCCCTAACATACGGTCCTCGGCATCCAGTACCGGATACGACATTTGAGTGAGAAGACGTCCATCGTAGAGATTAATCTCGAAGCGCTCGCTGATTTCATGGGTATCCAGGACCTGCAATACATATCGCGAAGCGTGATCCGGCCGCGCAAGGCGGTGGGTGGAGTGTTCCAAAATCTTCCGCATCGGCTGTCCGACTAAATCCAGCGTTTCGTCGATAGCCCACATCCTCAAAAAGGCCGGATTGAGGTATTCCACATGCTGTTGGTTGTCTTCGAATAGAATTCCGACATTCATAGCCGCCAACAAGGCCCGCAGCCGGCCCTGTTCGCGCCGGGTTACCATCAATAATTCCCGCTGCCGCTGCTCGGCGACCCGTAGATCCTCGACGGTGACCGCTAATGCCGATTCCACCTGCTTGCGCTCAGTGATGTCCGTATGGGTTCCCAGCATGCGCAGTGGTTTGCCCTCGTCATCCCACTGGACAATGCTCCCAAGCGAGAGAATCCAGATCCAATCGCCACCCCTGGTGCGCTGGCGGCACTCCACCCGGTAGTCAGGAAGCTCCCCAGCCACGTAACGCTTGTAAGTTCGGACTACCGGCTCGTAATCATCTGGGTGTAAACGTTCAACCCATGCTGCATTAGTCTCCTGGATCTCGTTCGGTTCATAGCCGAGCATCCGGGCGTATTCAGGACTGACAACAGCTTCGCCGGTTTGCACATTCAGGTCGTAGAGTCCTTGATGGGCTGCCTTCAATGCCAGCCGCAGCCGTTCCTCATTCTCTCGCAGAGCAGCTTCAGCGCGCGCGCGTTCGCTGATCTCCTGCTCAAGCGCCATGTTGGCTGCGGCCAGCGCTTGATTACGCTCGGTTTCGACCTCAGTCTGCCGGTGTAATTGCCGATGGGCGCTGCCGAGTTGCTCTAGCATTTGGTTGAAAGTGCGCCCGAGCTGCTCAACTTCAAACACTCCGTGGAAAGCGAACCGGTGTTCTAGCGAGCCGCTCTCAATGATCGATTGGGCGACAGATTGCAGCTCACGCAGGGGGCGGGTCAGATAATGGGCGCCCACCTGGGCGAGGGCAGCAACTATCAACACCATGCCGGTCCCTATAGTGGCGTAGAGCAGGAGCAACCGGTTCAAGGATGCCGTTAATGCGCTCCGGTCTGTCGACACTTCAACAGCAATCCACAGCGGCTTCAGCCCGGCCGGCAGGGGTAACATTTCCACATGTGCCAGACGGTCCGGATCCTGAAGGTCACCAGACAATACCGCCGCCGGTGATAAGACCACGCCCTGCTTTGGGTAGACAAGCCGCAGCATGGTGCGTCCCTCGCTGGGAGCCGGCAGGGAAGATTGCATGTGGGCCAATACGATTTTGTAAAGCAAAGCCCCCTCGGGCGAGAGTGTGCGAGAATAAAAAATCGGTTCGGCTACGAACAGATAATCGCCCGCGGCGTCTGTTCCGATCGTCGCATAGAGTTTGCCGGTCTCCAGCACCTGGTGCCGCCAATCGTGGGCTTCGAAGGGCACTTGGTAGTTCCCAGCGATAGGCTGGCCCTGGAAATCCGTCACCAGCAGGGTCACGGGCACTTCACTGATGCGGGAAAAATCCTTAAGGAAGGGTGCCAGCGCGGTTTGGCGAGTCAGGCTGTCCATCAGCGAGTTCAGGATCAGCGCATTCTCTGGCAACGTTCCTAAGGTAGCCGTAATGGAGCGTAAGGTGTTGCCAAGTTGCTGTGCATACAGGATAGCTTGATTCTCCAGGGCGATGTCCTGGTTTTCGATTAACTGCCTGCGAGTAACGGCGTAGGACAGGCCACCAGCTGCCAAGACAAAGCCAAGCGTCAGGACCGTCGCTGCGAGCGCGATATGGGTGGACAAACGCATCCTGGAAGGCGCTGATCTAGCATCGACCAGGGATGGCGGCGCGTTGGCCATGCCGGTTTGATGGCGCACCATTGCTCAATTTTCCGGTGACAAGGGTACGATAGCGCCATCGAGGCGGTAAGTTGCCATAAAGATATCCTCGGCCCCGAGTGCATCGTGATTGTCTGCGGTAAACGGCCGTTCGAAGAATTTGACCAGACCACGGTACTGGGTAATGCTCTCCAGAGCACTGCGGACCGCGCGCCGGTCCGTAGTCCCCGCCAGGTCGATGGCGCGCGCCACCAAGTGGGTAAGATCGTAGGCTTGGCCGACCCCGACCGGTGATTCGATCTCTTCAATACGGGATAAGCCGAACAGCCGGGTACTCACGGCCAGCACCCGTTGTGTTATCTCAGGGTCTGCTTTATAGAAGCTAAACGTCTGCACCACCGAAAAATCAATCTTCGCCAGATCTTCCCCCACCAGATTGGCAAAATTCCCACCTGTCACCCCCCAGTGACTAATGATCGGTATCCGTTGCTTTGGAGGTAAAGCAGCCATTTCTCGACAGAGAATCACAGCTTCACTGTCGTTGGCCACAAACACAATCGCTTGCGCTCCAGACGCGCGCAGTGCCTGGTACTTGTCAATCATGGTTTGGTCGCCCCACTGATACCATTCAATCCCCACCGAGTGAGGCGCGAGGGCCTCAAGAAAGTATTGTTTGGCAGAAGCTAGGTTGCTCCTACCCCAGGAGGTATTGGGGAGCAACAGACCGACCCGCTCCGTCCCTTTGCTGAGTGCGTGTCGTAACATCAGGGGCATCGCCAGCCCATCCCGCAATGAAAGGCGAAAAATATAGTTGGGCTTATTGCCATTATGGGTGATGGCGTCCGCCGCCGCCCACGGGTCGAGAACGATCATTTCCAGTTCATGCGCGAGATTCACGTATTCCAGAACAACCGGGCTGAAGCGGCCGACGAACATCGCCACCATATCGGGCATCTGGGCAAATTCCTTCAGGTTTTTCACGCCACGGGCCGTTACCGCGCGGTTGTCTTTGGAGATGAGTTGTAAGGGGCGACCCCCTAAGACTCCACCTGCACGGTTGATCTCGTCAATGGCGATCAGAATGCCGCGTTCAATGGCTTGGGCGGAGGTACTCTGCTCAACGCTAAATTCGCCATCAAAGCCCAGGTAAACAGGCTTGGCCTCTTCAGCCCACAGGGTCGATGAGAGGAGGAGAGTCGTGCAAAAGAACAATGCTTGGAGATGGAGCATAGGCTACCCTCGAGTTAAGAGAACTAACGGGATAGATAGAAATTCAAGACGATCGTCTTGAATCTAGAAAGTGGTAAAGCGGGGCGGTGATATGGATCAACTTGAATACTTTCTCCGGCATGTCGAAAGCTGCTGTTTGACTTGCAGGGGGTCTTGCAGTGGGTCGATCCGAGACATACCAACATTACTTAATGCGCCTTATTGAGGTATTTTTATACAGCTTTCCCCTCCCCTCTCCATGAGAGAAGGAAGCGACAACCTGAAAAATCACTCTCCCCTTAGAGGAATAAAAGGGTTTTTATACAGACTGCTAAACGGGTCGAAGCCACCACCTCTACCTAACCGCGCATCTCCACCGGATAGTTCCAGCCAGTATCGTCTGGGAATAGGGGAACGTATTTCATACTGGTCCGAGGTTCGGCCATCATCTCCGCTACTGTATCGCGCCAAGTTACATAATGAGCGGTTTCTTTATGCTGAGCAGGCGCTTCGACGGTACGATAGATCTCGATCAGCACAAAACGGGTTGGATCGTCAGTTTGTTGAATCACATCGAATCGGACAATGCCTGGTTCCTGGATGCTATGACGAGCGTTTTCCAGCGAAGCATTTTTGAAAGCGTCAATGCAGTCTGGCTTGACGTGAACAAGCACATGAACGATTAGCATGATTTCTTCTCCTGGAAGCAGGCGGGAAAGGTGCTGTTCAAGAAGGCATTGCTGGCAGGAAATCCACCAGCAGCCCACAGAAGATCACCAGCCCAAACGCATTGTTATTGAGAAAGGCTTCAAAGCATTCTTCTGGCTTGCGGTTGCGGATCAGGTATTGCTGATAGAGTGCCAGCCAGCTAGCCGCTAACAATCCCAGATAATAGATACCGCCTCGGCCGCTTAAAAAACCAATTCCGGCCAACAGCACCAGCAACGCTACTTGCAGATAGCCAATAATTTGCTTGTCCCGTTTGCCAAACAGAATGGCCGTCGATTTTACGCCAATTTTCAGGTCATCCTCCCGGTCCACCATTGCATACTGAGTGTCATAAATAACTGACCATAGCACATTAGCGAGAAACAGCAACCAGGCAGCCAGCGGCAACTCTTGACTCACTGCCGCATAGGCCATTGGGATGGCCCAGCCAAAGGCTGCGCCTAGGTGGATTTGAGGCAAGGGATGCAGCCGCTTCATAAACGGGTAGGTAATTGCCAGCGCCAGACCCACGAAGGATAACTGGATCGTCAACGCATTCTGGGTCAGCACCAAAGCGAACGCCAGCAGGACCAGTGTCACCGCCACACCAGATGCTTCACTCAATGTGACTCGCCCAGCCGCTAGCGGCCGATCGCGGGTGCGCGCGACATGCGGATCAAAACTGCGATCAGCGATATCATTCATCACACAGCCAGCCGAGCGCATCAAAACCACACCCAGCGCGAAAACCAGAACAATACCAGCTGGGGGTTGGCCATTGCCTGCCAGCCACAACGCCCATAGGGCTGGCCATAGCAACAGATAGATACCAATGGGACGATGCAGGCGCATCAATAGCGCATATTCACGCAAGCGATCTTCAAAACGTTCAATGTTCATAATTAAGAGTGAATCCGATCAGCAAGAGATACCGGTAAATCAGGCAGGAAAATTTCACAGACCAGCAGTGGCTGGCCATCGATACGAAACACTGAGCGCCGCCCCCAGATCGTTTCTGGAGGTTCAGCAAAACCAGCAAAGGCGCATTGATGCAACCGCTGGCCAGCGATAATCCGGGCAATTTCCACGGGGCTACGCTGAACGCCGGGGTCGGAGAACAGCACCTCACCCAGGGGACGGCTACCGAGTTGAGTGAGCCGGCGGCCGCGGCCACGCAGAGTGGCCGCTGGAATCAACGTCCGGGCAAAGACCCAGGCTTGATCGCCGCAAACAAGTTGCACCTCACGCGTCCACGTTCGAGCATCCAGGCGTAAGCACAAGGTCCGCGCTTCGTCCCGGCTGGGGCGGCTCCAGCCTTGCCAAAGCACCCGCACCTGGAACCGGTCTGGGCAGCACTGGCGCAAGCGCCGGGTCAGTGAGCCGGGATCAAACAGCCATTGAGCCAGTTCAGCCGGCAAACTTTGCGCTGAACGCAACCGATGACTATGCCAGTGCGGCGGGTTATTGAGCAAGATAGAGTCAGCGTTATTCAAGGGTTTTAATTCTGGCAATCGCCGGGACGGCGAGGTAGCACATTATGACATGGTTGCCACGTCTGGCGGGAAACCCTTGATAACGCCTAAGTCCTGCCGTTATATCTTTTCTGTTATAGTTACCAGCGGCTACCTTAATCTATACCATGAACCTTGGCGCCGGAAAACGGCAGCAAACGGTTTCATCAGCCTAACGAGTCAACGATGCACGACGCTCAAAACGCACTGGTTTTTTCCCTGTTTCTGATTTTTAGCGGTGCGGCGGTATTTGCTACGCTGGCGCTGTACGCCCGTCAAGCCTTGCCTATCGCCTACATTGTGTTGGGAATCTTGATCGGCCCTTACGGCTTCAAGCTAATCGATAATGCATCGGCTATCGAGCAGATGGCGCAAATCGGCATTATGTTTCTGTTGTTCCTGCTGGGGCTGGATCTATTGCCGCAGCGATTACTGCAAATGTTGCGTAAGGCCACCCTGATCACCTTCGGCACCTCGCTGGTCTTCGCCATGCTAGGCGCCGGGATCGGCTGGCTATTCGGCTATACCCTGGGGGAGTGCCTGCTAATCGGTGTGGCGATGACCTTTTCCAGCACCATCATCGGCCTCAAACTACTGCCAACCCGCACTCTACACCACCAACACACCGGCGAGATTATCATTAGTATCCTGCTGCTACAGGATTTGTTGGCCATCGCCATCCTGCTGTTAATTGAGGGATTAAGCGGACGTGGCTCTTCACTGCAAGGACTGGGCCTGCTGATCGTGACACTACCGGTGCTGCTGGGCTTTGCCTACCTGGCTTCGCGTTACGTCTTGATCCCGCTGATCCATAAATTTGACAAGATCCGTGAGTACATCTTTCTGATCGCGATTGGCTGGTGTTTGTGCATTTCGCAGGTTGCAGCCTTGTTAGGACTATCTTACGCCGTCGGCGCCTTCATCGGTGGAGTAGCGCTGGCCACCAGCCCGATTGCTTTGTATATTGCTGAAAGCCTCAAGCCACTGCGTGATTTTTTTCTGGTGCTGTTCTTCTTTTCGCTGGGCGCTGGCTTTGACCTGGGCATGCTGGGTGCGGTATTCCTGCCGACCCTGATATTAGGCACGTTGCTGATGGGCGTTAAGCCCTGGGTATTTCGTGGTTTCCTGCAATGGGCTGGGGAGCGGCCGCGCATCGCTATGGAAGTAGGCGTGCGATTGGGGCAGGTCAGCGAGTTCGCTCTGCTGATCGCAGTGCTGGCCCAGCAGAATGACTTGATCAGCCGGGAGGCATCCTACCTGGTGCAGGCCACAACTCTGTTGACCTTCATCGCCTCAACCTATTACCTCGTGCTAACCTATCCTACCCCGGTCGCGATTTCCGATAGTTTGCGTCGGGATTAAAGACGGGATATTGCATAAATCATTGGCGTTTACCTTAGTTTTTCCTATAATCGCCGCCATTTTTCGGCCGAACCGAATCCCAAAGGGGGGTTTGGCGCGACCGGACGTCCTTGGTGATCTCTCCGGTAAACGTCCCAGCAAGAGCGACGCGCGCAGCCGGATCGCGATGCATCTTCAAGATCGCCTCGCGATTTCTTCCGGGTTTCCCCGGCTTTTATGAGTACTGTAGGAGAGAGTTGATGCCCTTGCGTAGCGAACTGGCTGCCCGTTCCCTGGTGGACGCCCTGACTGAAACGCCGGCTGTTTCCGGCTCTACTGCCGGCCCCGGCCTCGAATCGCTGATCCCCTCGCGCCGGGAACTGGCGAACGCCATCCGTGCCCTGAGCATGGATGCGGTGCAACGGGCAGAATCTGGCCACCCCGGCGCCCCCATGGGCATGGCCGACTTTGGCACAGTCCTGTGGAATGATTTTCTGCGCCACAATCCAGCCAATCCCAAATGGCTGAATCGTGACCGGGTGATCCTGTCGAATGGCCATGGTTCGATGCTGCTGTATTCCCTGCTGCACCTAAGCGGCTATGACCTGAGCATCGAGGATCTGCGCAACTTCCGGCGGCTGGGTTCACGGACCCCCGGACATCCCGAATACGGCCTCACCCCAGGTGTGGAAACCACCACCGGGCCGCTAGGGCAGGGTCTGGCCAACGGCGTCGGCATGGCGCTGGCCGAACGGGCGCTAGCCACCCGCTTCAACCGCCCTGGGTTTCCCATTGTCGATCACTACACCTACGTCATCCTCGGCGACGGTTGCCTGATGGAAGGTATCTCTTCCGAAGCCTGCTCGCTAGCGGGCACCTGGGGACTGGGCAAACTGATTTGCCTCTATGACAGCAACGATATCTCCATCGATGGCCCGGTCAGTGGCTGGTTCAGTGAAAATGTTGCCAAACGCTTTGAAGGGTTCGGTTGGCATGTTATTCCCAACGTGGACGGCCACGACGCCGATGCGGTTCATCGGGCTATTAAGCAAGCGCGCGCTTTCACCGGTAGTCCGACCCTGATCTGTTGCAAGACGACTATCGCCTGGGGTTCGCCCAACAAGGGTGGCAGCGAAAAATCGCACGGTGCGCCATTAGGCGCCGCCGAAGTCGCAGCAACCCGCGAGAATATTGGCTGGCATCACGAACCGTTCGTCATCCCTCCTGAATATTATCGCGCCTTCGACGCCCGCGCTAAAGGTGCCGCTTGGGAAGATGAGTGGAATGCGCTATTTTCCCGCTACCGGGCCGAGTATCCGGAAGCGGCGGCGGAACTCGACCGGCGGCTGGCCTGCGGTTTCCCCCCCGACTGGCAAGAACTGGCCTGGAATTTTATTCAAGCCACCCAAACGCGGCGCGAAGATATTGCGACCCGGGTCGCGTCCCAGCGCGCCCTCGAAGCGTACAATCCCCACTTTCCCAGTCTGGTCGGCGGTTCCGCTGATCTGACTGAATCTACGGGTATTCCTTGGATTGGCTGCCGGCCGGTGGACTTCGAGCATCCCGATGGCAACCTGATCTATTACGGCGCCCGTGAATTCGCGATGAATGCCATCATGAACGGTTTGGCGCTGCATGGCGGCTATGTGCCCTTTGGCGGTACATTCCTGATGTTTGCCGACTATGGCCGCAGCGCCATCCGCATGGCAGCACTGATGAAACTGCGCTGCATGTTCGTGCTGACCCACGACTCCATTGGCGTCGGCGGTGATGGCCCGACCCACCAGCCAATCGAACATGTTTCCAGCCTGCGGATTATTCCTGATCTGTCAGTATGGCGGACTTGCGACACGACGGAAACCGCAGTCGCCTGGAAAGCAGCCTTGGAGCGCACCAACGGCCCGACTGCGCTGATTTTCACCCGCCAGAAGCTGCCCCACCAGGATCGCACGCCCGAACAGGTGCGGGCTATTGCCCGGGGCGGCTATGTGCTGCTGGACTGCGGGAATCATCCGGAAGCGATCCTCATCGCCACCGGTTCCGAGGTCCAACTGGCGATCGAAGCGGCCCAGCAGTTGAACAGCCAGGGGCGGCGGGTGCGTGTCGTTTCCATGCCGTCCGTCGATGTGTTCGATGCCCAGGATGCGGCATGGCGCGAATCAGTGCTGCCAGCAGCGGTGACTCGGCGCGTGGTGGTCGAGGCGGGCGTTACCGCACCCTGGTACAAGTACGCCGGTCCGCAAGGCACAGTGATCGGTATTGATCGCTTCGGCGAATGCGGTCCGCCGGAAATTATTTTCCAGCATTTCGGCTTTACTGCCGAGCGGGTAGCCGCTACCGTGCAGGCGCTATTCTAGCGAAGGCTGTTTTTTAATGAATCCGGTCTACACTTGATCGTGTTGAGTGGGCGGCATTGTTCGCCCGTCTTTTGATGAAAACCACTCTGACTTGGAGGAAAGCATGGCCATTAAAGTTGGCATCAATGGGTTTGGCCGCATTGGCCGTATGGTGTTTCGCGCTGCGGTGAAGGATTTTTCGGACATCGAGATCGTCGGCATCAACGACCTGCTCGAACCTGATTATCTGGCCTATATGCTTCAGTACGATTCGGTGCATGGCCGTTTCAAGGGTGAGGTCTCTGTCGATGGCAACACCCTAGTCGTCAACGGCAAGAAGATCCGTCTGACTGCCGTCAAGGATCCGGCCGAACTGAAGTGGAACGAAGTCGGCGCCGACATCGTCGTCGAGTCCACGGGCCTGTTCCTGACTAAGGAAACCTGTCAGAAGCACATCACTGCTGGCGCCAAGAAAGTCATTCAGAGCGCACCCAGCAAGGACGATACCCCGATGTTCGTCTACGGCGTCAATGACAAAACCTACGCCGGTCAGACCATCATCTCCAATGCGTCCTGCACCACCAACTGCCTAGCACCGGTCGCCAAGGTGCTGAACGACACCTGGGGCATCAAGCGCGGTCTGATGACCACCGTGCACGCTGCCACCGCCACCCAGAAGACCGTCGATGGTCCATCCAACAAGGATTGGCGCGGTGGCCGCGGTATTCTGGAAAACATCATTCCATCCTCGACCGGCGCTGCCAAGGCGGTGGGCGTGGTCATCCCCGAGCTGAACAAGAAGCTCACCGGCATGGCCTTCCGCGTGCCCACCTCCGATGTATCGGTGGTCGACCTGACCGTTGAACTGAACAAGCCAGCGTCCTACAAGGATATCTGCGCCGCGATGAAGGCCGCCTCGGAAGGCGCGATGAAGGGCGTGCTGGGCTATACCGAAAACAAGGTCGTGGCCACCGACTTCCGCGGCGAAAGCTGCACCTCCACGTTTGACGCCGATGCCGGCATCGCGCTGGACGACACCTTTGTCAAGGTCGTGGCCTGGTACGACAACGAGTGGGGCTACTCCTGCAAAGTGCTGGAAATGGTCCGCGTCATGGCCAAGTGAGCGGTCGTCACGCGGCGGCGGTTCCTTGCTGAACTGAAACCCCTGCCCCCGCCGCCTTGCGTTCGCCAAGCCAGGGCGGACGGGGGTTTTGCTTGTGGAGGAGAGGACTAATGAATTTCAAGCGCATGACCGATCTCAATCTGGCCGGCAAGCGGGTGTTCATCCGCGCCGACCTCAACGTGCCCGTCAAGAAGTGGCAAAGTGACGTCCGACGCCCGCATCACCGCCTCGATGCCGACCATCGAGCACGCGATGAAGGCCGGGGCCAAGGTGATGGTGACCTCGCACTTGGGGCGCCCGACCGAAGGCGAGTTCAAGGAGGAAGATTCGCTCAACCCGGTGGCCGAGGTGATGTCGGCCAAGCTGGGCAAGCCGGTGCGGGTGATCCGCGACTGGGTCAACGGCGGCTTCGAGGTCGCCGACGGCGAAGTGGTGCTGCTGGAAAACTGCCGCACCAACAAGGGCGAGAAAGAAGAACAACGAGGAAACCGCGAAGAAATACGCCGCGCTTGTGCGACATCTTCGTCATGGACGCCTTCGGCACCGCCCATCGCGCCGAAGCCTCCACCCACGGCGTCGCCAAATTCGCCCCGGTCGCCTGCGCCGGCATCCTGCTGACCGAAGAGCTGGACGCGCTTGACCAAGGCGCTGGCCAAGCCGGCCCGGCCGCTGGTGGCCATCGTCGGCGGCTCGAAGGTCTCGACCAAGCTGACCGTGCTGGAAAGCCTGTCGGAAAAGGTCGATCAACTGGTAGTCGGCGGCGGCATCGCCAACACCTTCCTCAAAGCCGTCGGCAATAACGTCGGCAAGTCGCTGTGCGAGGACGATTTGGTGCCGACGTCACAGATGCTGCTGGAGAAAATGAAGGCGCGCGGCGCGAATATCCCAATCGCGGTGGATGTGGTCTGCGGCAAAAAGTTCGACGCTGCCGAACCGGCCGTATTGAAAGACGCGGGTGCCGTCAGCGACGATGACATGATCTTCGATATCGGCCCGAAGAGCGCCCAGGAACTGGCCGACATCATCATGAAAGCCGGTACCGTCGTATGGAATGGTCCGGTCGGCGTGTTTGAATTCGATCAGTTCGGCGAAGGCACCAAGACGGTCGCCATGGCGATTGCCAACACCAAGGCCTTTACTCTGGCCGGCGGCGGCGACACCATCGCCGCAATCCAAAAGTACAATATCTATGACAAGGTGTCCTATATCTCCACTGCTGGCGGTGCATTCCTGGAGTTTCTGGAAGGCAAGGTGCTACCCGCTGTTGCGATGCTAGAATCGCGGGCGAACGATTAATCCCGGATTCCACAGGTAGACCCAACGGCGGCTTTAGAGCCGCCGTTTTTTCTTTTTTTTCATAAAAATACCAAGAAACTTAACTTTTGGATTGCGTGCCACAAGCCTGCAACTCTCCTCTGGCTCCTGCTCCGCTGACTCTTCGAAACCGTGAATAATCTCCCTCTCATTCTCGGCGCACTGGGGCCGATCTTCACCTTAATCCTGCTAGGCCTGATTTTGCGGCGCATTGGTTTTCCCGGTGATGGCTTTTGGCCAGCGGCCGAACGCCTGACCTATTTCGTGCTGTTTCCGGCCTTATTGGTGCATCGGCTGGCGCTGTCCCAGCTGGGCGATTATGCCGTGGGATCAGTCGCAATAGTGGTAGTGATATTGCTATTGACCATGACAGCGCTCGTGTACTTTCTGCGGCCTTGGTTAAAAGTCGATGGACCGGCGTTCACTTCGATTTATCAGGGAGCAATCCGCTTCAATACCTACGTCGGACTGGCCGTGGTGCTGGCGGTATTCCACACCGAGGGCGGCACAGTAGCGGCGTTGATCATGGCGATCATGATTCCGCTGATTAATGTGCTGTGCGTACTTGTGCTTAGCATTCATGCTGGCCGGCTGGTAACCTTCACCGGTATTGCGAAAGGCCTGATTACCAACCCGCTGATTCTGGCCTGCCTGACCGGCATCGGGCTGAATCTCAGCGGTATCGGATTGCCTTGGAATTCGGCGGCGGTACTGGACATTCTGGCACGAGCAGCCCTGCCACTGGGCCTATTGGCGGTGGGGGCGGGATTGCGGTTGGAGGGCTTGTCTCGTCCGGGGCTGCTGGCGGCAACCAGCAGCCTAAAACTCCTGGCCAAGCCAGCGCTAGCGGCACTGTTGTGCAGTGTGGTGCAACCGGGACGCATAGAGACCGCCGTGTTGATGATTTTCGCTGCACTGCCGGGCGCATCCACCGCTTACATCCTGGCACGGCAAATGGGTGGTGATACATCGTTGATCGCAGCGATTATCACCATCGAGACAGGACTGGCGCTGGTAACGCTGCCAACGGTGCTAGTGTGGGTAATATGAGCAAATAACCCCCCTTTGGGTGTTGAAATCGACGATAATTAACTCCTATGAAAGAATTTATTCTTGGCGGCGCCCGCTCTGGGAAAAGTGCGTTCGCTCAGCAACGAGCCATCGCGAGCAACCTGCATGTCATCTATCTGGCCACCGCCCACGCCGGCGATAAGGAAATGGCCGGACGCATTGCCCGCCATCGCGCCGAACGTCCGTCTGACTGGGGTTTGGTGGAAGAACCCCTCGCGCTGGCCGCTGCCTTGCGCGCCCATGCCACTCCCGAGCGTTGCCTGCTGGTCGATTGCCTGACCCTGTGGCTAAGCAACCTGCTAGCTGCTGGCGATGCGCATCTTTCTGACGAAATCAATGCCCTGCTGGAAACCCTCCCGGTGTTATCTGGCCAGATCCTGCTGGTCACCAACGAAGTGGGACAAGGCATTGTTCCCAGCAACCCGCTGGCCCGGCGTTTTCGTGACGAAGCTGGCCGGCTGCATCAGGCGGTTGCCGCCTGCTGTGACCGCGCCACCTTTATCATTGCTGGCATACCTCTCACTCTCAAGGATTGTTTTGTATGAGCCACCACTGGTTTGACGATCCCATTCCCGCACCTGACAGCACGGTGCGCGTCGCTGCAGGCGAACGCCAAGCGCAATTGACCAAACCTCCTGGCTCACTGGGCCAGATAGAGAAACTCGGCATCACCCTGGCGGCCATGCAGCGCACGCAGCAGCCACGCCTCGATCAGGTCTGGATCACCGTCTTTGCCGCCGATCACGGGGTCACCGCCGAAGGTGTATCCGCTTTCCCGCAGGCGGTCACTGCCGAAATGGTGCGTAATTTCGCCCGAGGAGGGGCGGCGATCAGCATACTGGCCCGGGAATGGGGAGCGCGGTTGGATGTGGTGAATGTAGGCACAGTGCAACCCTTGGAAGAATTATCTGGCGTGCTGGATGCCCGGATCGGCCCCGGTACCGCCAATTTTGTTCATGAACCGGCCATGACGGTTGAACAATTGCATGATGCCTTGATGGCCGGTCATCACGCGGCAGACCGGGCAGCGATCAATGGCGCGCAGTTGTTCATCGGTGGCGAAATGGGCATTGGCAACACCACCAGCGCCGCGGCAGTGGCTTGTTCCCTGCTGGGCCGCCCTGCTGCGCAACTGGCAGGACCCGGCACGGGGCTGGATGCGGCTGGCGTCAATCGCAAAGCCCTGGCCATCGAACGCGCTTTAGCGAAACAGCGCAGCAACCGGCCGTTAGAGGCTTTGCAACGATTGGGGGGATTCGAAATCGCCGCGATGACCGGCGCCTATTTGCGTTGTGGTCAATTGGGAATACCGGTGCTCGTGGATGGATTCATTTCGACAGTCGCGGTGCTGGCCGCGGTACGGCTACGGCCGGAGCTGGCCGCCTGGCTGTTTTATGCCCATTGTTCCGCCGAACCGGGCCACCGCCGGCTACTGGAAGTGCTGGAAGCAAAACCGCTGCTTGATCTCGGCATGCGATTGGGTGAGGGTAGCGGCGCAGCAATAGCAATACCGATACTTCGCGCTGCCGCCGCTTTACACGCCCAGATGGCGACCTTCACCGAAGCGGGGGTTTCACAGGCATGAGCGAATTTACAATCGTCGATTTATTGCGGCATGGTGAACCGGAAGGCGGCCAGAAGTTTCGAGGAGCGATCGATGATCCGTTAAGTCCGTGCGGCTGGGAACAGATGCGTGCGGCAGTCGGCGATTATCGGGAATGGGACACGATTATCAGTTCGCCACTGATTCGTTGCGCGGCTTTTGCCCAAGCCCTGGCTCACCAGCTGGATCGCCCGCTGGAAGTCGTTGAAGAATTTACCGAGATCAGTTTCGGCGTTTGGGAAGGGCGTTCGGTAGCCGATGTACATGAGACCGATCCGCAAGCGCTGAGACGGTTCTGGCATGATCCGATTGCCTATCCGATCCCTGGCGGCGAACCGGTCATTGATTTCGATCAGCGTATCGCTCAAGCCTGGACCCGCCTGTTGGAATGCTATCAAGGCCGGCATGTACTGCTAGTCGCCCATGGCGGCGTCATCCGCATGGTGTTGCGCCAATTGCTGGAGATGCCGGTACGGCGGATCTGGCGGATTGAGGCGCCTTTTGCATCCCTAAGCCGGATGCGGGTGCACTGCGATCCAGGCGCCGAACCCCACCTGGTGTTTCACAACGGCTGCCTGACATGATCCGTCTCTTGGTCCTGGCGCTGCAATTGCTGACCCGGCTGCCAGTTCCTTCCCTGAACTCACCACCGCAACCCCAGGATCTGGGGCGGTCGGTGCTGTTCTTTCCCGTAGTGGGCTTGGTCATTGGAGCGTTGCTGGCCGGGCTGCACACCGCTCTGTGGTGGACCGACCCAGGGGTTCTCGCAGCACTGGTTCTCGCAATCTGGGTACTGCTGACCGGTGGCTTGCATTTGGATGGGCTGGCCGACACCGCCGATGCTTGGATCGGCGGCCAGGGTGATCGCGATCGCACGCTGGCCATCATGAAAGATCCACGCAGCGGTCCAGCAGCGATTGCCATCGTCGTGCTGGTTCTCATCAATAAATTCGCTGCCTTGCAGATGCTGCTGGCGGGCGATGCATATGATGTGCTGTTACTGGCGCCCGTGTGGGGCCGCGCCATGATGGTCCTGTTGTTGCTTACGACGCCTTATGTGCGGCCCGGTGGACTGGGTTCTCCATATGCGAATGAACTGCCACGATTGAGCAGCGGCTTGCTGATAGCGCTGATCGCCATCGCGACCATGGCGTTCCTGGAATGGCTAGGCGGTATCTTGCTGGCTGTGCTGAGCATTGGCTTTCTCGGCCTGCGCCATGCTTGGATAACACGGTTAGGTGGCGTCACGGGCGACACACTCGGCGCAACCTGCGAATTGATGGAGATGCTGGTCTTACTGACGCTGGCGCTGCAGGTGGATTAACGCTGATGCTATTAAATCCGATCCTGTAACAAGCGGTTTCCTCGACGGGCAATAGCTTTAAAAACCGTGTGACTCTGGATGCGGCGGTTATGGCAGACCACCCAGGAGGTGGCAAGGTGCTAAAGCCAGCGATTGATTATCTGCTTTGAAGTTACACTATAAGCCGCAACCTTCGTCACAACCAGTATTCTTCCTGTCTCATTGCATCTAATGTCTCTTGATTGCGACTTGTTCGTTCCTCTCTAAAGTATTAGAATTTACTAATATACCAACCCGATTTCCATCCGGTTCGAGGGGTACTGCTATGTCCACATCCATCCGTGCGTTGCCATTTCTCATTCACAGCCTGCTGGCCATCCTGCCGGCGCTGCTAACGGCTGCGGAATTGCCGTTCCCGGTGGCCGAAGTCCAACTGCAAACCCTGCCTGATGAGCAAGTGCTTGATGGTGTCATTGAGGCGGTGAATCGCAGTACCGTTTCCGCCCAGACTGCGGGGCGTGTCGAAAAAATCATGGTGGATGTCAACGATTTCGTCTCCCAAGGCGCACCGATCGTCCGCATCCGCAACATCGAGCAGCGCGCCGGCTTGGAACAAGCGCAGGCCAGCCTGCGCGAGGCCCAAGCCCGTTTCATCGAAGCCGATGCCGAATACAAGCGCATCCGTGGCGTGTATGAAAAACGGCTGGTCTCCAAGGCGCAGATGGATTCCACCACCGCCACTCTCAATGCCGCCAAGGCTCGTTTGGAAGCTGCGGAAGCCGGCGTTGCCCAAGCGAAAGAGTCGCTGGGCTACACCATCGTCAATGCCCCCTACAGCGGCATTGTATTGGAACGCCATGTGGAATTAGGCGAAAGTGTTCAACCTGGCAAGCCACTGATGACCGGCTTCTCGCTTGATGAGCTGCGGGTTGTTGTCAACGTGCCGCAACGGCTGATCGGGCCGGTGCGCCGCTACCAGCAAGCGCGGGTGTTACCGCTGGATGGCGGGCCCAGCATCGCTGCCGAAAAACTGACTCTTTTCCCCTACGCCGATCCACAGAGCAATGTATTCAAAGTTCGCGTCTATTTACCGGAAAAAACCGAGAACCTGTATCCAGGCATGTTCGTTAAAACAGCGTTCCGGGTGGGTGAGGATCAACGGCTGACGGTGCCACGAACGGCGTTGGCCCAACGTGGGGAGGTGAGTGCTGTCTACGTCGTCAAGCATGATCAGGCCAGTCTCCGCCAAGTGCGGCCAGGCCGGATCGAGGGCGATCAAGTGGAAATCTTAGCCGGGCTGGACGCAGGGGAGACGGTGGCGCTGGACCCGATCCAGGCGGGCGCCTATCTCAAGGAACAGCCGAAGAACGGGGGACCGCATGATGAGTGAGACCACCGGACCACGCCTTGGGTTATCCGGGGCAATCGCCAAAAAATTCCTGCAAAACCAGATTACCCCGCTGCTGGCGCTGGTGGGATTGTTGATGGGTCTGTTCGCGGTATTGATCACGCCCCGCGAGGAAGAACCGCAGATCAATGTGACCTTTGCCAACGTATTCATCCCTTTCCCTGGCGCCACCGCCCACGAGGTAGAAAAGCTGGTCAGCAATCCCGCCGAACAAATGCTGGCGGAAATCGAAGGCGTAGAGCACGTTTATTCGGTATCACAACCCGGCATGGCGGTGCTGACCGTGCAATTCCTGGTCGGCGAACCGCGCACTGACGCCATCGTCCGGCTCTACAACAAGCTCTATTCCAACGCCGACTGGCTGCCGCCCAATCTCGGGGTTGGACAACCGATCGTTAAACCCAAGGGCATCGACGACGTACCGATTGTCGCCCTGACCCTATGGACTGAAGACCCCACGCGTGGCGCCGGTGATCTGGCGCGCGTGGCGCATACCCTGGAAACAGAGTTGAAGCGGGTGACCGGTACCCGCGATCTGTACACCATCGGTGCGCCGGATCAGGTCGTCAGCATCCTGTTCGATCCAGCCAAACTGGCCGGTTATGACTTATCGCTGGCCGAATTGCGCCGCTCGCTGCAAGCGGCCAACGCTTCGGCGGACGCCGGCGTCCTGGTCGGCGGCAATCGGGAAATTCCGGTGCAGGCCGGCAGTTTTTTGGTGAATGCTGAGGAGATCGGCACGCTGGTGGTCGGTCTGCACCAGGGAACGCCGGTGTATCTGGCCGATGTCGCCAATGTCAAACTGGGACCGGATTCACCGGAGCGCTATGTCTGGCTGGGGACAGGTTCCGCGGCGGAAGCCAACGGCATTCAGGTGCGCGGTGAATTCCCGGCAGTGACATTGGCCATCGCCAAGAAGCCCGGCGAGAACGCCGTGCAAATCGCCGATCAACTGTTGCAACGGGTTGAGGAACTGCGCGGCACCTTTATCCCGGAAGGGGTCAATATCACGGTGACTCGCAACTACGGAGTGACCGCCAACGACAAAGCAATGACCCTGATCGCCAAGCTGATGTTCGCCACTGGGCTGGTGATCGCGCTGGTGCTGATCGCGCTCGGCTGGCGTGAGGCGTTTATTGTCGGCGCAGCCGTGATTTTGACGCTGACGATTACTCTGTTTGCCTCATGGGCCTGGGGCTTTACCCTCAACCGGGTATCGCTGTTCGCGCTGATTTTCTCCATCGGCATCCTGGTGGATGACGCTATCGTGGTGGTGGAGAACATTCACCGGCATATCCATTTGGGCGGACGCACGCTGGCCGAGGCAATTCCACTGGCAGTCGACGAGGTCGGCGGCCCGACCATTCTGGCGACGTTCACCGTCATTGCCGCTCTATTGCCCATGGCGTTCGTGTCCGGGCTGATGGGGCCGTACATGAGTCCGATTCCGATTAACTCCAGCATGGGAATGCTGATCTCGCTGGCAGTGGCGTTCGTGTTCACTCCGTGGTTGACCTATAAGGTACTGCGAGGAAGAGGAGAGGCGTCAGACATGCCGCCCTCTTCTCCCGTGGAGGAGGGTCAAGGTGAGGGGAAAGCATCGGAAGACTTCGCCCACCGCTTATTCCGCCGCGTGGTCGGCCCGTTCCTGCGCGGGCAGCAAGGCCGGCCATTACGCTGGCTGCTAGGACT
Organism: Proteobacteria bacterium UBA2383; assembly: GCA_002343485.1. Taxonomy (GTDB): domain Bacteria; phylum Pseudomonadota; class Gammaproteobacteria; order Competibacterales; family Competibacteraceae; genus UBA2383. The sequence continues at coordinate 21,114 of DDST01000102.1, forward strand.
GGCTGTGTTGGCGATGATCGGCGGTTCGATCAGCCTGGCCTATTTTCAGCTTGTCGTGCTGAAGATGCTGCCCTTCGACAACAAGTCAGAGTTTCAGGTGATCGTCGATATGCCGGAAGGGACCACGCTGGAACAAACCGCCCGGGTATTGGGCGAACTGGGCCGCTACCTGGCCACGGTTCCAGAAGTCACTGATTATCAAGTCTATGCCGGGACTGCTGCGCCGATCAACTTCAATGGTCTGGTGCGCCAGTACTACCTGCGCGCTAGCGCGAATGCCGGTGACATTCAGGTCAACCTGGTGGATAAGAAACATCGTCATCGCAAGAGTCACGAAATCGCACTGGCGGTGCGCGGCCCCTTGCAGGAAATCGGCGCGCTATACCAAGCCAACGTCAAGGTCGTGGAAGTGCCACCCGGTCCGCCGGTGATGGCGCCGCTGGTCGCCGAGATATACGGGCTGAACTATACCGGTCAGATTCAGGCCGCGCAGCAAGTACGCGATGTGTTCAGCACCACCCAGGACATCATTGATGTGGACGATACCGTCGAAGCCCCGTCCGAGCGGTTGATCGCGCATGTGGACCGGGCCAAGGCGGCGTTGCTCGGCGTATCGCAGCAGGCGGTCGCTGCTGACATGAATACCGCCCTGCGTGGCGAGGATGTCAGCTACCTGCACTCCGGGATCGCCAAATATCCAATTCCGCTGCGACTGGAATTGCCGGTCGCCGACAAGGCGGATATTGCCTCGGTGCTGGATTTGCGCACTCGCAGCCAGGGAGGTCCGCTGGTCCCTCTTTCAGAAATCGTGGATATCGAAACGACGCAACGTGAGAACGCCATCTATCACAAGGACTTGTTACCCGTGGTGTTCGTATTCGGCGATATGGCCGGCCGGCTGGACAGTCCGCTCTATGGGATGTTCGAAATTTTCAGCCGCCTGCAAGAAACCCCGATTGCCGGAGGATCGATCGAGCAGTTTTTCATTCGCCAGCCGGATAATCCGTATAGCTATAGCCTGAAATGGGACGGTGAATGGCAGATTACTTATGAGACTTTCCGCGACATGGGCATTGCCTACGGGGTTGGAATGATTTTGATCTACCTGCTGGTGGTGGCGCAGTTCCATTCCTATCGGGTTCCGTTGATCATCATGGCACCGATTCCGTTGACCATCATTGGGGTGATGCCAGGTCATGCGTTATTGCACGCCCAGTTCACCGCAACGTCGATGATCGGCATGATCGCGCTGGCCGGNNCGTCCGCAACTCGATCCTGCTGGTAGACTTCATTAACCTGGAAGTCAGCAACGGCGTTCCTTTTCAAGAAGCGGTGATCCGCTCCAGCGCAGTGCGCGCCAAGCCGATTATTTTGACAGCGTTGGCGGCGATGCTGGGAGCATTGTTTATTCTCGATGATCCCATTTTTCGCGGACTGGCTATTTCGCTGATCTTCGGCATCCTGGTCTCGACTCTGCTGACGCTGATCTTTATCCCGGTGCTGTATTACGCGGCGTTCCGGCGGCGGTTGGAGCCAGCCGAGCACAGCGCGCCGGATTAACTAGGCGAAGGAGCCGTTGATCGTCAAACGGGTGACCCATCTCGATCAGTTAGAATCAACGGGCCTGACTGGGGCTTGCATCTGCTCCGGCTACGCGGGGCAGGTGAAGCAGGCCGTTATGCGGTCACGTCACGCCAGCGGCAAATACCCCGAAGTGGATACTGGTGAATGAGCAAAGCAAGAATTGACGATAGGCTGTGGAGTTTTCACCTCGCTCATGCGGCAGTAAGACAGGTTTCTGCATACCCTGAGAATAATCAATGACCGAGCAGGAAATCGAACAAGCCTTGATCGAAAAGCTAGGTGATCTCAAATATACCTACCGCCCGGATATCCGCGACCGCGCCGCGCTGGAGCACAACTTCCGCCAGCATTTCGAGGCGCTGAACCGCGTCCACCTGACTGACAGCGAGTTTCACCGGCTGCTGGAGTCCATCATTACCCCGGATGTCTTCGCCGCCGCCCGGCACCTGCGCGAGCGCAACAGCTTCGAGCGCGATGACGGCACACCGCTCTACTACACGCTGGTCAACATCAAGGACTGGTGCAAAAACAGTTTCGAGGTGATCAACCAGCTCCGTATCAACACGGACAACAGCCACCACCGTTACGATGTGATCCTGCTGATCAACGGCGTGCCGATGGTGCAGATCGAGCTGAAAACCCTGGCCATCAGCCCGCGCCGGGCCATGCAGCAGATCGTCGATTACAAGAACGACCCCGGCAACGGCTACAGCAAAACCCTACTCTCCTTCCTGCAACTGTTCATCGTCAGCAACCGCAGCGACACTTGGTACTTCGCCAACAACAACCGCCGTCACTTCAGCTTCAACGCCGACGAGCGCTTCTTGCCGCTTTACCGGTTCGCGGGCGAAGACAACACCAAGATCACCCATCTGGACTGCTTCGCTGAGAAATTCCTCGCCAAGTGCACGTTGGGCCAGATGATCAGCCGCTACATGGTGCTGGTCGCCAGCGAGCAAAAGCTGCTGATGATGCGCCCCTATCAAATCTATGCCATCAAGGCGATTGTCGAGTGCATCCACCAAAACTGCGGCAACGGCTACATCTGGCACACCACCGGCAGCGGCAAGACGCTGACCTCGTTCAAGGCATCGACGCTGCTCAAGGACAACCCCGACATCGACAAATGCCTGTTCGTGGTGGACCGCAAGGACCTCGACCGGCAGACCCGCGAGGAATTCAACAAATTTCAGGAAGGCTGCGTCGAGGAAAGCACCAACACCGGCGCGCTTGTGCGTCGGCTGCTCTCCGACGACTATGCCGATAAGGTGATCGTCACCACCATCCAGAAGCTCGGCCTCGCGCTGGATGAAAATAGCAAGCGCAACAAACAGCGAAAAAAGAACGATCAGCAGACCTACAAAGAGCGCCTGGAGCCGCTGTGCCACCAGCGTATGGTCTTCATTTTCGACGAATGCCACCGCTCGCAATTCAGCAAGAACCATAAGGCCATCAAGGCATTCTTCCCCAACGCCCAGCTCTTCGGTTTTACCGGCACGCCGATCTTCGACGAAAACGCCAGCTATCAGCAGATCGAAGGCCAGCAGGCGTCCTACAAGACCACGCAAGACATCTTCCAGCAACAACTGCACGCCTACACCATCACCCACGCCATCGAAGACCGCAACGTGCTGCGCTTTCATGTCGATTACTACAAGCCCGAGGGCAAGAAGCCGCCCAAGCCCGGCGAGGCGCTGGCCAAGCGCGCCATCATCGAAGCCATCCTCGCCAAACACGATGCCGCGACCGCCGGGCGCAAGTTCAATGCCCTGCTGGCCACCGCCTCAATCAACGATGCGATTGAATATCACGCCCTGTTCAAGACCGTTCAGGCGGAAAAGCAGGCCGCCGATGCCGGCTTCCTGCCGCTGAACATCGCTTGCGTCTTCTCCCCGCCCGCCGAGGGCAACAAGGATGTGCAGCAGATTCAGGAAGACCTGCCGCAGGAAAAGGCCGACAACGAACAGGAGCCCGATAAGAAGAAGGAAGCCCTCAAGGCCATCATCGCTGACTACAACGCCCAGTACAGCAGCAATCACAGCATCGGCGAATTCGACCTCTACTATCAAGACGTGCAAAAGCGCATCAAGGATCAGCAATACCCCAATGCCGACCTGCCCCACGCGCAGAAGATCGACATCACCCTCGTGGTGGACATGCTGCTCACCGGCTTCGATTCCAAATACCTCAACACCCTCTACGTCGACAAGAACTTCAAGTTCCACGGCCTGATTCAGGCATTCTCGCGCACCAACCGCGTACTCAACGACACCAAGCCTTACGGCAACATCCTCGACTTCCGCCAGCAACAAGACGCGGTGGATGCCGCCATCGGCCTCTTCTCCGGCCAGGCCGGCAAGCCCGCCAAGGAAATCTGGCTGGTGGACAAGGCGCCGGCCGTTATCGCCAAACTGCAAACCGCCGTGCAACACTTGAGCGGCTTCATGCAGTCGCAAGGGCTGGAAAACACCCCCGAAGCCGTGCCCAACCTCAAGGGCGACGCCGCCCGCGCGCAGTTCATCAACCTGTTCAAGGACGTGCAGCGGCTCAAGACCCAGCTTGACCAGTACACCGATTTGACCGACGAAAACCGGCAGACCATCGAGCAGGTCTTGCCCAAGGAGGCGTTGCAGGGTTTCAAGGGCGTCTATCTCGACACCGCCCAGCGGCTGAAAGAACAGCAGGACAAGGGCGGCGGCCAGGTCAGCCCGGAGGTGCAGCAGCTCGATTTCGAGTTCGTGCTGTTTGCCTCCACCGTCATCGATTACGACTACATCATGGCCCTTATGGCCCGCTACTCGCAGCAAACGCCGGGCAAGCAGAAGATGAGCCGCGAAGAATTGATCGGTCTGATCCAGTCCGACGCTAAGTTCATGGATGAGCGCGACGACATCGCCGATTACATCGCCACGCTGGAAGTGGGCAAGGGGTTGGACGAGAAGGCGATCCGCGATGGCTTTGAACGCTTCAAGGCGGAAAAGCACGCCCGCCAACTGGCCGCCATCGCCGACCAGCACGGGTTGGACGCCGCCGCCCTGCAAACCTTTGTGGATAAAATCCTGCGCCGCATGATCTTTGATGGCGACGCTTTGAGCGATCTCATGGCCCCGCGGGGACTAGGCTGGAAAGCCCGCACCCAGGCGGAATTGGCGTTGATGGAGGACTTGATTCCGCTGCTGCGCAAACTCGCCCAGGGGCGGGAGATTTCCGGGTTGGGGGCGTATGAGCAATAAAAACCACGTTAAAAACTCTTCCCCTGCCAAGGGAAGAAACCACCCCGCCCCTTCGGGGCACCCCTCCTTATGAAGGAGGGGAGTTATGAGCCAGAAACCCAAAAACTCTCCCCCTGTTAAGGGGGAGTACGCCGAAGGCGGGAGGGGGTATGTTCTTAATAACCTTCCCGTTCTGCGAACTTTTCGCAAAGAATTGCGTAATCACCTTACGCCAGCAGAGGCTAAATTGTGGACATGCCTCAAACAATCTCAACTGGATGGGCGGAAATTCAGGCGGCAGCACAGCGTTGGCTATTACATATTGGACTTTTATTGCCCGGCGGAGCGGTTGGCTGTCGAATTGGACGGCGCGGCTCATGACAGCGGGAGCGCACAGGAATATGACCGAGAACGGGACCTGTTTTTGAGTTATTACAAGATTAAGGTGCTGCGTTTTGAAAACAAGCTGGTTTTCCAGCAAACCGAGGCGGTGTTAATGGAGATTAAAAACAATTTTGGTTGGTTGAAAGAAATCACTCCGCCAACTACTCCGCTAACCACCCCGCCAACTACCCTGCCAACTACCCTGCCAACCACCCCGCCCCTTCGGGGCACCCCTCCTTATAAAGGAGGGGAGTCATGAGCCAGAAACCCAAAAACTCTCCCCCTGTTAAGGGGGAGTACGCCGAAGGCGGGAGGGGGTTGGTTCCCAAACTGCGCTTTCCGGAGTTTCAGGATGCAGGGGAGTGGGAGGAGAAGCGGCTAGGGGAGATTTCAGATATAAAAACTGGGCCATTTGGTTCAGTTCTGCATGAAAGTGATTATGTAGAGGTTGGCACGCCGATTATTACTGTTGAACACTTGGGCGAGTTAGGGATCGTAGGAAAAAATATGCCTAAGGTATCCAAATTAGACAAGACTCGATTGAGTTCGTACATACTCAATGAAGGGGACATTGTTTTTAGCCGTGTTGGTTCTGTTGATCGCTGCGCAATAATTGGATCTGATGAAAATGGCTGGCTTTTTTCTGGTCGGCTACTTCGTCTTAGAATAAGAAACAATAAAATGTCTCCCTTTTTCCTGAATCACTTGCTTAAATATGAACCAAGCAAGGCAAAAATAAGAAATAGTGCGGTTGGACAAACAATGCCTTCCTTAAACACTGAGATACTTAAGCAAATATCTTTACATCTACCACTGTTTTCTGAACAACAAAAAATCGCCTCCTGCCTTTCTTCCATCGACGAATTGATCACTGCCGAAGCCCAAAAGCTCGACACGCTCAAAACCCACAAAAAGGGCTTGATGCAGCAGCTTTTTCCCGCGCCGGACGAGGGGCGGGAATGAGCGGCCTCCCGCTGCCCGAGCCCGCCCTTGAACGCACGTCGCTCCCAACGAAAAAGATAACCCTGGCATGACCGAACAAGACCAAAAACAACTGGGCAATATCCTCTGGGGCATCGCCGACCAACTGCGCGGCGCGATGAATGCGGACGATTTCCGCGATTACATGCTGTCCTTCCTGTTCCTGCGCTACCTCTCGGACAACTACGAAACAGCAGCGCAAAAAGAACTCGGGCCGGACTACCCGAAGCTGACCGCCGGCGACCGCCGCACCCTGCTGGCGGTGTGGTACGCGCAAAACCCGGACGACACGGAAGAATTTGAACAACAGATGCGCCGCAAGACCCATTACGTGGTCAAGCCGGAATACCTCTGGGGCAACATCGCAGAGTTGGCCCGCACCCAAAACGGGGAGCTGCTGCATACCCTGCAAAAGGGCTTCGACTACATCGAGAACGAATCCTTCGCCAGTACCTTCGGCGGGCTGTTCTCCGAGATCAACCTGAATTCGGAAAAACTGGGCAAGAGCTACGAGGCGCGCAATGCCAAGCTCTGCACCATCATCAAGGCCATCGCCGAGGGCTTGGCGCAGTTTTCCACCGACAAGGACACCCTGGGCGACGCCTATGAATACCTGATCGGCCAG
>DDST01000142.1 GCA_002343485.1 Proteobacteria bacterium UBA2383
TCTATGAACGCAACTTGGTATCAGTCGCTCGCCCAGCTAGACCAGGTTCCTGATCGATGGCGCCCGGCGCGCGCTCCAGCATCTGCCTGACTCCCAGATGGTGTTCTTCCCATTGCGCGACCGACGACAGCGCGTTGACTGCCGGTGCGGGCAGCCCAGTCGCTCGATCTACTATCCTGGTGTCGAAACGGCTTAGTCTACTGGCCAATCGCTGTACCGGACGGACAACGATCCTATCGGCCATATCGTCCAGCCAAAATCGCTGAAGCGCGGCGGTGTAAATGCCCGATCGTTGCGCCAGTGCATTTGACACCGGGCGGGTGCGTTCGCCACCAAGCTGACGCAGGATCGACGGGGCGCTGAGGAACTGATAACCCCGGAAAATGGCATGGCAGCATAGGTAGATCAGCGCGAGCCGCCAGAATCCCAGGCCGCAGGCCAAAAACATCAGTCCGACTTGGCCGGAGGTTGAGAAAATCAAACTGCTCTTGATGTCGGTCTGTGTCAGTCCAGCCAGGAATCCGTATAGCGCAGTTGCCGCCCCGATAATCGCCATAATTACCATGATCGTTGGGGATTGCTCGAACAGCGGTTGCAGGCGCAGTATCAGATAAACGCCGGCGTGAACCATGACCATGCCGTAAAACAGTGCGCTTGATGGCGTCGGTCCCTCCATGGCTCGGGCCAGCCACGGTGCCAGCGGAACTTGGGCCGATTTGGCAACCGCCGCCAGCAGGAAACAGCCCGCCAGCACCGCGGCCTGCTCTGAACTCAAACCGGTTGCGCCAGCGTTGATCGTTATCCAATCGGCGCCGCCCAGCCAATGAAACGACAACGCGATGCCCAGCAAAAACCCGGCGTCACCGGCCCGGTTGGTGATAAAGACGCGGGTGGCATTGCTGGCTGCAGCCGGACGATCCTGAAAGAAGGAGATCAGCAAATAAGAACAGAATCCGGCTACTTCCCAGCCAATGAAGGTCAGTACCGCATTCCCGCTCATGACCAGCACCACCATTGCAGCGGTGAATAGGCTGAGGATCATGAAGAAGCGATGGAACCCGGTCTCGCGATGCATGTAGTTCACAGCAAACCGGGTTACAAGCAAGCATCCTAGCGTGGTGACGGCCAGCAGCGCGAGAGCCGGAGGATCGGTGATAAAGTTGAGATTGACCTGATAGCGGCCGCTGCTCAGCCAGACGCCGAGCATGACCTGATCGGGCAATGCTCCCGCCAGCCGTGCCGCGATGAGGGCCAGCGTCGCCGCCAGCGAACCGGTACCGGCACTGAGCGCGATTCGGCGGGTGTGCCGTTCATACGCTTCACCATCTGCTTGCCCAAATAGAATCGCGAGCCCAATCCATAGAGCAGCGGCCAGCGGCAGAGCGGGAATCAAGGCTATGAGCCAGTCGGACATGCTATTTCCTCGCTATGCCTCACCAATCAATACCGGCGGTAATGGACCGGTTTGCCCACGATACCAGTCGCCGGAACGGCGGCAGGCGGGCAGCGGTTTCACCGGCCCCGTCCACGGCACAAAGCCTTGCGCCGGGTCAAAAATAGCGAATTCCCCGGTATCGGGGTCTTTGGCAATGACTTGCACCCAGCCATTGCCGATCAATTCTTGCAAGGGCGGTTGACGCCCGTAGATGGCGGCCAATACCTCGGTGCGTGCCTCGACCACGATTTGCAGGCGCAGCGGCTCATGAATTTCGATCATTTGCCGGGGCAAACCAGTGCGCAGGTCGCTGCTGGCGCCTTCCATGACGGCGAACAGCCCGGTGACGTTATGCGGGGTTTTGGTTCCGCAACCGAACCGCTCGTTGTTCACCGTAGAAAAGTAATACTCCAGGTTAATCCCTGCGCCGACCGGTCCTACTGCCAGCAGGATGCCTTCCAGTACCGTACCATTAGGATCTTGCGTGGGATCATAAGACACCAGGAACGCCCGCCGGTCCAAAAACACTCCCTGACTCATCGACCGGCGGCCCACCAACGCAGCCGCATTTGTGGCATGGCCCAACTCCGGCCTCGCCTGGCTGAAATCCCGGGAGCGCTCGATGACATGGCGTAAGGCTCGGGCCGGCGCCGGATCGCGCGGCGCGGAAGCGAAGCGCCGGCAGCGTTCGTGCGCGGATAGCGCGCGGGCCTGATCCAGAATCCGTTGCAGCGCTTTGAGCGCCCGTTCTGCCTCAGCCGGCAGGTTGCCTCGGTCGTAGAAGGTGATCTGCTCGTCGCACGTATTATGCTCTGCGCCGACGAACCAGGTGTCCGCCGGTAGGGCCATGCCGCGTTCCGCCAGCAGCGCCCGCACCTCTGGCCGGTTGGCCATGGCGGCGAAGGCCCGGGCGTTTGGTCCGCCATGCCGGCCGCCGCAGGCGCCACAGTCATACGCACCTAAATGCGGGTTGTTCTGACTCATCGAACCGTGACCCATTAGAATCACCAGCGGCGCGAATTGCGCCGTCAGTCCGGTATTGCGTAACAGCGCGGCGACCCGGTCGGCTTGCTCGGTGCTGGTGAATCCCAGGCGCGGCTGTTCCGGGGTAGCCGGGATCAAGGGATCGGCGGCATTAATCACGGCCTCGGTTGGTGCGCCGGGAACCCAGCGAGCGTCCAGTGCCTCCGCAAACTGGCCTTGCCGGAAAGGCGCAAAAACCTTGCTGGCGAGGATCGGCAGCATGCCTGGCGCCAGCGTCGCGATTAGCGGGGCTGATGACACCAGGTTACGCCGGATCTCATGGTAAAAGGCGCGCAGCCGATCGCGCAGCACCCGGCGCCGATTGCGCAGCGTATGCTGGTTTTCGGTGCCGGGCTGGGGAACTTCCCGCACCTCATGCGCCGGCGTGACCACGACCGGGCAAAGAGGGGTCGCCACGCGATCATCCAATCCTCGCCAATTCATTGCCACGCCAAAGAAGCCAGCTGCGCCTAGAGTTTCAATCGCCGGGTGCAGCTCCTCCAGATGACGGCGGATGCCTTCCTCACGATCATCGATGCAAAACACCACCTGCGCTTGCGGCCGGCGTTCGCGAACGGCCCAGCGTCCCCGTCCCTGATTGCACGCCAAGGCGTTGATCAGCGTCTCCCGGTAATGGTGTTCATAGGCGCATTGCCAGAGTGCGCCGCGCAGGCTGGGCGATAGCTCGTCGAGCGTTGATAGCAGACGTTCCCGGCTGTGCTGGGAAAGTGCGCGCAGTTCGCCGCCGGACAATCCCAGATGCTGAGCCAGGCGAAACAGCCGCCAAGCATCGCCATGTACTGTCGGCGTGCCTGGCTGATCAGCGGCCGGGCTATGCCGCCAGGTCCAGATCATGTCAGCCAGGCTGTCCCAAGCATCTCTGGTTTCCTTGGGCGAGGAGGGGAGGCGTGCGGCATCGGGGTGGTTTGCATCATCGATTAAGCCGCGTGCCCGGCTCGCCAAATATTCGGGCAGACGCCCTTCATACAAGGCATAGCGGATCAGTGCTTCTGCCGGGCGCGGCCGTAAGTGGCCGCGCAGCGCTGGCAGTGTGGCCTCCAGTCCCCACGTCTCCCGGCACAAACGTTCGCTCCACAGGTTGTCGAGGCTGAGCCGCACCGCGAGATAATCGGCTAGCGCGGCTGGCGTTGCTTGGTTGGCTGGGTAGCCGGGGTGTTGCTGCCGCCAGTTCATCATCCCCGACCAGCCCGGGATTTCCAGCGCCAGGCGGGTGAGATAGCCGTCCCAGCGTGATTCAGTAACACCGAGCCGCTGTAGCTCAGCAATGATCGCCGCCACGGGTTCATCCGGCCAATGGGCTATGCCCTCACGCGCTTCGGTTAATCCAGCGAACATCCAAGCGAAATCATGTTTGATGAAATGGCGCCAGGCCGTGTACAGGCCAGCATGACGTTTGGGCAGGTTCCAGGCAGCCAATCCTTCATCCAGGTGAGCGGCACAGAAGCGAATGAGCATTGGGCGCACTTGATCCAATAGATTCTGGCCGGTCAGCGCCTGCAACAAGCCGTGTAGCGTGGTTCCTTTTCCTACGTCAGCGAACAGCCGCTCGATCAGCGCTAGAGATTCCGTCTGCATCTGTTGATGAACGACCGGACCCTCCGCATCGTCTGCGCTCCCGGCTCTGAACCGGGCCAGCAGTGACTTGGCCAGGGTCAGTTGCAGATCCACCAGCTCCTCCGGATGGAGGCTCGCAGCCGGTAATTGGAAGCTTTCCAGACAGGCTCGCCACAAGTCTTCCAAAGCTGCGCTGGCATCTTGGCCGGACGCTTCTAGCAAGCGCTGACGGGCTGTCGCGGGTACATCGTCCTGAAAGCAGTGCGTGGCATCGAGTTCTTCCATCTGCCAAACCAACTGGCTAGGTGTCAGAGCATCCGCACCGTAAACGAGTGAGATGCGCAGCACCTCACCGCGCTGGATCGTTCGCTTACTGGGTTGCGCCAGCACTTCCTCTCCTTGCAAGGTTGCACGCTGGGCGAAAACAGCATCGAGATCGGCGTCGCCGATCCGTCCGGCCCGGTACAGCTTACGGAACTCCGTTTCCGGCAGATAGGCGCGAATCCCGGTGAGCTGTTCCGCTTCGGCCAGTGCCTGTTCAAACGGTAAGTGCTGGTAACCGTGCAAGGTATTGTGATGGACAAAGTTTAGAATCGGCGCTTGGCCAGGCAGCACATGATCCAAATGGGCAATGGCGTGTTCGACGATCTGGCGGGGCGTGAGCGGCGCTTGATGCACAGGATCGGTTTGCGAATGGGCGGCCGCCGTCGTGGTCATGGCATCGTTCCTACGGCAGTGGGGTGAAAATGGCGGTTAATTTCGCCACTGTGGCGCTCATTAACGCAATGACCGGGGCGGGTATCATGCCTAGTATGAGTAACCCTGCTGCGAGTGGAGCGATTGCTAGCAGCTCACGCGGCTGCAAATCGCTGAGTTCTGCCCATTCTGGCCGCACCGGGCCAGCGAACAGGCTGCTGATGGTTCGCACCGCATACGCAGCGGTGATTAGCACGCCAAGACTGGTCAGCACCATCAACCAGCCCCACTGTTGAAAACCGCCAATCAAGACATGCAGTTCAGCGATAAACCCAATCAATCCCGGCATCCCCATACCCGCCAGCAGGGCCAGGGTCATGAAGAGGGCAAAGCGCGGCGTCACCCGGATCAGCGCCCCGTAATCGGCGGCCTCGCGAGTATGCGTGCGTTCATAGAGCAGGCCGATCAGCAGAAACAACGCGCCGGCGATCAGGCCATGGGCGGTCATTTGCAAAGCCGCACCCAGCAATCCGGTCTCATTCAGCGTCGACAAGCCAAGTACCACCACTCCCATATGGCTGACTGAGGAATAGGCAATCATCGCCTTCAGATCGCTCTGCCGCCAGGCCAATAGTCCACCGTAGAGGATGCTGACCAGCGCGATGCCGGCCAGCAGCGGTTGCAAGGCCCGCGTTCCTTCCGGTAGCATCACCATGACGCGCAGCAGGCCATAGGCACCCATTTTCAGCAACACGCCGGAGAGCAGAATGCTGACCGGACTGGGGGCTTCGACATGGGCCAGCGGCAGCCAGCCATGCAACGGGAAGATAGGAATTTTCACCCCAAAGCCAATGAGAAAGGCCAGCAGCAACCACACTTGTTCCTGGCGCGGCAGAACTGCCGCTGCCTCGGCGATCGCCGCCATGGTGAAGGATTGGGTGGGCGTCAACCGGTAGACGACAATCAGGCCGATCAGAATAAAGATTGCTCCGCCCATGGTGTACAGCACAAAATTGAGGCTGGCCACATGGCGTTTTTGGCCACCCCATAGATCAATGAGAAAGAATAACGGGATGAGGGTCAGTTCCCAGAACATGAAGAACAGCGACCAGTCCCTGGCCATGAAGACTCCCAGCATGGCAAATTCCAGGATGAGCATCCAGGCGTGGTAGCCTTTCATGCCCGTTGTTACACGTTCGGAGGCCAGCAGCGCCACGGTCACCAGCAGGGTCGTCAGCAGCACCATCGGCAGGGCCAGCCCATCAACCCCCAAGGCATAGGAAACGCCGATGGTGGCGCTCCAAACGACCTGCTCGACGAACTGAATCGCTGCTGTGCTCTGATCAAACTGGGTCAAAAGGCTCCAGGATAACGCGAGGGTGAGGCCGGCATGAACCAGAGCCAGACCGCGAATGAGCCGATGCTGGGCCGCTGGCAGTAGAGCAACGAGCAACGCTCCGAAAAAGGGAACCCATAAAATAAGGCTGAGCATGTGCATGAGAAAGCGATTCTGTTCTTTAGTATTCTTCCATGATTATACGCTTGATTTCTAAATTCTCTTTTTCTGGAGATGCTTGATGCAGTGCTCGATTTATAAAAGCCGGCGAAAACAAGATACTTATCTTTATCTGGCCATCAAGGACGATTTTTCCCGCCTGCCCGAACCTCTATTGAAGCTGCTGGGTGAGCCGGTGCATGTCATGGATCTGGAACTGCACCCAGAACGGCGATTGGCGCAGGAAGATACTGCTGAGGTGCTACGCAATCTTCAGCAACGCGGCTGGCATTTGCAGATGCCCCGGCAGGAATGGCCGGAGACGGAGGCCAAGCATTGAAGAAGCGTTTCCATGCAACTGCAATTAGCCGGTCAACCGCTTCAGGGCCTCACGATACTTGGCAACAGTCTTTTGGACGATCTCCGGTGGCAGTTCCGGTCCCGGTGGTTGCTTGTCCCAATCCAGCGTTTCCAGATAATCGCGCACGAACTGCTTGTCGAAACTGGGCGGGTTGACGCCGGGCTGGTAGTGGTCTGCGGGCCAGAAGCGCGAGGAGTCCGGAGTCAGTGCCTCATCCATCAGCACCAGACGCCCATCCTCGTCCAGTCCGAACTCAAATTTGGTATCGGCGATGATAATGCCCCGTGCTAAAGCATAGTCTGCGGCTTCCCGGTACAGCCGCAGGCTAATCTCTCGCATCTGTTCCGCGAGATCTTCCCCGATTCTGGTGACGACATGGCCAAAATCTACATTCTCGTCATGCTCGCCCAGCGCCGCTTTGGTGGAGGGCGTAAAAATTGGCTCCGGTAACCGGTCTGCCAGTCTCAATCCATCCGGTAGATGAATTCCGCAGACCATACCGCTCTGTTGGTAATCCTTCCAGCCCGAACCGATCAGGTAACCGCGCACAATCGCTTCCACGGGTAAGCCCTGAAGCCATCGTGCCACGACCGCCCGGCCAGCCACACAGTCACGTTCCGCAGGATCCGTCAGCGCCTGCTCCAGAGTTTTTCTGGCGATTTGCAGATGGTTGGGGACGATACGCCGGGTGCGCTCAAACCAGAAATTCGATACTGCGGTCAGCACCGCGCCCTTGCCGGGAATCGGCGTCGGTAGAATGACATCGAAAGCCGACAGCCGGTCACTCGCCACCATCAGTAGATGTTGATCATCTACAGCATAGAGATCGCGGACCTTGCCGCGATAGACGAGCGGCAGGCTGGCGATTTCAGGCGCAGCGGTGGCATTCGAGACGAACATGTGCGGGTCACTCCTGGACGAAATCAAGCCGAAGAACATATCAACGCCGCACATTTTAATACGGTTCCTGTATCGGCGTCGGTATTTTGCATACCAGCCAATGCCTCGGGTTGTTGTGCAGATAGGCGATAGCCGGACTACACTTCATGAAGGCTCCCGTCCAATAAACGAGTCACCGTATGCCGGAACAAGATGAGTTCCTATCCTTTCTCGATGAGGGAAAGCAATCTCCTGCCTCGCCAGGCGGGGTAACCGAGCGGTCATGGCAGGTATTGATCGTTGATGATGATCTTGACGTTCATACCACCACTGAATTTGCTCTGGGCGATGTCATAATCCAGGGCCGCCGCCTGGAATTCCTGCACGCCTACTCCAGCCGTGAAGCTTTGCAACTGCTGCGGCAAGAAGCGCATGTTGCCGTGATTCTGCTGGACGTGGTTATGGAAACCGAAGACGCCGGTCTCCGCATCGTCCGTGTGATCCGTGAGGAGCTTGGACTGATGCATACCCGCATCATTCTACGCACGGGTCAGCCGGGTTATGCGCCGGAAATCGACACTATCAATCGTTACGATATTAACGATTACAAAACGAAGAGTGAGTTGATTCGTAACAAACTCTACACGACACTAACCACCGCTATCCGTTCTTACGACCAGTTATGCCGGTTGGATGCCAGCCGGCACGGCCTGGAGCAAATCGTTGCTGCTAGCAACCAATTCATTGTCAAACAAGGGCTGCAAGCCTTTGCTGAGGGAGTGATTACCCAAATTGCGGGATTTGCTGGCATCGAGCCGGAGGGTTTGATATGCGTTTCCACTCACCTTACCAGCGCCGCTGATAACTCTGCGCTTAACTTTTATCCTATCATCACCGCTGCTACTGGCCGTTATCGCCACCTGATTCAGCACCAATTGATAGAAATTGACGATGCCCGGATCGTTGAGCATTTCACACGCTGCCTGAACGAGCGCCGCAATTTGATCGATGAATGCAGCCTGACTCTGTTCTTCGCAGGTCACGAAGGCCAAGATTTCGCTGCATTCGTTGATTCAGCGCTTCCATTGCGCAAGCTGGACCAGCACCTGCTTGAAGTATTTTGCGTCAATATTGCCTTGTGCGCTGATAACGTCGCTCTGGTGTCTCGTCTACAGGAGTATGCTTTTGTTGATCGTTTAGTACGGTTACCGAACCGGCAGGCCTTCATCAACTTGATCGACCAGCGCTTGAAAGAGCGTGCGTGCAATCAATGGGTTATCGCCCTGATTGATGTGGATCAATTCACCGAGGTCAATGATATGCTGGGTCATGATTATGGAGATCGCCTGTTAGGCGCGATCGCCCGCCGGCTGGAGCAACCCCCGCTGGATCGTTGCTTGATCGCCCGAGTGACGGGGGATAAGTTTGGTGTCTTTGGTGAGGAAGGGGTGGTACAGCCGGATGTCTTGCAATCTATTCTCACTGCACCCTTTGAAATTGATGGCGGAGAGCATGCGGTTTCAATATCAGCCGGTTTTGTGCAGCTGGGCGAAGATTCCAGGTGCGGCGAGGAATTGATCAAGGATGCCTCTATTGCGCTGAAACATGCCAAATCCAACGGCTTTGGCCAAGTGGCTTATTACTCTGATTCTGTGGGCACGGAAATCCGTGAGCGCACTCGCCTGTTACATGATCTGCGTTGGGCTTTCAATCATCATCATCTATTTGTGGTCTACCAGCCTCAAGTGAGCTTGCATGATGGCGCAGTGACCGGTGTTGAGGCGCTGCTGCGCTGGCGGACTGAAGATGGGCAATTTGTGTCGCCCGACCGCTTCATTCCGGTGGCTGAACGCTCCGGGCTGATCGTCAGCCTCGGTGACTGGGTACTGCGCACCGCGCTGCACGCCGTGACCCGGCTGCGGGCAGCAGGTCACGATCGGCTGCGCATGGCGGTCAACGTGTCGGCAACCCAGTTCCGTCAGCCCCAGTTTCTGCAAACCGTACAGGAAACGCTGTGTGATACCGCAACCCACGCTAAGGATCTCGAACTAGAAATCACCGAGTCGGTCGCCGCACTAGGCTTCGACTATGTGGAAAAACTGCTGCGTCAGTTGAAAGCGATCGGTATTGGCGTCGCCATTGACGACTTCGGCACCGGCTTTTCGTCACTGTCCTACCTTGATCGCTTGCCTGTGGATCAGTTGAAAATTGACAAATCCTTCATCTGGGCACTGGATTCGCAACGGCCGGGGCGGCGCATTGCCGGCATCGTCATCGAACTGGGGCGAAAGCTGGGGATGCACGTTCTGGCCGAGGGGGTCGAAACCGCCACGCAAGCCGCTCTGCTGCATGATCTGGGTTGTGACAGCGCTCAAGGCTACTATTTCGGAAAGCCGATGCCATTGGAAGATTTGTTGCAGTGGCTATCCACGCAAAATGGAGCGATATCATGCTGCGATTGATCGCGAGTTTCTTGATCCTGGTCCTGGCACTGGCCGGCTGCGGCGACTCCAGCAGCGGCCCGGTACGCATCGGTTTCATCAGTGGCATGACGGGGCGTTTTGCCGACTTCGGGCTTCCGGGACGCAACGGTGCGCTGCTGGCGGTGGAACAGCGCAATCAAGCAGGTGGTATCGAGGGCCGTCCCATCGAGCTGTTGATCCGGGATGATGCCCAAGAGTCCGGAATCGCGATCAAGGCTGTTCAGGAATTGCTGGGCCTCCGGATCGAAGCCCTGATCGGCCCGATGACCAGCGGCATGGTCAAGGTGATCCTGCCGGTAACGGAACCCGCGGGTCTGGTGGTGATCAGCCCGACCTCGGCAGCGGTCGAGTTCTCCGGCAAGGACGATCGCTTCTTTCGCTTGGCGTCCACCATGCGAGAATCCATGCACCTCTCCGCCACACTCCACTACCGGCGCGGGCTGCGGCGCATAGCGGTTGCCTATGACATCAACAACCGGGTTTTTTCCGAAAGCACTCTGGAAGAATTCCGCGCTGCGTTCGGCGAATTGGGGGGCGAGGTTCCGATGGCTAAGTCCTTTGATTCGGCCAAGCCGCCGGTTTTCAGCGATTTGATCCAGGAACTTTTATCCGCCCAGCCCGACGCATTGCTGTTCATCAGCAGCGCTGTCGACACGGTACTGCTCGCCCAACAGGCGCGTAAGCTGTCTCCCGGCCTGCCGCTGATCGCCACCGAGTGGGCGGCAACCGAGCAGTTGATTGAGTTGGGCGGGCATGCTGTGGAAGGTTTGTATCTGGGTCAATTATTTGATCGGAATAATATCTCCTCTCGTTATCAATCTTTCCGGGACGCCTACCGGATCCGCTTCCAGCAAGAACCGGGATACACCAGCGTCATGGGCTACGACGCGGCCAGCGTGCTGCTGGACGCCCTGAGCCGGCGCGCCAAAGGCCAGCCGCTCAAGGAGGTGTTGTTGCGCGGCTCCTTCGAAGGCTTGCAACAGACGATTGTCTTTGATCGCTTTGGAGACAGCCAACGCCGGATCTTCACGACCGTGATTCGCAACGGTCAATTCGTCGTCATTGAGTAGCCAGGCACCATGCGCGTATGGCGATTGCGCACCTTTCTAGCGTTTCTGCTGGTAGCCACCTTGCTGGTGACCTTGATGATCGTTGGCAGCGCTGTCTTGTTTGTGCGTCTGCCGCAGATCGCCGAGGAAAATCGCCGGCTGGTGCGCATCGAGGCCGAGGAGCTGGTCACCCGCATGGAATTCCTGATGGATTCTCTCCAAATCCGTCTCAATCCCCTGGAGATCGCTCTACAGAATTTTCTTCCCTATGAATCGCACCTGCTGCTCGACAGCATCGCGGTCAAAGGCTCGGCATTCACAGCCGTTTACATTCTCTCTCCAGAAGGGAAAGTAGAAGCCATCGGAGGCGCTTCCATCGAGCACCAGCGACACCTGGATCTGGTCGGCAACGACATGTCGGCCAACTCCCTATACCAAACCGTCCGGCAGGAACGGCGGCCGATCTGGAGTGACCGTTACCTGTCGGTGCTCTCCGGCCACATCACCATTGGCTTGGCGATCCCGATCCACGACCGCGTGATCATCGGCGAGATCCCGCCCCACTATCTGGTACGTATCCTGGGTATCGCGCGCATGCTGCGCAACGAATCGATCTGGTTGATCGATCAACGCGGGGAGTTGATTGGCGACACGGATTCTCCGTCGCAGGTTGGCCTCATCAATCTGCTCGGGCTGCCGGTGGTGCAGAAGGCGGTACACGGTGAGTCCCTGCCTGGCATCTTCGAGTATCAGGGCCGTCGCTACTACGTGGCGGCTCAGCATTCGCAAAAGCTGGATTGGTACTTTCTCGTGAAGCTGCCAGCAGGTCTGGAGGACCCCGACATCCGCTCTACTCTGATCATGGTGACCGTGAGTTTTTTCGGTCCCTTGCTGATTGGCGCCTTGTTGGCACCTTTGTGGGCCTCTTATATGGCCCGGCCCGTAGGTGAGCTCATGGAGCGTGCCCGCCAAGTCGCCGAAGGACACTCCAAGGCCATTTGGCCACGCAGTTCGATTGTCGAACTCAATCAGTTGTCCACCGACCTTGAGCATATGGATGGCGCCATCCACGAGCGGGAACAGCAACTTCGCCTGCTCAACACCGAACTGGAAAACCGGGTGACGCAACGTACTGCCGATTTGTCCCAGGCCAACCATGAGTTATCCGAGACCCTCGATACCTTACGTCGTACCCAACGGGAATTGGTGCGCACTGAGAAACTGGCGGCGCTCGGCGAACTGGTGGCAGGCATCGCTCACGAACTCAACACGCCGATCGGCAACGGCTTGATGGCCGCTTCGGCACTGCACGACAAGGTTCGCGAATTTCAAAAGGCTATACAAGAAGGATTACGCCGTTCCACTCTGGACCACTTTGTTACCTACGCAGAGACCGCCGCCGATATCACGACGCGTAACTTGCACCGTGCCGCTGAACTGGTAACCAGCTTTAAACAGGTGGCGGTGGATCAGACCAGCTCCCAACGGCGAACTTTTGATCTGAAAGAGGTCATCAATGAGATTCTGCTCACTCTGCACCCCATGTTAAAGCGTACTCCTCATCAGGTCATGATGGAGATTCCGGATGGATTGTGGCTTGACAGCTATCCCGGCCCCCTCGGGCAAACACTGGCCAATCTGATTAACAATGCTGTATTACACGCTTTTGACGGAGGTGAGTCAGGTGTCATTCGCATTACGGCCAATTCTGCCGGCGAAGGCCAGATCCGGGTAAAGGTTAGCGACAATGGAAAAGGCATTCCCAGGGCTCTACAAGAACGGATTTTCAATCCCTTCGTCACCACTAAAATGGGCCAGGGTGGCACTGGATTGGGGTTGCATATCGCTCACAATATCGTCACCGCCCTCTTGGGCGGCGAACTCATCGTGTGCAGTGACGAGGGTCAAGGTAGCGAGTTCATCATGCTGCTGCCGGAACAGGCGCCTCGTACGGCGAGCGGCACCGAGGGAACCGGTCTCCCGCCCATTTGATCAGCAGTAAATCGATTCCATTGGCATTTTGCAACACCGCGTGTCCGTCAGTTGCGGTATGCTTACATCATGAATCTGACTGACTCGCTACTTCCTGCTGATCTTTTATTCTCTGCCAACTTCGTCTGGTTGCTGGTTGGACTGTACGCTTTTCGTTGGGCCCCCTGGCGTGTTTTGCGGGTCAACCCCCAGCTCCAGCATGTCTTTCTGGGTGCTTCGGCGGTTTTATTCCTAATGTGGATTTTCGAGATCGGCGTTCGTCCAGCGCTTGGGTTTCATCTCTTGGGAGTGACCGTCTATACCTTGATGTTCGGTTGGTCGCTGAGCATCATCGGTTCCAGCCTGATCATGCTAGCCGTGACTGCCGGCAGCGGCGATTGGGCGGCGCTGGCCATGAACGCGCTGTTATTGAGTGTGCTGCCAGTCTCGGTCAGTTATGGCGTGTATGCGCTTGTGGACCGCTACCTCCCCCATCATCTCTTCATCTATATTTTCCTCTGTGCATTCTTCAACGCGATGGTGACTGCCGGTGTGACCGTGTTGACGCTGGCCGCCCTGCTGATCGTCACTGAAACCTACAGCTTTGCCCGTATTAGTAACGAATATCTGCCGTTCATACCGCTTTATCTTTTTCCAGAAGGGTTGATCAACGGTATGCTAATTACAGCCCTGATCGGTTTACGGCCAGACTGGCTGAAAACTTACGACGACGAGCGCTATCTGAAATCTTGACGTACACCGGCGACGATAGAGGTCTTGATTAAGCGTGTTTGGAAAACTGTTTGGCGGAGCTTTTGGCTTTATGGTCGGCGGGCCGCTGGGTGCGCTGCTGGGCGCGGCAGTCGGCCATAATTTTGATCAAAATCAATGGAAAGTTGCATCGCCAACGCCTGAGACGACGGGTCGCGATCATGCGCGGAGTGTATTCAATGCGACAGCGTTTCAGATCATGGGCTACATTGCCAAAGCCGATGGCCGGATTTCGGAACGGGAAATCGCGGCAGCTCGCGCCATGATGGATCATCTTCAGTTGAACGCCGGCCAGCGGCAATCCGCAATCGATGGCTTCACCAAAGGCAAGCAGCCGGAATTTTCGGTGGAAACCGCTATCGAGACGTTTCAGCGCGCTTGTCGCAGCTATCCATCGATGTTGCAGCAATTGTTGGAGTTGCTGCTGAATATTGCCTACGCTGACGGCAGCTTGCATCCACAAACCCATGCCCGTTTGTCGTCCGTGGCCGAACGTTTGGGTATTCACCGCTTACAGTTTGAAACCCTGCATACCTTGTTTCGCGCCCAGCGCTGGGCGCATCAGTCTGGCCAGGATGGTTTTGGGGATTCCAGCGGCGCAGGAACTGGCTGGCAACGCGAACGCCAGCACGATCGGCGGCCGGCCACCGCTGTCAACTCGCTGAATCATGCTTATAGCATACTGGGTGTAAAGCGTGAGGCTGGTACCGAAGAGATTAAACTGGCTTA
This sequence comes from Proteobacteria bacterium UBA2383, assembly GCA_002343485.1. Classification (GTDB taxonomy): domain Bacteria; phylum Pseudomonadota; class Gammaproteobacteria; order Competibacterales; family Competibacteraceae; genus UBA2383. Next base: position 14,468 of record DDST01000142.1, read on the forward strand.
CCGCCGCCTGATCCGGCAACACCATCCCGATAAGCTGGCATCCACGGATGTTTCACCCGTGGAGCTGGCCCGCGCTACCGAGAGAACCCGCGAAATCACCGCTGCTTATGATCGCATTCGGGAAGCACGCGGATTTTAGCATCCTCTCTCTTGACAGAGAGAGCAGGGTAGGGGGATCAGAGCGTCCTTGCAGGAAGCTATAACACCCCTCGTTCGGCCAAAGACACCGTTTGCCCATCCCCAATCACCACATGATCCAGCAACCGGATGTCGACCGTGGCCAAGGCGTCTTTCAGCCGTAAAGTAATGGCCTCGTCAGCCCGGCTGGGTTCAGCGACTCCGGAAGGGTGATTGTGGGCCGCGATCACTGCGGCGGCATTGTGATGCAAGGCGCGTTTCACCACTTGGCGCGGATGCACGGCGGAACTGTCGATAGTCCCAAAAAACAGCTCTTCGTACTGGATAACGCGGTGCTTGTTGTCCAGGAACAGGCAGGAGAATACTTCATGGGGATGGTGACGCATCCGTGCCATCAGATAGCGGCGGGTATCGGCCACACTTTGAATGGCGTCGACCCGTTGCAGGGTATCTTCCAGATGGCGGCGAGCCAGTTCCAGCACGGCCTGTAGCTGCACATATTTGGCCGGCCCCAAACCATGCGTTGCGCAGAATCTGGCCTGATCCAGTTCCAGCAACTGACGGAGGCCGCCGTGCTGCTTGAGCATGTCGCGCGCCAGATCAACGGCGCTGCGGCCCGGAACGCCGACCCGTAGAAAAATCGCTAGCAGCTCAGCGTCGGAAAGGGCAGCGGCGCCCCGTTGCAGCAACTTCTCCCGAGGGCGTTCGTCATCGGGCCAATCGCGAATGGACATGGGGGTTTCCTATATAGCCATATCATTAAAGTGGTTTAACTATTATTGGTTCGAACGCGTCATGCAACTAAAGAATTGTTAGTTTCATTGAATTGGGATTGTCGGCTTAACACTCAGTGTTGTAGACACTATCAGGTCTTTTTACACTTTGGATCTTATGAGTGTACGGCGGTGGAAGGTCATGAAGTCTGGTAAGTTTATTGAAAAAAATGATTGATTTTAAAATATTTATTTAGAAAATTATCCTCTTTGTCGTTGCTAAATCCGTTTTCGTCCTCACCTAAGCTAACGAGAGAATGTCAGGATTTTTTACAATCCTATCCAAATTTTTTGCATTTTAATTTTTTCTTATTTGAACGATGTTTTTTGTCTCTAACTAGAAGCATATATCATTTTATCATCCCAAATAAATGGTATTATAATGGGGTTATTCTGGCTATTGATATTAAAAACAATATATTATTTTCCATGAGAATAGCACTGACGCTGAGCACTATATATTC
>DDST01000052.1 GCA_002343485.1 Proteobacteria bacterium UBA2383
GGAATTGCCGACCTTGCCGTAAATGTCCGGCCGCTCGTCCGGGTCACAGCCGTACAGGGTCACTGAGTCGAAGGCGGTGGACAGGCGGGTCGCTTCCGCGTGTTCCGATAATTTTTTGAAGCGGCGGTTGGTACGGAATGGGTCGCCCTCACCGGCGAACATGCGGGTCGGGTCTTCATTCTCACGTTTGAAGGCAAATACCCCAGCCGTATAGGGGAAGCTGCCGGGCATATTCTCACGCATCATCCAGCGCAACAATTCGCCATGCTCCTCAAAGCGCGGAATGGCCACCTTGGGAATACGGGTGCCTGACAGGGAACGGCGGGTCAACGGGGTGCGGATTTCCTTGTCGCGAATCTTCACGACATACTCGTCGCCTCGGTAGCTTTCCCGCACCTGCGGCCACATATCCACCAGCTTGCGCGCGTGCGGGTCGATTTGTAATTCCACCCGCTCCAGCAAAGGCTCCAGGTCGGCAACAGATTTATTCTCGGCTTCCAACAGCGCCTTGACCGCTTGCAACTGCTGGCGCTGACGAACCAGCTTGACCTGTTCCTCCACCTGTTTATGGTAGCCGCGCACCGTGTCGGCGATTTCCGCCAGGTAGCGGGCGCGCGCCGCCGGCACGATCACGGTCTTGCCGGTGGATGCCTTGCCTTTCACAGAAGCCAGCCGGCCTGATTCCAACGGCAACCCCTTATCGCGCAACAATCCCACCACGCCGTGATAGAGCGCGGTCACTCCATCATCATTGAACCGGGCGGCGATCGTGCCATAAACCGGCATGTCGTCCGGCGACAGACCAAACGCCTTATGGTTGCGCTGCACCTGCTTGCGCACGTCGCGCAGCGCATCCTCGGCACCCTTGCGGTCGAATTTATTGATCGCTACCGCATCGGCGAAATCGAGCATGTCGATCTTTTCCAACTGCGAAGCCGCGCCAAACTCCGGCGTCATCACATACAGTGAGTGATCCACCAGTGGCACGATAGCGGCGTCGCCCTGGCCGATGCCGGAGGTCTCCACGATCAGCAGATCAAAACCGGCCAGCTTGCAGGCGGCTAGGATGTCGCTTAGGGTTTCCGGCACCTCGCTACCTGCGGCGCGAGTGGCCAGCGAACGCATGTACAGATTGGACCCATTGATAGCGTTCATGCGAATACGGTCGCCGAGCAATGCCCCGCCGGTCTTGCGCCGCGAGGGATCGGCGGCGATTACCGCGATTTTCAGCCGGTCGTCCTGATCCAGCCGGAAGCGCCGCACAAGCTCATCAGTCAGCGAGGACTTACCGGAACCACCGGTGCCGGTGATGCCGAGAACCGGTACCGTGCTGGCCTTGGCTTCGTTGAGAAGCTGCTGGCGTAGTTCCGGAGAGATAACATGGTTCTCCAACGCCGTGATCATCCGGGACAAATCCCGCCAGTCACCGGCCTTAACCCCATCCAAGGTCTGGGGTGCATGTTGAGCAGGATCGGTATCACAGACGGTGATCATATGGTCGATCATGCCCTGCAAACCCATAGCCTGACCGTCTTCCGGCGAAAAAATGCGGGTCACGCCATACTCATGCAACGCATGGATTTCCTCAGGCACAATCACCCCGCCACCGCCGCCGAACACTTTGATGTTGGCGCCGCCGCGCTCGCGCAGCAGGTCGATCATGTATTTGAAAAACTCGACATGACCACCTTGATAGGAACTGATCGCAATACCTTGAGCGTCTTCCTGAAGAGCAGCGGTGACAATGTCATCGACCGAGCGGTTGTGTCCAAGATGGATGACTTCTGCGCCGCTGGCTTGCAGGATGCGGCGCATGATATTGATTGAAGCATCATGGCCGTCAAACAGACTGGCGGCGGTCACGAAGCGCACCTTGTGGCGGGGCCGGGCCTGATCGACGCCGGGCATGGGGGATCTGAACGAGCTGATGACCGCGGACATAAAAGGGATTCTCCTTAAAAAAGGTTATGCGCCTTATGCGCTAAATAATACGCCTTTACAACGATTGTTGCGGCGAGAAGCCGGTTGCCCATGCGGTGTCGAACCTTGGCCGGTCTCACCAGCTCCATGAAGGCCGGACGATCCCGTTCTATCGGATTTCCAGCACGCTCTCCGCCTTGATTCTGGAACTGGCTGGCGTCACCGCCGTCCATCCCACCGGTTACGAATCTTACTGCCAAGGAGATCGAACAAACCCGTTACCGGCGGGATGATCGACGGATTGCTTTCGCTGGCAACGCTTGCCACGCCAACCGAAGCGCAGAGTGTTTGCTGGCAACGTTGGGCCGTCGCGGCCATGATTTCAGCAAACCTGCTTGTCATGATGGCCACAATGGTAAAGGGAACGAGAAAGCGAGGTTTGCCAACATGGTTGCAATTTTTGCCAGGGATAACGCCAATATAGTTGCAATTTTTGTCACTCCGCATAGTATTGGACTTTGAACATGAGCTGACAATTCAAACGAATAGACGTGTGATGACCGAGGTCGCCATAACACCTGTAGCGTTTGTTCGCGCAATCGTTGCCGCATACCAACGCTATGGCAAAAACCCAAGCCATGCCCTTCGGTGCGCGAGAGTGACGCCAGAATTCCTATTGGACTCCACGAATAGAGTCACCGTGTCTCAAATGGAGACCCTGTTCGGTATTGCCATACAAGAGCTTGACGATGAGGCGCTTGGATGGTTTTCACGCAAACTTCCCTGGGGTACTTATGGAATGCTATGCAGGGCTTCCCTAAGCTCGCCCACATTGGAAGTCGCCTTGAAACGCTGGTGTCGTCACCATCGATTATTAACTGATGACATTACGCTGAAATTTGGTGTTACCAAAGCAGCGGCATCCATCGCCATTGAGGTCAACAGGGATTTGGGCGACATGGAGGAGTTCTGCTTCGCCACGCTCTTTCGATATATTCTTGGATATGCCTGTTGGGCGATTAATTCACGGATACCTTTATTGGACGCCTGCTTTCCTTTCGACACACCAAAGCATATTGAAGTTTACCGGGCGCTTTTTCCTGGCCCGCTGCATTTCTGCGCTCCCGTAGCCAAGATCAGTTTTGATCCGCAATACGCAGCGTTATCCATTCGCCGGGACGACCGGGCACTCAACAAAATGCTCCAGCAAGCGCTTCCTTTAACGATGTTTCCCTATCGGCGGGACCGGCTACTGGTTCAGCGCGTTCGCGAACTTTTGAGAATGCAACCCGATAGCCCGCATACAGGGGAATCGCTTGCCATGGAACTCCATGTATCATCCAGGACACTGCACCGGCAATTGCAAGAAGAAGGCACATCGTTGCAGGCGCTAAAAAATGAAATCCGGCGGGACCGGGCCGTTGACCTTCTGAACAGGACATCCAGACCCATCAAGCAAATTGCACCGGCCGTCGGCTTTCTCAATGAAAAAAGTTTTTCTCGTGCATTCAAGCAATGGACGGGGGTGACACCGGAATCCGTCCGGGAAAAGGGCCGGCATTTTGTTTCGTGATTTTCAAATTCTGAGCGATCTTGCCGCTGAGATGGACACTCAACCGAATCCGCCTCTCTCTTACCGCATTCGCGCCCGGATAACAGGGCGGCAAACTGCGAGAAGGGGATATTCTTGGAAACCCTGACCGACGCCCTTGGTTTGCGGCATGAACCTGCCAGCACACCCTCCCGGATTGTCTCGCTAGTCCCGAGCATTACCGAATTGTTATTTGCATTAGGACTTGCTGACCAGATTGCGGGCCGCACACATTACTGCATCCATCCCCAACCGGAGGTCGCAGCCATTCCCAGTGTTGGCGGAACTAAAAAGATTAAATACAACCGGTTGAATATGCTTCAGCCGACGCATGTCATCCTTAACGTCGACGAGAATCCTCGTGGACTGGCAGAAAAGCTAATGGCGGATGGATTGGAGGTGATTGTCACACACCCATTGGCCCCGGAGGATAACCTGCTGCTCTACCGGTTGCTCGGAGGGATCTTTCACCGTGAAGCAGACGCAGAACGGCTGGCAGCGAACTTCGAACAAGCGCTGGCTGAACTGCGTCAGGTAAATTGGCCCCGGAGAAAGGTGTTGTACCTGATCTGGCGCCAGCCGTGGATGGGCATTAGCCGCAAGACCTATATTGCCCGGATGCTGAACCTGGTAGGGTGGGAGACGCTACCCGTCGAGCCGGAAGCACGTTACCCCACGCTGGAAGTGGATCGGACCCTGCTGGACGCTGCCGATCTAATCCTGTTCAGCAGCGAACCCTACCGTTTTCAGATGGATGATTTGGAAAGTTTCGCCCGTGATTATCGTTGCCCATTGGAGAAATTGCGGCTGATCGACGGGGAAATGACCTCGTGGTATGGCAACCGGGCCATTGAGGGGCTGGCTTATCTGGGACGCTTTGCCCGGACAGTCTCAGCAACTGAGAAAAAGATTTATTAAACAAATAAGCCGCACGAGGCAGGGTACGCATTGCGTACCCTCGGATGTTCTTTCGAGCGAATGAGGAGTGCGTAGCGTGCCGCTCAGGTCGCCATGCCGCGGATATGATGGGTCAAGCGGCTCTTGTGACGGGCGGCCTTATTAGCGTGAATCAGCCCCTTGCGGGCCATGCGGTCGACCACGGGCACCGCGATCCGGTATTCGGCTTCGGCCTTTGCCTGGTCACCGGAATGGATGGCTTTGATCACCCGCTTGATATAGGTGCGCAACATGGATTTCATGCTGGCGTTGTGCTGACGATGCTTCTCCGCCTGGCGGGCGCGCTTCTTCGCTTGAGCAGTATTGGCCAAAATCAAGACTCCTTAAAATTCATACATTCATTATCCGCTCCCTTCTCTCTTTCAGGGAGAGAAATTAGGGGTCATGGCGGCATTGGGATATTAAAAAAGTTAAATACTATTGATGTTTCCAACTGCCCTGTCAATCCCTGCGCTACCGCTGACAGCCAAGGCCGAACCAGCTATCATCCGCGCCTTTCCATCCCCCTGGCAGAATCGCCATGAGCAAGGCTCTTCTCAAATCCACCGGCATTGTCAGCGCCATGACTTCGCTATCGCGCGTGACCGGCTTCATCCGCGATATGATTTATGCGCAATTGTTTGGGGCCGGAGCCGGTACTGACGCGTTCTTCGTCGCTTTCCGCATCCCGAATTTCCTGCGCCGGCTATTCGCTGAGGGAGCATTCTCGCAAGCCTTCGTGCCCGTGTTCTCGGAATATCAGACGCAACACTCTCCCGAGGAATTGCGGGAACTGGTTGACCAGGTCACCGGTACATTGGGTGCGATCCTGCTGGCTATCACCGCAATAGGTGTTCTAGCGGCGCCGCTGCTGATCCTAATTTTCGCGCCAGGTTTCACTGCGGATGCTGGCAAATACGCGCTGACGGTGGAAATGTTGCGCATCACCTTCCCTTATCTCCTGTTCATCTCACTGACGGCCTTGGCCGGCGGGGTGCTGAACAGTTGTGGCCGATTCGCCATTCCAGCCGTAACGCCGGTGTTTCTGAACCTGACCATGATTGCCGCCGCTCTGTGGCTAGCGCCACTCATGGAGCAGCCGGTCATGGGATTGGCTTGGGGGGTATTTATTGCCGGAATTATCCAATTAGGCTTCCAGATTCCTTTTCTGCGCCAGGTCAAGCTGTTACCGCGTCCGCGCTGGGGCTGGGCCGCGCGAGGGGTACAACAGGTGCTGAAATTGATGCTGCCAGCGGTGTTTGGTTCGTCGGTGGCGCAGGTCAACTTACTCATTGATACGCTGCTGGCCTCGTTTCTGGTATCTGGCAGCGTCAGTTGGCTGTACTACTCCGACCGGCTGGTAGAATTTCCACTCGGTATTTTTGGGGTTGCACTCGGTACGGTGATCCTGCCCCGGTTGTCCCGCCAACACGCTAGCGCTGAGACCGGCAATTTCTCCCGCACGCTGGATTGGGCGCTACGCTGGGCATTGCTGATCGGCGTACCGGCCACGGTGGCGCTGGTTCTGCTTGCCGGACCGATGCTGTCGGCGCTGTTTCAGTATGGCGAATTCGACGCCCGTGATGTCGCAATGTCGGCGCGCAGTCTGATGGCTTTTGCGCTCGGCCTTGTGGCTTTCATGCTGATCAAAGTGCTGGCCCCCGGTTTTTACGCCCGTCAGGATACGCGCAGCCCGGTCAAATACGGGGTGATCGCCATGGGCGCTAATACGGCGATGGTGCTGATCCTGATCTGGCCTCTGGCGCACGCGGGGCTGGCGCTGGCAACGTCGCTGGCGGCGTTTCTCAATGCAGGGCTGCTGTTTATCAACCTGCGCCGGCGGGGCATTTACCAGCCGCAGCCAGGCTGGGTGATATACCTGCTGCAACTGGCGATCGCTAATCTGGCGCTGGGGCTGGTGTTGTGGTCCGGCACCGGTGATCTCGAACACTGGGTTCACGCCAGCGCCCATGAACGCTTGTGGCATCTAGGCGGATTGATTGCGGGCGGCGGGGGAAGTTATTTGCTGGCGGTGCTGATGGTAGGGATACGCCCTAAGCACTTGTTGCATCGGTAGAAGGATGGATTCACCGCCCCCATCGTGATCAACACTGCGTAATAATCTATTTTTACATGAAAATCGCTGTCAACTCCGTATAATCACGAATTTCCCAAATCCGGAGTCAGCACGAACGGCATGGAATTCATCCGCGGTCAACACAATCTTCGCCCGCGACATCATGGTTGCGTGGCCACTATTGGCAATTTCGATGGGGTACATCTCGGCCATCAAGCAATTCTGACCCAACTGGCTGAGCCGGCGGGGCAGTTGCGCCTGCCCCGGCTGGTCATTACTTTCGAACCACAACCCCAAGAATTTTTCGCCGGTCCGGCAGCACCGCCTGCCCGGCTGATGCGCCTGCGTGAGAAATTATTGGCGCTGAACGGATTGGGTATCGAAAGAGTGCTGTGCCTGAAATTCGACCAGCGGCTGGCAGCGATGCCGGCAGAGACCTTTATCGAAGACTTACTGGTTCGCCAGCTGGGTATTCGCTCTCTGGTGATTGGCGATGATTTCCGCTTTGGTCACCGCCGTACCGGCGATTTCGCCATGTTGGTTGCGGCAGGCCAACAGCATGGCTTTGCAGTCGCTGATAGTCACAGCTACATGGTCGATGGTGAGCGCGTCAGCAGTACCCGGATCCGGCAGGCGCTGGGTTGGGGGGATCTGGAATTGACGATGCAACTGCTGGGCCGGCCCTACGACATGTGCGGGCGGGTAGCGCACGGCGACCAGCGAGGACGCACGCTCGGTTTCCCGACCGCCAATATCCATCTACACCGGCGCGCCACCCCCGTCTATGGTGTCTATGTGGTGCTTATAAGCGGTCCTGGCCTGAAACTTTGGCCTGGCGTGGCCAACGTGGGCCGCCGGCCTACCGTGCAGGGCGTTCGCGAGCAACTGGAGGTCCATCTGCTGGATTTTCAGGGCGACCTCTACGGTAAGCATGTCAGAGTCGATTTTTTGCACTATCTGCGTCCGGAACAGCGGTTTGAATCCCTGGATGCGTTGCGTCAGCAAATTCAGCGGGATGAGCAGGATGCCCGGGACTGGTTTGTGGCGCGAGGGATCTTGCAAGCGCCTCCCTCACCCCCAACCCCTCTCCTGCAAGCGGGGAAGGGCGTCAATCCTTCACCCCCTGCTCCTTTTTCTCAAAAGAACAAGGAAGCAAGCCCCCCGCCTTCCACCCCTCTCCTTCAAGGCCAGAGGGGCGTTTGAGTACTGGTTTTCAGAGGTTTATCGTGGCCGATTATAAAGACACTCTTAACCTGCCCCAGACCGCCTTCCCGATGAAGGCCGATCTTGCCAAGCGTGAGCCGGATTTGCTGCGCTATTGGCGGGAGCTGGATCTGTACCATCGCCAGCGCACCGAATTTGCTGGCCGGCCTAAGTTCGTGTTGCACGACGGCCCACCCTACGCCAACGGGGTGATCCACATCGGCCACGCCGTCAACAAAGTACTCAAAGACATCATTGTTAAATCCAGGACGCTGAGCGGCTTCGATGCGCCCTATGTGCCGGGCTGGGATTGCCACGGACTGCCCATTGAACAGGTGGTGGAAAAGAAACTGGGCAAGGTCGGCGTTAAGGTCGACGCGCATCAATTCCGCGACGCCTGCCGGGCATTTGCCACTGAACAGGTGGCCAGCCAGAGCGCTGATTTTCAGCGGCTGGGCGTGCTGGGCGACTGGGCACATCCCTATCTGACCATGGATTTCCGCGCCGAAGCCGACATCGTGCGTTCGCTGGCGCGCATCATCGCCAACGGCTATCTATATCGCGGCTCCAAGCCGGTGTATTGGTGCATCGACTGCGGCTCGGCGCTGGCCGAAGCTGAAGTGGAGTACGAAGACCGGGATTCGCCAGCGATTGACGTGCGCTTTCCCGTGGCAAATCCCGAAGCATTGCTGGCGCGATTACGCCATGTTGAAGGTCATGAAGGCCAGGGACCGCTGTCGGCCGTCATCTGGACGACCACACCGTGGACCCTGCCAGCCAACCAGGCGGTAGCGCTCAATCCAGGACTGGAATATCTCGTCATCCAGGTTGAGACTGATCGGGGCCGGGAGCGGCTGGTCGTCGCTGAAGCGTTACTGAAAGACTCGCTGGTTCGCTGGCAGGTGGAAAACTATCTGGTATTGGCTCACGGCCTGGGCAGCGGCCTGGAAGGATTGGCCTTGCGCCATCCGTTCTATGATCGAGAAGTTCCTATCATTCTCGGCGATCACGTCACCACCGAGGCCGGCACAGGCGCGGTGCATACTGCCCCGGCTCACGGTCAGGAGGACTATGTCGCGGGTTCTCGCTATGGACTGCCCGTGGATAACCCGGTCGGTCCGGATGGCAAATTTCTGGCGGATACCCCGCTGTTTGCCGGGCTGCACGTTTTCGCTGCCAACGAGCGGGTACTCGACGCCCTTAAGACGCATGGAATGCTGCTGCGCGTGACCCAGATCAGGCACAGCTACCCCCACTGCTGGCGGCATAAAACCCCCATCATCTTTCGCGCCACGCCCCAATGGTTCATCGGCATGGACCAGCACGGGCTACGTGCCCGCGCCCTGGCGGAGATCAACAAAGTCCATTTTACCCCGGATTGGGGCGAAGCACGGCTTCAAGGCATGGTGAGCAATCGTCCGGACTGGTGTGTCTCCCGCCAGCGCTACTGGGGTGTGCCGATCACGCTGTTCACCCACAAAAAAACAGGAGAGATGCATCCCCGCACGCAGGAATTGATCGAACAGGTGGCGCAACGCATCGAGCAGAGCGGCATCGACGCCTGGTTCGGGCTGGACCCGGTGGAGTTATTGGGCGCGGAGGCGGCGGAGTACGATAAGGCGCCGGATACCCTGGATGTGTGGTTCGATTCCGGCACCACCCACCTTTCAGTCTTGGAGCGTCGTCCCGAGTTGCATTTCCCGGCGGATTTGTACCTGGAAGGTTCTGATCAGCATCGCGGCTGGTTCCAATCCTCGCTACTGGCCTCGACTGCGATGCGCGGGATTGCACCCTACAAGGGATTACTGACGCACGGCTTCACCGTCGATGCCCAGGGCCGCAAGATGTCGAAGTCACTGGGCAATGTGGTCGCGCCGCAGAAAGTGTTCAACTCGTTGGGTGCGGATGTGTTGCGCCTATGGGTAGCAGCGACCGATTATCGGGCGGAAATGGGCGTTTCTGACGAGATTCTTAAGCGTATGGCCGATTCCTACCGGCGGATGCGTAATACTGCCCGATTCCTGCTGGCCAACCTCAATGGCTTCGATCCAGTGCAGCATCGTCTCCCTCCGGAGCAAATGCTGGCATTGGACCGTTGGGCGGTCGATCGTACCCAGCGCGTGCAGAAAGAGATTCTGGAGGCTTACAACCAGTATCTTTTCCACTTGATTTATCAGAAGATCCATAACTTCTGCTCGGTGGACATGGGTAGTTTGTATTTGGATATCATCAAAGATCGCCAGTACACCACCGGCCGTGACAGCATTGCCCGGCGCTCGGCGCAAACCGCTATGCACCATGTTCTGGAAGCGATGACCCGCTGGCTGGCGCCGATTCTCAGCTTCACCGCTGAAGAAATCTGGCGGAATCTGCCGGGTGCGCGTGGCCCGTCGGTGTTCCTAACGACCTGGTATGAAGGACTGTTCGCGGTGGATGATAAGGAATCGCTGAACGCCGCCTGCTGGGAACGGTTGCTCAACGTCCGCGAGGCCGTCAGCAAGAAGCTGGAGCAGGTACGGGTCGAAGGCGGCATCGGTTCGTCACTGGATGCCGAAGTGGATGTGTACTGCGATGGCGAACTGGCGGCTGATCTGAAACGGCTGGGCGATGAGTTGCGGTTCTTCTTCATTACTTCCTATGCCCGGGTGCATCCGCTGGCCGAAGCGTCAAGCGCAGCGGCAGTGCTGCCAATCAACGGTCAGCCGCTGGTGGTGCAGGTCACAGCCAGTACACACGGTAAATGCATTCGTTGCTGGCATCATCGAGAAGACGTCGGTCAAAATTCCGAGCATCCTGAACTGTGCGGGCGCTGCGTGGAAAATGCGTTTGGCGCGGGAGAAGAAAGAAAATTCGCCTGAGCACAGACCCTGGCCTGGAATAAACCAATGCTCAAATCCTGGATTTGGCTGAGTGGCTTGGTCATCGTTCTCGACCAAGTCACCAAATACCTCGCCGAGACGCTGCTCGTGATGCACCAGCCAGTCGCGGTGATGCCCTCGTTCAACCTGATGCTGACCTACAACACCGGCGCTGCTTTCAGCTTTCTGGCACAAGCCGGTGGCTGGCAGCGCTGGTTTTTTCTGGGACTGGGATCATTGGTCAGTATCGGCCTGGTAATTTGGCTAACGCGGCTCAAACCGCAGGAAAAATGGCTGGCCGCCGCACTGGCGCTGATTTTGGGGGGTGCGGTTGGTAATCTGATCGACCGGGCTTGGCTGGGCCAGGTGATTGACTTCATCCAGCTCTATTATAATCGCTGGTATTGGCCGGCTTTTAACATCGCCGATTCAGCAATCTTCGCCGGCGCAGTGCTGCTCGTCGTAGAGAGTCTAGGGTCTAAACCGGCCAACGCTGAACAGTCCAGTTGACGATCTTGAATTTTTCCTCGGAGATCCGCATGAGCGCACATATTCATCTTGCCAATCCTCGCGGTTTCTGCGCCGGGGTCGATCGAGCCATTGGTATCGTCGAGCGAGCGCTGGACTTGTTCGGAGCGCCGATCTACGTGCGCCATGAAGTGGTGCATAACCGCTTTGTTGTGGACAATTTGCGGCAACGAGGGGCAGTGTTCGTCGAGGAGCTGGATGAAGTGCCAGACGGGGCAACGGTAATTTTCAGCGCCCACGGCGTGTCGCGGACCGTGCAGGAACAGGCGGCTCAGCGTGCATTGAAAGTCTTCGACGCCACCTGTCCCCTGGTGACCAAAGTGCATCTGGAGGTCAGCCGTCATGCGCGCGCTGGCCGCGAAGTGATCCTGATCGGCCATGCCGGTCATCCCGAAGTCGAAGGCAGCATGGGCCAATATGACGAGCGCGCGGGCGGACGGATGTATCTGGTGGAAACGGTTGAAGATGTGCAGTCCCTGGCCGTGCACAATCCCGCCGGATTGGCGTATGTGACCCAAACTACGTTATCGGTGGACGACACTGCGCGAATCGTGGCCGCCTTGCGCGAACGCTTCCCAGCCATCCAGGGACCGCGCAAGGACGATATTTGCTACGCCACGCAAAATCGTCAGGATGCCGTCAAGGATCTATCGCGGGACTGTGAATTGATGCTCGTGGTGGGTTCGCGTAATAGCTCCAATTCCAACCGTTTACGAGAGCTGGCTGAGAAAGAAGGCACCCCGGCGCAATTAATCGACGGGCCGGACGATATCGACCCAGCATGGCTGGACGGTAAAACCGCCATCGGCGTCACTGCTGGCGCTTCAGCGCCGGAAGTGCTGGTACAACAAGTCATCGCCCGGTTACGGGAGCTGGGGGCAGAGGCGATGACCGAAAGCGCGGGCCGGGAAGAGAATGTCGTGTTTGCTTTGCCCAAAGAATTGCGGTGAATGTTACAAGCAGGAGAGCGTTTTTTTATGGAATGCTGCTAATCTCAATACCGATCTTTCTCCAGCCAGCGCGCTTTTAGCGATCCGCTGCGAATTACTGCATACGCCGTTACAATCTAATAACTCAAGAAAAATAATGAACAAATTTCACCCTGTAACCATTTCTCAAGAATGGCAAAAACGAAAAAGTGAGCCAACCCAGCATGGGTGGTTGGGCATAGAGAACCGGCTTTATTGGCTGCTGGCTGTCGTGCTTCTGCCGCTGTACGCCTTGGCCCAGGAAGCGGGCGAGATGGTCAGTGTGGCGGGAACCGCCGAAGTACTACGCCAAGGACGCTGGCAGACAATCGGTACGGGGGAGTTGTTGGCAGCCGGCGAGGTGGTGCGGACCAGCGAGGGCAGCCGCGCCGCGGTTTTATTGGCGAATGGCGCGCAAATCAAACTCAACAGCAACAGCCAATTGGAACTCAAGCAGGTCGCCCCCCGGGAAATCGTCCCTGCCTCAAACAGCGTCCTGCAAAACATTCTGCGCTTGCTAGGTGGTGAAATCTGGGTCCGCGACAACAACCAGTTGCTGGAGATTCGAACCCTGCCGGCCACCGCCACCATCCGCGGCACCGAGTTCAATTTGGCGCTCGCTCCCGCCGGCGTGGCCCGCTTGGCCGTGCTCGATGGACTGGTCGAGCTCAGCAACCCGCAGGGCAGCGTGTTGGTAGCGGCAAACGAACAGGCCAGCGCGAAGGTTGGCGAAGCGCCGCGCAAGACGGTGTTGATCAACCCGCTCGATGCAGTGCAATGGTCACTCTACTATCCGAATACGATCGATGCCTCAGCGGAGCGTGATCGTCACCGCAACGGCCCGCAATCCTCCGGGTATTGGGTCCAGACCGCGCAGAATCATTTGTTGCAAGGCCAAGCCATTGCTGCCCGGCAGGCCATCGACCGGGCGCTGACGCTCGATCCTAACAATGCGCTGGCTTACAGCCTGCGTTCCAATATCGAACTGGTGCAAAACCGCAAGGCGCAGGCGCGGGCCGATGCCGAACAGGCGGTCGCCGCCGATCCATCCTCCTCCCCGGCATATCTGAGTCTCAGTCTGGTCCGGCAGGCCGAATTCGATCTGGATGCTGCGCTAGAAGCGGCCCGCAAGGCGGTGGAACTTGACCCTAACAATGCCCGCGCCTTGATCCAGCACAGCAGCTTGCTGTTCGGTATGGGCCGGCTGAAGGAAGCGGTAAAAGTGGCGGAACAAGCGCGGCAACGGGCGCCGGACGACGCCATGGTCAACACCGTCTGGGGATTCTTGCAACTGGCGCATAACCGGGTGGACAAAGCCCGCGAGGCGTTCCAAACCGCCATTGGACAGGATTCGACCCTGGGCTTGCCGCAACTCGGTTTGGGACTGGTGCTATTCCGAAACAACCAAACCGATGAGGCGATCACGGCGATACGCAAGGCAACACTGCTGGAGCCGAAAGCCTCGCTCTACAACAGCTATCTCGGCAAGGCGTTTTACGAGAACAAACAAAACCAGCCGGCGCAAAAATATCTGGAGGCCGCCAAACAGCTCGATCCCCGCGATCCGACACCTTGGTACTACGATGCCATTCGTTTGCAAAGCGTCA
The DNA here is from genome assembly GCA_002343485.1 of Proteobacteria bacterium UBA2383. Classification (GTDB taxonomy): domain Bacteria; phylum Pseudomonadota; class Gammaproteobacteria; order Competibacterales; family Competibacteraceae; genus UBA2383. Next base: position 13,689 of record DDST01000052.1, read on the forward strand.
ATCGACCGGTTGAAGCGGTGGAGAATCTACAAAAGTCCATCGAACTGAACGATGATCGAGGCGTATACCGGTCGCGATTGCTGCTGGACGAAGACTTGGCGGCCCGTTCAGCGGCCTTGGGGCGCGTTTACAACGAAGCCGGTTTTACTGAACTCGGCCTGCAAGAAGGCTGGCAATCGGTCAATCGCGATCCAAGCAATTACTCGGCCCACCGGTTGCTGGCGGATTCCTATGCGGCATTACCCAATGTGGAAGCCGCCCGCGTGAGCGAATTGTTACAAGCGCAGTTGCTGCAACCCATCAACATCACGCCGGTTTCGCCGCGAGTAGCGGAAACCAGATTGCTGATTCCAAGCGGCGGACCGGCCACGCCTTCCCTGTACGAATTTAATCCGCTGTTCGTGCAGGATCGGCCTTCACTGTTTTTCTCCGGGCTGGGGGGCAATCAAAACACGTGGGGAGATGAATTAATTGTTTCCGGCTTGGCGAATCGATTCGCCTACAGCCTCGGCCAGTTCAGCTATCAGAGTAATGGTTACCGGGAAAATAACGATCTGAAAAACAATCTCTACAATCTGTTCGCACAATTTGCGGCCACCCCGGATTTGAATCTTCAGGCCGAATATCGTTATCGGGAAACGATCACCGGGGATCTGGCATCCCACTTTGATGGTTCATTCAATCATTCCGTGCACAGGGAGATCGATCAGGATGTAGCCCGCGCCGGGGCGCATTATTCGTTGTCACCCCAAACCGATATCATCGCCTCCGTCATCTATACCGATCGGGATAGCATCTCGATGTACCCCACTATAAATTTGACGATTGGAACCAGGGCGACAGGCTATCAGGCGGAGGCCCAACTGCTGCATACGGCCAATGATTTTAATTTAACAACGGGTCTCGGTACCTACACACTTGATTTTGATGGTATTGGTTTCGAATCATCGGATCGAGTCGAACAAGAGATCGCCTACGGCTACGCCAATATCAAATGGCCAGAAAAGCTAATCTGGACTGTGGGTTTGAGCTATCAGGCTGACGATAATCCGACGTTAAATCGCAACGAGCTGAATCCAAAGTTTGGCGTTCAGTGGGCGATCAACGATAACCTTTCTCTACGAGCAGCCGCGTTTCAGGCAGTCAGACGGACCTATCTGCTCGAACAGACCATTGAACCGACACAAGTTGCCGGGTTTAACCAATTTTTCGATGATTTGACCATGACGCTTTCCAAGAATTATGGCTTGGGACTCAATGTCCGGTTCAACAATCAACTATTTGGAGGTCTGGAAGCAGTTAGACGGGATCTCGAAGTGCCGGTGGGTTCGCAAGAATCGGAACCTTTTGAAATAGAGAAAGACCAGGAAGATGTCTATCAAGCCTATTTGTATTGGTTGCCGGACCCACGATGGGCGGTCACGGCGGCATGGCGTTATGAAGGGTTCAAGCTTCAAGAAGGCCAATATCTTCGGCAATTGTTTTTTTCGACGCCTGTCGAGCTGAAAACCACCAGCATTCCCTTGAATATTCGCTACTTTGATCCATCCGGTTTTTTTGCCGGACTGGGCGTGACCTACGTGAATCAGGATATCCAGAATCTGGATCCACAATCATTAGCCGTCCTGCCGACTCAGAGCGAGGATTTCATTTTGGTGGATGCCGGTCTGGGGTATCGCCTGCCCAAGCGCTGGGGGATTATCGCCCTCGAAGCCAAGAATCTGTTCGATCAAAAATTTCAATTCCAGGATTACGGGTTTCAAACACCCGTTGATGGTGTCAATCCCCGGTTTATCCCAGAACGAACGCTCTTTGCCCGGTTTGTCCTTAATTTTTAGCTCGCAACCTGAGGAGACATCCCAATGACATTGACCGGTGTTGAAGTTCCCGCTGAAACGCTGCTCAAGCTGCAACCTAATACGGTGATAGCAGTGATTTCGGATGATCAAGGTGAGATAAGAACGGTAAAAATAGATCATGATTCCATTGCCAAGGATGAATCTTTTTTAAGAGTAGCGGGCGGTTGCTTTGTGCGTATTAATGGTCAGCTGGTATGGGTAGATCCTTGCCCATATTGAGTTAACACCTTGCCGAGATTACAACTCTCGTCCATTGCCCCGGCAATCCTGGTTGCCGGTCTAGTCTTTGGGCTGGTTCTTGCTTTCTTCAACACCTCGTTTTTTGCGCTCCTCGAACTCAAGGGATTGGATCTCCTGTTCACCCTGCGTGGTGCGCTACCTCCCCCTGATTCTATCGTTATCGTCGCCATTGACGAATCGTCCATGGCCGAAATCAAACAACAATGGCCCTGGCCGCGCAGTCTCCATGCCCAATTGGTTCGGCAACTTCACCACGCCGGCGCGGCGGTGATCGGCTTTGACATCCTGTTCACAGAACCTTCCGAACCGGCCGAGGACCAGGCGCTGGCGCAGGCGTTGCACGAAGCTGGCAACGGCGTGCTGGCCAGCGCGCTGTCGGTGGTCAACGATCCTCTATTCCACCACACAATTCGGATCGATCCGATTTCCGCTCTGCGAGAAGCGGCCTGGGCCGGTGGCGCCTTCGTCAGCATCGACCCCGACGGCACCGTGCGCCGGGCGCGGCTGCTCGCCCCGGATCTACCTTCTTTCGCCTTGCAAATGGTCCGGCGCTACCTCGAACAACCAGCAGGGGGGGCGGCGGTCGCACCGGAATGGCGAGGTTTCAGCCAAAAAGCGCTGTCACAAGAACAGTTGATCAACTACCAGGGACCACCGAAAACGATTCAGACCGTGTCCTACTATCAGGCGCTTGACCCCCAACACCTGCTGCCGCCGGGGATCTTCGCCGGCAAAATCGTGCTGGTAGGCCGCGCACTGGAAGCCACTCCCGAACCGCAGCGCCTGTCGGGTGACACTTTCCTGACCCCGTTTTCCTGGATCGGCAGCAACCCCACCGCCGGTGTCGAAATTCAGGCCACCCTCGTGGACAATCTGTTGAGCGGACGCTTCGTCGCCGAACCCACGCCAATCGAACGCTGGGTGGGCTTGTTGGCATTGGCGCTGGCCGCCAGCTTGCTGGCAACCCGGCTCAAGCCGCTCGCCGCCCTGACCGCGACCCTCATGCTGGCGGCGCTGTGCCTGGTCATCGCCTGGGCGGTGTTCGCGGCGGTCAGTTTATGGCTACCGATTTTACCGGGGATCATGACCCTGGTTCTGGTCTACGGCGGCCATCTGCTGCTGCGGGCGTTGACCGCCGAGCGTGACCGCCGCCACCTGCTGGAGGCCATCAACCGCGATTTGGAAGCGAAAATCGCTGAACGCACCCAAGAGCTTAGCCAGCGCCACCAGCAGCTCGAAACCGCTTACGGGGATTTGACCCGCGCCCAGCACCAGCTGGTCCAGTCGGAAAAAATGGCGTCACTGGGACTCCTGGTGGCCGGCATCGCCCACGAGTTAAACAACCCCACCAGCTATGTCTGCAGCAATCTGGAATTTATCGAGGAATATACCGAGCGCCTGGCCGCCACGCTCGAAGCCTACATCGGCGAGGGTGAGCCGAACGGTCAAGCCCGCCGCCGGGGTGACGCGCATAACCGGCAATCCCCTTTTACCGGCACCCTGAACACTTTGCGGGAATTGATCGCCAGTAGCCAGGAAGGCACCGGGCGGATTAAGAAGATCGTGCTGGATCTGCGCACTTTTTCGCGCACCGACGATATCGGCCTGATCCCAGCCGACTTGCACGAAGGCATTGAATCAACCCTGAGCCTGCTCGCCAAACAGTACCAAGACCGTATTACCATTCATCGGGAGTACCATCCCCTGCCTCAAGTGGAATGCCTGCCCGGACAGCTCAACCAGGTCTTTATGAACCTGTTGCAAAACGCCTTTCAGGCCATCCCTAGCAAGGGTAACGTCTGGGTTGCGACACGGGTGGAGGGCGATTGGGTCAAGGTCACCATCCGGGATGACGGCGCAGGAATTGCGGAGGAAAACCTGTCCAGGATTTTCGATCCGTTTTTCACCACCAAGCCCGTGGGTACGGGAACCGGGCTAGGACTCAGCATCAGCTACGGCATTATCGAAAAACATGGAGGTAGAATCCGCGTGACCAGCACCGTCCATCAGGGCAGCGAATTGACGGTCGAACTGCCAGTACAACCGATTAAACGAGCACCACTGCCAACCACATAGGCCCTATGGCTACACCTCACCGTAGCGCGTCCCCGCGCCAATCCAGCGGTGAATCAGCGGTTCAACGCAGTCCGGGTGGTCGCGCAGCAACAAGTCGGCGGTATGGCGAACAACATTCAATAAATCCTGGTCACGCAGTAGATCGGCAACCCGCAAACTCTGTTCGCCCGTCTGGCGAGTGCCGAGCACTTCGCCAGGACCGCGCAACTCCAGGTCACGGCGGGCGATTTCAAAACCGTCGTGACATTCTCGCAGCACCGCCAGGCGGCTATGGGCCACTTGGGACAGAGGGGGCCGGTAAAGCAGTACGCAACTGCTGTCAATACTGCCCCGCCCGACCCGCCCCCGTAACTGATGCAGTTGCGCCAGACCCAGGCGCTCCGGGTTCTCAATAATCATCAGGCTGGCGTTAGGGACATCAACTCCGACTTCGATCACGGTAGTGGCGACCAATAACTCCAGTTCCCCGGCTTTGAAGGCCGCCATTACCGCTTCCTTGGCATTGGCTGATAGCCGGCCATGCACCAGGCCAATGCGCAATTCCGGCAACAATCCGGTCAACTGTTCCGCAGTCACCGTCGCCGCCTGGCATTGCAACGCCTCGGATTCTTCAATCAGCGGACAAACCCAGTAAGCCTGGCGGCCCTTGCGGCAGGCCTGGCGGATACGTTCAATGATCTCATTGCGCCGATGATCGGGCACAACGACGGTTTTAACCAGGCGGCGGCCGGGCGGCAACTCATCGATGACCGACGTATCAAGATCGGCATAGGCGCTCATCGCCAGGGTGCGCGGGATGGGGGTGGCGGTCATGATCAACTGATGCGGGCAGCGGCCCTCATTGCGGCCCTTCTCGCGCAAGGCCAGCCGTTGATGAACGCCGAAACGATGTTGCTCATCGACAATCACTAAAGCCAGCTCCGCAAATTCGACGGTTTCCTGAAACAGTGCGTGGGTGCCAATAGCGATTTGAATCTCGCCAGCGGCCAAGCGTCCCAGTAAAAGCTGCCGCGCCTTGCCAGTTAACCGTCCGGTCAACCAAGCAACGTCCAAGCCCAGTTCGCCCAGCCAGTCGCGGAAATTGCGGTGATGCTGTTCAGCCAGCAATTCGGTGGGCGCCATCAACGCTGCCTGAGCACCCGTTGCGACCGCCCGCAATGCGGCAGCGGCGGCAACCACGGTTTTCCCGGAGCCGACATCGCCCTGTAGCAGCCGGAGCATGGGGCGGGGCTGCATGAGGTCGGCATTGATTTCCTTCAATACCCGCTGCTGGGCGGCAGTGAGCGTGAAGGGCAAGCGTTCCAGAAAGCGCTGGCTCAAGCTTCCGCTGGCCAGCGGCGGCGCGGCCTGGCGGCGGGTCTGTTCGCGCAACCGGCGCAAACTGAGCTGGTGCGCCAGCATTTCCTCGAAGGCCAGCCGCCGCCGGGCTGGATGACAGCCGCTTTCCAATTCCGCAAGCGGCGTATCTGCCGGCGGCTGATGCAACAACCGCACAGTTTCGGCAATCGGTGACAGATTCAACTGAGCAAGCAACATTGGCGGCAACAACTCGGGCAATAAAGCCTCTGCCTGTTCCAGTACCTGTTCCGCCAGATTACGCAGGGTGAATTGTTGCAAACCGGCGGTTGCCGGATAGATTGGGGTGAGTTGGCCGTCGACCGGTGGCGTGTCCAGTTCGATCCGGCGGCATTCCGGGTGAATCATTTCCAAACCACCGGCATAACTGGACCGCACTTCGCCAAAGCAACGTAACCGGGCGCCGGTCTGACTGAGCCATTGTTGCTGGGCAGGACTGAAGTGAAAGAAGCGCAGGGTGAGATCACCGGTTCCATCGCTCAGGTGACAGAGCAGAAAACGCCGGCTGCGTCCGCTAATTTGGCTATTGACTACGGTTGCTTCAATCTGCGCTTCTTCGCCAGGCTGCAATTTGCCGATAGGCGTGATGCGGCTGCGGTCCTGATAGCGCAATGGCAAATGCAGCAATACGTCTTCGGCAGTGTATAGACCGAGCCGGCGCAACCGCTCCGCCAGCTTCGGCCCGACGCCTTTCAGCGTGGTGATCGACCGCTGTTTGGGCTTCAGCGGAATAACATCGCGCACCTCGGCCTTCATCTATGCTCCATTCGCCACCATGATGCGATTCCGGCCCTGTTCCTTGGCCCG